>JAAUUW010000158.1 GCA_012030735.1 Acaryochloridaceae cyanobacterium SU_2_1
AAAAATAAACCATAGGCGATCGCACTGCCAAAAATAGCTGCATAGGCGATGGAGAGCCAAGCCCAGCCATTCAGGTGAACCCATTGCTCAGACTCCCATAAGCCCGATCCGCAAAATAAGGGCAACCCACCCAAGAACATATGCCAACCGGTGGCGGTCAAGGGATCTGTATGGCGACAAACCTGGCGAATCATCACCGTGCCCACTGCCATGCAGAGGGCCGCTAGCAGCATTAAACATTCTCCGCTCTGGCCCAGTTGAGAGAGCGTTGACCTACTCAAAATCTGGTGCCAGTCTTGGGTCAGCCACTGGCTTGGCTCAAGAGTTGTTAGCCATTGATCGGGTAGGCCAATACAGCTAATGCCAACCACACCAAAGGCTAAACCGATCCAGCCCCAAAAGCCAATACGCTCTCCAAAGAGCCATAGTGCCAGCAGTGCCACAGGAATAGGCTGGGAATCGATCATCACCGATCCCAAGCCAGCGGAGGTCTTTTTCAGCCCTAATGCTAAAAAGGCTTCAAAGAGGGTGACATCCACAAGGGCAAACAAAGCAATCCAACCCCAAGCTTGCCAACCCTTGGGTGGGGCTTTGCCCATCCATAGAGCAGCAAGAATAACCAATAAGCCAGCCGGAGCAATCCGTAAGCCTGCCATGAATAACGGGGTGGTTAGGGGAAGTACCCCTTTCATCGCCACCATCGTTGTCCCCCATAAGAAGAAAGGGGCAATCAGCACTAGTCGTTCTTTGAGCGTTCGAGAAGTTGTCAGACTAAAGGGCATGGGTTTGAAGTCTTTCGATAACAGGGTTTTAGGGAGGAGAGCAACCCAAGGTAAGAGAGCATTGAGCGAGGGTTACTGGCAATGGCTAAAAATGACAGACCTTAAACTTTAGCTAAGGTAATCTTAAGCAATGTTCAATATTTCGTAATAATTCCCTTAATTATAGGGCCTCTGTTCCTGAGAACACAATGGTCAAAGGCTCAAAGGTCACCAGGCATTTTCAGGGCAGTGCCACCTTCAGTCGCAAGCTAGATTACAATTCAGGTCTAGGGTGCTTTGCCCTAGGACTGTTGATTTCACCGAGTGATAACTGTTGCCCATGATTTGGCCCTTTAAAAAAAGTGCTCGCCAGCAAATAGCCCGCTTAGAGGTTAAAGGTGCGATCGCAAGTGGTACCCGCAAACATGTTCTAGACGCCTTAAAAACAATTGAAGAAAAAGGGTATCCAGCCCTCCTCTTACGGATTGATAGCCCTGGTGGTACGGTTGTTGACTCCCATGAGATTTATAGCGCTTTGATGCGACTGAGAGAAAAGGTCAAAATTGTCGCCAGCTTTGGCAATATCTCCGCTTCGGGGGGGGTCTATATCGGCATGGGAGCCGAGCATATTATGTCTAATCCCGGCACGATTACCGGTAGTATTGGCGTCATTTTGAGAGGCAATAACCTAGAGGGTCTGCTGGATAAAGTGGGGGTTTCCTTTAAGGTCATTAAATCTGGCCCCTATAAAGATATCTTGGCTTTCGATCGCGAAATCACAGAGCCAGAACGACAAATCCTCCAAGACCTGATTGACAGTAGCTATAACCAATTTGTGCAAACGGTGGCTGATGGCCGTCATTTAGAAGTAGAGGCGGTCAAGCAATTTGCCGATGGTCGTGTGTTTACAGGGGAACAAGCCTTAGCTTTAGGGCTAGTGGATCGCCTCGGAACAGAAGAGGACGCCCGTCGCTGGGTTGCCGAATTAGCAGGGCTTGACCCAGACAAGGCAAAATGCAACACCATCGAAGAAGATAAACCCTTCTGGAGTCGCTTCCTGCCAGGGAGTCGAGGTGCTGATCAGCAAGCTGAGTTAGTCTCGTTTATGTCCCCTGCCATGAGGGCTCGGTTAGAGTTTGATCTAGCGACCAATGGCTTGCCTCTCTGGCTCTATCACCCTTATTAAGCTATTGCTGGGGGCTATGAGGGAATATGGTTCATCGCAGTTCGCCATAGATGTCAAGTTTGCTAACATGGCCCTGGTTTATTACACGTCTCTAGGGCATGATTGAGCTATGAAGATTGATTCTGCGTTATGGAGAGTCCGCGCGATTCGGGGGGCAACGACTGCTTCGAGCAACTCAATTGCCGCCATCGAAGCAGCGGTGACTGAGCTGATGGATGCCATTGAAACGCAGAATGCCTTGGTGTTAGAGGAGGTGGTTAGCGTTACTTTCTCTGTGACTCAGGACTTAGATGCTATTTTTCCTGCTGCGATTGCTCGCCAGCGACCCAACTGGGACTGTGTTGCCTTGCTTGATGTGCAGCAAATGCATGTGGAGAGCGACTTAGACTATTGCATTCGTTGTTTGATCCATTTTAATACCCCCAATCCCCAGCATCCCATTCACCATGTCTACTTAAATGGGGCCAAGGATTTGCGGCCTGATTGGATGCCGTCTCGGGTGACCTCAACTCCAGCTATTTCTTCCCATTAGGCTGCTAGAGGGTTTGGATAATAACCTCCTGCCCTGTGCTCACAGCATTCGGTGAGCACAGGGTCTTAATCCCAAGGGAGCTGGCGATCTTGGGATTGAGTTGGGTTTGTTTGTTAATTCTCTGGTTAGATTCTATTGCCAGCCCACCTGATCGGCAATTTTAATCGCTTCTGGGTTGTTGCGGCCATAGGCACTGACATTAATGGTGTCGGCTTTAAATTCGCCATATTCCTTGAGAACGGCTGGAATAGCGACATCTTTGACCACTGGGTATTCATCATTGCCCTCGGCAAAGACTGTTTGGGCTTCAGCACTCGTCAGATATTCCAAAAAGGCGATCGCATTCTTTTGGTGCGGAGCATTAGCGACCACCCCAGCCCCACTAATATTGACATGGGTACCCCGATCCTGTTGGTTCGGGAAGAAGGCACCGACTTTGGCTGCCACGGCTTGATCCTCAGCGTTTTTAGATTGAGCCATGCGAGCCAGATAATAATGATTGACAATCGCCACATCACATTGGCCCGCAGCCACTGCTTTAATCTGATCGGTATCACCCCCCTTCGGGGGTCTGGCTAGGTTTGCCACTAAACCCTTAGCCCATGCCTTTGTGGCCTCTGGACCTTCCGATTCAATGAATGAGCCTAATAGCGATTGATTATAGATATTGTTAGAGCTTCTCACGCAGACTCGCCCTTTCCAAGTCGGTTCTGCCAAGGCTTCGTAGGTAGAGAGCTGTGCGGGTTTGATCTTGGCTTTGTTGTAGACCAGAATTCGAGCTCGTCGAGTGAGGCCAAACCACAGCCCATCGGGATGACGGAGGTTTTCAGGCACCTTGGCTTTGAGTATATCTGACTGAATGGGCTGCAGTAGCTTCGCCTCCTCAGCTCGCCATAACCGGCCTGCATCTACAGTAATTAAGACATCCGCTTGGCGGTTAGTGCCCTCGTTTTTGATCCGTTCTAACAGTTCATTGTCCTTGCCCTCTAGTAGATTGATTTTAATGCCCGTTTTCTTTGTGAAATCCTGGTACAATTCCTCGTCGGTGTCGTAATGTCTTGCTGTATAAACATTGACAACGGCTTGCCCAGACTGGCTCTCTGGTGATGTAGATGTCGTAGAAGAGGGGGTTTGGTTGCTACAACTAGGGGCTGCGATCGCAACACCAATCCCCAACAACCCACCTAAAACAGACTGAAATTTTTTGATTCCCATGCCCACTAAATTAGCTAATGAAAATAATTCTTATTTAGAATTCCAGCTTAACGCTATCTGAGTCCGCTCCTCACTGTCAAGAGAATGGATCGTATGTCCTCCTGACCTGAGTAACAATGGCTGATCTCTTGAAAAAAGTTTTCTGCACCACCAAGAATATAGCCCTAGCCTTGGAGTTTCCCAAAGGACTGACCCTGCCTCATTGACTGCTGGTGCGATCGCCACCCTTATTGTCTAAAAAATCCATCGAATCCAGATCGGCTACACTATCCCTAAATTGCTGCTCCAAAAAGATAACCCGATGGTGAAACAACTCTGGCGCGATGTCTGGCGAGGTTTGAATACGCCAATTTCCTGGGAGGATACGGTTAAGGGAAGTGTGGATAGCCTGAAGACGATCGCCGAACTGGCCAAAGCGATTCAGGAAAATAAGAGCGCCCAAGAACTGGCACCCCTGGTCAACCATTTTTCATCATTGCTGGATGTGTTGAGTTCACCGCTGGGGCAGGTGGCGACGGCAGCTTTGCCGTTTGTGCCGTTGGCGACGGGGTTGCTGAAATACATTGTGGAACAAACGCGGCAGGAGCCGACGCTGGAGGTGGGAGTGGCGATCGCCGCCCAGACTGCCTACCTGAAAAGTGTCCAGGTTTTTCTAGGGCAGCATCCAGAGCTGGTGCAGCGGTTGTCTGACCAACCTGCGTCGGAGGAGTTGACAAACCAGATTCAACAGTTGGGCGAGCAGCTGGAGCTAAACGGCAAGGAGGTGGAGTTAACCGATCATGAAGCCCGCAAGACACTGATTTGTTTCCATGAGTCGCAACTGGCCAAGATTTTTAATGGGCTGCTGAGCCAGCGATTGCAGGAGGCGGGGTTGTCGCAGGCGGAGAGCAAGCGCACTACGGAACGCATTGCCCGCAGCACCCACCGCTACCTAAAGGAGATTGTGGCGGAGGTGCGGGATCAGGTGAAGCGACTGGCGGCGGTCTATGGGGAGGGCTGGTTGCAAGACCAGGAACGCTATGCTAGTGTCGATCGCTACCTGGAGGAGGTGATTGCCCGCAAACCCCAGGAGACAGTGTTTGACGAGCCATTCACCTTTGCGGATTTGTATGTGCCGCTGCAAGTGCAACCTGTGGATAGGGAAGGCGAGATAGACGACGAAGCCACCCCCCAAAACATTGAAACCTGGGCAGAAACGCTGTTGCAGGATGCTAAGAAACAGGGGCAGGTGTTGTTTATCCAGGGGGGTCCTGGGCGGGGTAAGAGTGTGTTTTGTCGGATGTTTGCCGACAAGCTGCGGCGGGAGTGGTTCCCCATCTGGATTCCGGTGCTGATTCGGCTGCGCGATGTCCAGAATTTTGCTCAAGATTTTGACAAAACCCTAGAGGATGCCATTGCCACCGATTTCACCAAGGATGCGGGCTGGCTGACCGATCGCAACACGCGCTTTCTATTCTTGTTGGATGGCTTTGATGAATTGCTGCTGGAACGCGGGGCAACGGATGGACTGAAACAATTTCTGGAGCAGGTGGGCTTGTTTCAAAAACGCTGTGCTGAGCTGAGCGAACGGGGACACCGGGTGGTGATTACGGGCAGACCCTTAGCGCTGTATGGCGTGGAACGGCTGATGCCCCCGAATCTAGAGCGAGTCGAGATTGCACCGATGGCGCAGGAGATTCAGCAGCAGTGGCTCGTGAACTGGGAAAAGTTGACGGGCAGCGAGAAAACGCAGCAATTTCAGGCGTTTTTGCGAAACCAGCAGTGTCCAGAGCAAGTCAAAACCCTGGCGACGGAACCCCTACTGCTTTACCTGTTGGCAGCGCTGCACCGGGATGGCAACCTCCAGGACTCTCAGCTCACTGGCGATGACCCGGTTGCCGTGCGGATTCAAATTTACGAGGCGGCGCTAGATTGGGTGTTGACTAAGCAGCGCAGTGAAAACGGGGCTAACCTCAACCCCAAAATTACCGGACTTGACCCAGACGACCTACGCACCATTTTGGCGGAGGCGGGGCTATGTGTGGTGCAGTCGGGGGGCGAATCTGCCGCCATTGCCCTAATTGAGGAACGGCTGAAGGACGATGAGGGCGCAAAGCGATTATTGGCCCAGGCCAAACAAAATGCTGAGCAAAATCCGCTGAAGAATGCCCTGGCGGCGTTTTATCTCAAATCATCGGAGGGCAGCGAAAACCAGATCGAGTTTTTTCACAAGAGTTTTGGTGAGTTTCTGTGTGCCGAGCGGCTGGTGGAATCGCTGGTGCGCTGGACCAAAAGAGAGGATAGTCGGGCTAAGCGATACAGTGTTCCTGACGATACGCTGTTCCGGGAAATCTACGATCTGTTGGGCTTTGGCACCTTGACACAGGAAGTTGTGGAATACCTGATCGGCTTACTAAAAAAGCCGAGCCGGATTGGGGGGAACTGTTCAAACGGCTGGAGGGTTTTTATCTGGACTGGAGCGATGGCAAATTTATTGATGCCACTGAAGAAACCCTGCCCCAACGCAAAGCCCGCCAACTGCGGAAATATCAGACGACGATTGGCCAGCGCCAGGTCGATATTGCTACCGGGTTGAATGTACTGATTTTGCTGCTAGAAATTCATCGGTATGCTCAGTTGGTGGATGCCTTAAAAGCACAAATCTATTTTTATCCCTGCGGTCAACCCGATACGGAAGGTCATGACCCTGGGCGCTTGCTCCGGATAATGCGTTACAGCGATTGTTGGCAACTGGGCACCTTTAACCAACGCCTGGGCAAATTCCTCCGCAGCGCCAACCTCCGCAGCGCCGACCTCAGCAGCGTCGACCTCAGCGGCGCCGACCTCAGCGGCGCCGACCTCAGCCGCGCCAACCTCAGC
>JAAUUW010000021.1 GCA_012030735.1 Acaryochloridaceae cyanobacterium SU_2_1
TCTGCCACCCTGTCTGCATCCTCATGTCCTCCAAGCTCAGGTTTCGCTCATCGTAGCTGAATATGGACTAACTGCTTAGAACCTCCATCTGGCAATGCCTCCATGACTTAACGTGAAAAGTCAGATTGATCCCTTCAGTCTTCGGCCACAAAATACTGAATTCTGGCGAGATACTTTTGATGATGAAGGTATTGCCGCACTCTATTTCGTGATCGATCAGGAGTTGCCACTGCTGCTGTATGTGGGTGAAACCTGTAAATCCAACCAACGCTGGAAGGGGGTCCATGACTGCAAGGATTACCTACATAATTATGTGGCTGCTCATCGAATTCATACTCTACCAGTGCAGGTCAACATCAGCTTTTGGCGAGAAGCCCCGGCCGAATACCACCCCCGACAAAAGCTAGAGCAAGCCCTTATCCAAAAGTGGAAGGCTCCCTTTAATCGAGAATCCTGGAAGTATTGGGGAGCGCCATTTAGGAGTCGAAAAAAGGAGTGAAAGCAAGACCCGGACTCAATCAATAATGATGAACCTCCAACCTCACCAGTCTTGAGCCCAGCAGGGTGCAGGGCTGGGATTTGGCTCCATTTCTGATAGATCGACTTCAAAGATGACCTCAGGACCATTGCCGTCCAAATTTCGGATCTGAAGTTTGCCTGTACGGGTGGCAACTAGCAGTTGACCCCTCAAATCCCAGTCTGCCCATTGCAAGTCATCCAACAATTCGATTCCTTGCTGGGACTTCATGAAATAGAGCACAGACATCCCATCTACCGCCTGATCGACGCCAAATTCAGCCCCTGCCCTACCCAAACTTTCTAAATAGAGGACTCGATGTCCTCCAGGTTGTTGTTTAGATAATTGTGCATGACGATGCTCATCCCAGAAATCATCAGGATGCCGAGGGGGTGAATCGGGGGTTTCGGTCCAACCCCGGTGACGTTCCTGGGCAAATTGGACCACTGGGAATGAACTTAGTCCATAGGAGAGGGGTAGCTTTAAGTTTAGGTGAGTATCACCGCGATTCTCCTCAGTGAAGTAATAACCGCGCGTCCAAGTTCCACAGGTGCCAAAGGCATGGAGTGCCTTCAGCCAGGGCAACTTTGAAAGGGCAACATAAGTTTCACCCTGCTCCCAGGTCGCCTTCGATTTTTGAGCAAAATAACAGAGAAAACGCCCATCCGGGGAAAGGTCAGAACGACGAGGGAAAAGACGCCCCCGTAGCCAAGCACCAGGCTCATATCTTCCAGTCTCTAAATGCCAACGACCCACATGAGACCAAGAGCTGGGGCCCGTCGAAATACCGCGATCACTGGCGCTTCAGTGGCGCAGAGGCAATAAATTCGAGGTGGGACTCTTTTCGCCATCAGCAGTTCTGTCACTCCACTTCAAGAGAATGCTCAACCAAAAAGCGACCTGCACCTAAGGCTACCAAACTGCAGAGATAGTATTCACCGTCTGTATAGACTTGCTGCTCAGGTGTGATCACCCAACATTGATAGCCCCAGTCCAAGGCATGAGAAACCCCCACTAGCCATCCACCGGGGAATCCTACCAATTCAACCATTGTATCTATCGCCATAGCCACCTCACTGTGGGGAGGCAAATCGTGAACAAAAGTATCATCTTGACACTACTTTAGTACAAATTTACTATAAGATTGCTCCTCCGTTTCGAGTAGCTGAGTTTGACATTTTGTTCGGTCAGGGAATTTCGACCTTAGGCTGCCTTGTCGATATGGCGGAAGAGACCGATGTGATTATCCGTAAGGGTGCTTGGTACAGCTATGACGGCAATAATATTGGTCAGGGCCGAGAAAATACGATTCAGTACTTTACAGATCACCCAGACTTTGCCCTGGATGTGGAGCAACAAGTCCGCCAGAAGCTGGAGTTAGGCGCTGAGGTCTCTGGCAATACCATTACGGCTGTGGATATAGAGGATGAAGACGCGGCATAAAGTCTGTTTAATCTACTACAGCAATCATGCCACGTTGCAAAGACCACGCTTTCCGGGACAGCGCTTCTATCCTATCTTGCAAGCCTATAGTCTGAGGCTTGCTGACCTCAAGCGTTATGTCGTTTCTGTGGGAAGAGACACAATAAAAGTGCTGCCCTGCCCTACTTGGCTTCGGATCTGAATTTTGCCCTTGTGTGTTTGGGCGATCGCATCTGCAATCGCTAACCCTAACCCCGAACCTCCGGTCTGTCGGCTGCGATCGCTATCCACACGATAAAAGCGGTCAAAGATTTTAGCTTGGTACTCAGGTACAATCCCCACCCCCGTATCCTGTACCTGAATGACTGCCTGCTGGTCCTGCTCATTCAGCAAAAGTGTCACCGTCCCACCTTCAGGTGTATGTTGCAGCGCATTAATGACCAGATTGAACACAAGTCGGTAGAGCTGTGCCTCATCCCCATTGACCCAGAGGAGTTGATCGACCTGAATGTCAGTCAGCAGCTTTACCTTATTGTTCAAGGCTAAAGCTGCCAGCTCTTCTGCAATGTCATTCACCACATTTTGGAGGCAGCATGACTCATGCTGGGCCTGGGCTTGACGGTCCAAACAGGTTAGCAATAGTAAATCCTGAATGAGCTGAGACAGACGCTGATGCTGGCGATCTAGAACCTGTAAAGTTTCGCGGGTATCGGTCTCCGATAAATGCGGCATGTCCAAGACTGATTCCACCGTGGCTTGAGCTGCCGCAATAGGGGTTCGCAACTCATGGGCTGCATCGGCGGTGAACTGCTGCATCTGCTGATAGGACTGACGAATGGGTCGCATCGCCCGTCCCGCTAGCCACCACCCTGCAATTCCAACAAAAGCTAGCGCCAGCGGTAAGCCCGCAAAGAATGCAAATCTCACGGATGTGAGGTATTGATCAGAATCTTCTAGAGAGCTGCCCACCTGTAGGTACCCCCAGAGCGGCGCATCGGGATTCTGCAAAGGAACTGTAATCTGGCGGTAGCGGATATTTCGTTCATCCTTCAGATACTGCCACTCAGCAGCGGGTGAGGTCAGTGCCAATCCTTGCGGCTTCAGCCCAGCCAGCGCCACAAGGTCTCCTGAAGGACTCAGAAGCCGAATGAAATAGTTGCCCTGGAACATGTCTCCGGGTGAGTGACTGGCAGTGACTTCTAAACATTGATGAGGACGAATGCAAGCATCAGGGAGGAACCGCTGAGCGCTAGCTGAGAGTTCTCTCGGTTGCTGTAGCGTGGGTTCTAGGTTGTCGTGTAGTCGGCCTGCGATCGCCTGCAGTTCTCGGTCTGCTGCCGTACGGTGAGCATGGTCAATGGCTTCGTAAACCCCAAAGCCGCTGAGTGTTAAGACAATCCCCATCACGCCGTCAGACCAGCTTGCTAGCCGCCAGCGGGTCTGACGAAATAGCGTTTGCTCATTCATCGTCTAAAGTGAGACGATCGCCAAGTCCGTTGAAGCCTTCAACGGACTTGTGGATAGTTTCCATCCTCACACCACCTGGACCCAAAAATCTGTCGTCACAATTTTACCGTTGCGATTGAATTGTCCCCAGAGCTTATATTTCCCTGCCTTTGGGAAGGCTGTTTTGAACTGGACCTGTCCCTCCTTTGCCTTGGGGAGGGCATGGGCATGAATATAGTCTGTCCTAGACAAAGAGGAGGATAGCCTTAGAATCACTAAATGGCCGCGCTCTCCGAGATAGGGCTGTAAGTCCGTAAGGGGCTCTTGGCTCCCTGCATCCTTTAAGGTAAAGGTAATGGTCACCTCTTCCCCAGCTTGGAGTTGAGGCTGAGAGCTATCCAGGGTTGCTTGCAGTGTCTCTATCGTTTTGGTTCGCCTAAGATCAATCTCGGGTGCAGGCGGGGCTTGCCCTGTCGCCTGGATTTTAAGCGTTGAGATCTCTTCGGCATGTCCGGTGGGCTTATAGTCGCTAAACAGCGTGTAGTTTCCCCCCTCCGGGAAGGTGGCTTCCACTTCAAAACGGCCATTTTGCCTGTACTCAGGATGAATATGATTGAAGGTTCGCAAGTCGTCACTGACCACTATCAGATGCATCAGCTTTTCTTGAAACACATCAAACTTAGGAATGGCCTTCCCCTGTTGATCTTGAACGGCTAGCGTTAGGAGTGTAGGCTGCTTCGGGGTCACTGAATTGGGGGTGATCAGCTTGACTTGGCTCTGCGCTTGAGCCGTTTGATCATGGCTGCCGTGCTGAGGGGAATGCCCATCTGGCTTGGATATTTTGTCTGTCGTGGGCGTCGAGTGGCCGCTGTGATCTCTATCGGTACGGGCCTGCTCATTCGGGTGATGACAGGCGACCAGACCAGCGGTGGTGAGGGCCACCAGTACGCCCAGTAGACGACTGCGAAGGCGATTGGGAATTGTGTTCATAAACAATCTGGATGTTGAGGATACTAGAGGTGGAGGATGGGGGTAATCGGTTCCTTTGCCGTATGCAAAGGCTACCCTTATTTGGTAAAACTGAAACGACCTTTGACCGTTTCACCTTTAATGTTGCTGGCAATAGAGACTTGATATTCCCCCGGTGCCGTGGATTTAAGTAGGGCTGCATAGTGCTCGCCCTCGGCATCGTAGGGGAGAGACAAACTTTGGACAGAGCCATCGGGGAGTTGGACATCAGCGGTGACTTCAGCATCGGCGATCGCCTCGTGGTTATTCCCAGTTTGGAGGAAGAAGTCGATGTGAGTGCCGTTGGCCTCAGGTGCTGTCACTAGTTCTAGATAGTAGGGACCAGATTCCACCACCTGGCCCCCAGCCTGGGGTTTGGCCGCATGGCCATTCTCTGGAGAAGCTGATGTTTCGGGGGGCGCAGTTGCCTCTGTGGGGGCTGGGGATTTGCTAGCCGTGGGCTGGCTGTTCTCGCAGCCCGTTGCCAAGAGGCTAAAGGCGCTGAAAAGGATGAGAGAGTGTTTAACCGGGTTCATAGTTTGTTTGCGGTAAGAGTATGGATACAGAGGATCGTGAGAGTGAAAGCTTGAACTGTCCTTTTCTGCTCAATGCAAATGTTTCAAATGGGGGAACTTGCCCCAAATCGTGGCCTACCACTTTGATGCCGCTGGCATGGTTGCCCTTTCCTGAACGTCTATTGAGACAGATTTGAGAGTCTGTTTGGGGATAAGGTAGCGATGAAAGCGAGCGTAGAGGGCAGGGATAACTAATAGCGTCAAAGCTGTGGAGGTGAATAACCCGCCTAGCACGACGACGGCTAAGGGCTGCAAAATTTCTTGTCCAGCACCGTTGCCCAGGACTAGAGGCACCATGCCCAGCCCCGAGGTGAGGGCGGTCATGAGGATGGCAACTAGTCGCTCCATTGAACCTGTGAGAATCACTTGCTGATAGGGCAACCCTTGGGCGAATTTTTTGGTTGTAGTTATCGACCAGCAAGAGGCCATTGCGAACGGCAACGCCAAAGAGGGTAATAAAGCCCACGAGAGAAGCGACTGAGACCACGCCGCCGCTGAGGGCGATGGAGAAAATGCCGCCCGCTATAGCTAAGGGTAGATTGATTAAGATCATGATCATGGCGGCAATAGATTTGACCGAGAGATACATGAGAATGGCGATCGCAACCAAAGCCAACCCCCCAAACCCCAACAAATTTTGACTGGCTCGCTGCTCCGACTCAAACTGCCCGCCGTATTGAATGAAATACCCCGCAGGCATCTGCACTGATTGCTCTAAGGTGGCCTGGATGTCTGTAATCACAGAGCCTAAATCGCGGCCTTCTACATTGGCGGAGACGACAATCAGCCGTGAGACATTTTCTCGATTAATGGTGTTTGGTCCAGTCCCATACTCCAGTTTTGCCACCTGTGCGAGGGGGACTTTTGGACCCGATGGGGTATCGACTAGCAAGCTATTAAGAGTCTCTAGGTTATTGCGGGCCGCTTCCGGGAGCCATACCAGTAAATCAATGAGCTGTTGCTGCTGTAAAACTTGAGAGACCACACGACCATTGAGAGCTGTTTCTACCATCTCAGACAGGTGGCCCACAGGTAAGCCATACCGAGCGGCAGCATTGCGGTCAAATTGGATTTGGAGCTGACGAATCGGAACTTGAGGCTCAAGTTGGAGATCGACGAGACCCGGTAGATCTCTTAAAGCAGTCTCGACCTGCTGACCTAGATCGCGGAGCTGGTCAAGATCAGGGCCGAAGATTTTAACTGCGATCGCACTTCTTACCCCAGATAACACCTCATCCATCCGGTGGGTAATGAAGCCGCCAATATTGGGCGCGACTCCGGGTAACTTGGCAAATTCTTTGCGGAGCGTTGCGATCGCACCCTCTCGATCCTTCAAGCCTTCTGGCGTCAGATCAACATCTAAGTGGCCTAAGTTCACCCCCCCGCATCGGCATCTCCAGGTGCCCGTCCGGCCCGTAACTGCGCCACACCAAATCGAGGATCATCTTGGAGCGCCCTTTCGATTGCGATCCCCGATTGCTGGGTGGCCTCTAAGGAACTGCCGGGATACAGGAGTATGGTATTGACGAGGGACGGTTCCTGAAACTCGGGCAAGAAGACCCGGCCTAGAGTGGGGAGCATGATCAAGGAGGCGACAAAGCTAGCGATCGCAACCATCAATACTATCCCCGAGTGGCGCAGGGCAAAGTTCAAGGCGGGTCGGTAGGAGCGCTCAGAGACTCTTGTCACCCAAGTGTCTTCAGACCGTAAGGTTTGGTTTGCCAGTAAAAAAGCACAGAGGGCTGGAGAAAGGGTCAACGCCACCAAGGTTGAGGCCAAGATCGACACCAGATAGGCCACCCCCATCGGTGCAAAAATCCGGCCCTCTACCCCCGTTAATGAAAAGATCGGCGCAAACACCACGGCAATAATCACAGTGGATAAAATGACGCTGAGCCGCACCTCTACCGAGGTATCATAGACCACCTGTAAGGGATGTTTAGGGTTACCTTCCGCTTGGTTCCGACGCAATCCCCGATAGGCATTTTCCATATCCACTATCGAGTCATCCACCACCGAGCCGATGGCCACGGCCAGCCCTCCTAGGGTCATGGTATTGATCCCCTGCCCCATCAGATTAAGAATCATCATCCCCACCAAAATCGACAGGGGAATCGCACTCAGGGTAATCACCGCCGTGCGCCAGTTCATTAAAAACAGCAGCAGAATAACCGAAACAATAATGATGCCGTCTCGGAGGGAGGACTGGACGTTATTGACCGCAGCCGAGATAAAACTCTCTTGGCGGAAGGTTTCGGTAATGTTGACATCTTTGGGCAAGCCGGCCTTGACGCTGTTCATCGCCTCATCCACCGCTCGGGTGACGGTGGGCGTATCCACCCCCGGCTGCTTATTGACCACCATAATAATTGCGGGTTCGCCGCTAACGCTGCCGTCGCCCCGCTTCAGGGCCGCGCCCACCCGAACTTCTGCGACATCCTGCAGTCGGATAGGGGTGCCATTGCGAGCGGTGATCACGGCCTGCTGAAGCTGCTCGACGGACTCCAGGCCGACCCATACCTCGGAGTAATTGGTTTCGCGATCGCGATCTATCAAAAAGCCCCCAGCAGCGTTTGCATTAGCAGCAGTGGCAGCTTCGGTAACCTCTTGCAGAGAGACGTTGAAAGCCTGTAATTGCTGGGGATTGACCAGCACTTGATACTGACGGACATCGCCGCCATAGGCGATCACCTGGGAGACGCCCGGTACCGCCAGCAGCCGATTGGTGATCCTCTGATCGACAATGCGCCGTAGTTCCATTAGATCCGTTGGCGGTGCATTTGTGGGCTGCTCTGGGGTTTGAGGAGTCAGAGCGTACATCAAGATCGTGCCGATGGGCGACGATACGGGCGAAATCTGGGGGGCATCAACGCCCACAGGAAGCTTTGCCTGCACCTGCTGCAATCGTTCGGTGACAAGCTGACGGGCCTGATAGATATCGGTGCCCCAGTTAAAGATCACTTTGACGACAGAGATTCCCACTGCCGAGGAAGAGCGCACGGTTTCTACGCCAGGAGTGCCATTGACGGCACTTTCCAGGGGTAGGGTAATCAGCGCCTCGACTTCTTCGGGGGCCAGGCCAGGAGCTTCGGTTTGAATTTCTACTTGGGGCGGGGCAAAGTCGGGCAGCACATCCAGGGGCATCTGCGTCAGGTTATAAATTCCCAGAACTGTGACCATGATCGCCCCGATCACCACCAGCCACCGCTGCACAATCGACCACCGAAGAAGAGCATTGAGCATCAGGAGTCCACCTTGGTCGCTGGGGATTCTGTCGAGGCATCTGACTGCTCTTGCTCAGGTAGGGCAGGGACTACGCCAATAGTAGAGAGGTCCTGAGGAGAGGCATCCTGACCCTGCGGCCCTGCAGCCACTGGAAGCAAATCGATTGACTCCACGATCTCCATCTTGGTCGCTGAGCGCTGTCGCCGACTAGCCCAGGCCGTCCCAGCCCAGAACATACCCATTGTGATCGCTCCGCCAGCCCCCAATCCTGCCCACCAGGGAATCGAGACGCTCTTGGCCGCAGGGTTGCTTCAGGGTCCTTATGGTCAGCCTCGGCAGGCTGACTCCGCAGCGACTGGGCGTAGAGCTGGGGGCACGCTGAGTCACAACCAAGTCTCCTGCAAACAGTCCCCCGTTGGACTTCCACCCGATCACCAGCCGTTTCTCCCAGTGTCACGTTGATAGGCTGAAAAGCCGAGCCATTTTGGATAAACACCACTGTCCGCTGGTCGTTGGTGTTCACCACCGCCGATTGAGGAATCACCAGCCGCGCATTGGCCGTCTGTCCGGTGAAGATTTCTAGATTGGCAAACATCCCTGGCTTTAGCGCTCCGTCGGCGTTGTCGAGCTCTGCCTTTACAGGCACGACCCGGTTTTCCCCCGTCACCACGGGCGCAATCAGACTCACCCGCCCCCGAAAGGTTTGGTTCGGAAGGCCGTTGACCTTCACCTGCACAGCCTGTCCCCGCTGGACCGGGCCAATATCTTTCTCGTAGACATTGGCCGCCACTAAAACACTGCGATCGCTGAGAATCGTCAGAATCGGCTTGCCTGCATCTTCTCCAGATTCGCCTAGCGTGGCTTCGCGATCGGCCACGACTCCCGTAATTGGGGCGGTAATCGTCAAGGTGCCGTCAGCATTGGAGGTGGCACCGAGCTGCCGCAGACGGGCTTGATAGGTGCCATCACTGAGTTGCAGACGAGATCGCGCCACCCGCAAATCAGCATAGGCCCGCTGCAGTTGGGCATCCGCTTCCAAAAAATCCAGCCGACTGGTGGCGCGGGCCACAACAGTCTGGGCATCGGCTAATTCTGTTTTAGACTCTAAGGCTTGACGACGGGGCAAGGCTCCCGTTGTCGCCAATTGTTGATCGCGGCTGTATTTCTCTTGAGCAAAGGCCAGTTGGGTGTGGGCCTGCTGTAATTCAGCTTGGGCGATTTGCTGCTGTCGCTGTCGCGTCTGTTGAGCTAGGCTCACATTGGTTTGGGCCTGCTGGATATTGGCGATCGCCTCTGCTCGATTGGTCTGGGAACTGACCCGCAGCTCCGCTAGTTCGGGACTCGACACAATCGCCACGGCCTGTCCTGCCCGCACCGTATCTCCCGGTTTCACCAACAGGCGGGTAATCGTTCCCCGCACGGGTGTGGTCACTTCCACCTGGCGATTGGGCAGGGTTTCAAGCTGCCCCGTCGTTTTAATTCCCGTAGCTAGGGGCTGTCGCCGGACGGGTTCAACCTTGATTCCCAAGCGCTGTGCCGTCTCTGCATCTACCTGGACTGCATTCACCGATGAGCTGTCACCACTGCCACCTTTAAATTCATTACCGTGACCCACATGGGCCAGAACTGGACTGGTAAACAATCCCCAGCTCAAGACAGCTGTTGTTAATTGGCGAACGATCGGCATATGACCCAGCGTCAACATAAAGCAGCACAACTGTGAAAAAACAAGATAATCACTCAGTTGAAAGACGATCCCACCTTGCAATCTTGGCAGGAGATTATGAAATCAGGATGAGACGTCAGCAATGTGATTCATCGGCAGCGATTCAAGCCATCCCTAGCTGATCCGTGCAGGTAATATTGCTGCTCAGATAAAATAGCTGGACTCATTCATGGTCTAAATTAAGGCGATAGCCAATCCCGTAGATCGTCTCAATAGCATCGTTACAGCCCTGGTCAAAAAGCTTGCGTCGTAGTTGACGCATCAGCGCAGCCACCACATTACTGATGGTATCGGCTTCAGATCCCCAAAGCTGATTAAGAATCTGATCGCGGCTGACGATCTGCCTGGGATGCTGCATAAAGTACTCTAAAAGCTGGAATTCCTTGTGGGTCAATAGGACGCTCTGTGCCTGTCCCTCATTGGCAATCGAAACATTGTGAGTGCCATAGTCTAAGGTGAGCTGCCCCACCTGAAGTTGCTGAGGTTGGAAATGGGGAGATCGCCGCTGCAGTGCTCGCAGTCGTGCCAGTAGCTCAATTTTACGAAAGGGTTTAACAAGATAGTCATCTGCTCCAGCATCTAAACCCGCTGCAGTATCTTCAGGTCGGTCCTTGGCTGTCAGCATCAAGATAGGCAAAGCACTATTCTTTGCTCGGAGGCGTTGACACAGCTCAACCCCAGACAGGCCAGGTAAGAGCCAATCGAAAATGGCCAGCGTGTATTGGGTCCACTGGCTTTCTAGATAACCCCAAGCCTCTGAGCCATCTTGCACCCAGTCCACGATATAGGCTTCTTGGGTTAGAGTGCGCTGAATGGCGGCTCCCAAATCTGGTTCATCTTCAATCAGTAGGACTCGCATGATAGCTATAGTGAAACGCTAGAAACTAGAGGGCAGATGGCGCCAGGTTGGCAAGGTTATTTCATTTGACGCGGAAGAGATTGAGGGCCGTATTGCGAGCAATTGCAAATATATTGGGCAGAGGATGAACTTATTACCATAACTTTCAATGCCGATTTTGGAATAGATCAACTAATGCTGGTTGATTACTGCTTGTGAGAAATCCAGGGCAAGAGGTTTACTAGGCTTTTTTCTTAGCAATTTGGCGGAATTATTCCCCTGGATTTAACGCTCTAGAGCATCTTTAATTATGTCGATTAGGCTGCTACCACCAAAGGAGGATGTCAGGATAAAACCACAGACACATAGAGCTAATCCACCTAGGCTAATTGCCCCGTCGTCATTCAGCAAGCCATAACCTGTGACGAAGATCCCCATTGCTGGGAGTGTATTAGTGCCAGGGATCGGAATCATCATCGATATCGACATCAGGGCGATTGCTGTGCAAACCTGAGTCAGGCCTGGGCGAGAAATGGACTTAATACGCTGCAGCCAAGGCAAGCCTATTTCTAGAACTTGGCGAACTTTATTCTCCTCAAATCCCTGATTCCGCCAACCCCTTGGAAACCAGGGTTCACTTTGCTCAACAAGCAACTGAACGATGATCAATCTCCGGCATTTCTGCCAGGGCTAATCCTCTCACAATTGATGTTCATTGAGGTCTCGAAGATAGAGGCAGGAATTGTCATGCTTTGAAAACAAGAATGTTGAGAGTTTCCTCAAGGCCGAAGGTCAAAACCGCTTGTTTTTCTGATCGATTGTTTAACTTGCTCACGTCGGTCGATATTTCAAGTCAGCAGAAACAGGAACCCGCAACCAGTTGTAAGATCGTATCGACAGATGATTGGAGCGGACTGGTTACAGCAGTTAGAGTTATAGCAAGGGTTTCGGCAACCGCTCAACAGACCCGTTAGGCTCTATCAATGGATCGTACGAAGATTGAGACGGAAACTATGGGATTCTTTCAGGTTGCTTTGGTCATCGCGACATTTCTGTGTTCTCTCGTGGCGGGTTTCCTGTTCGCCTTTGCTGTTGTGGTAATGGCTGGCATCAAGAGTCTAAACAATAGGGAGTTCATCAGAGCGTTTCAGACGATGGATGGCGTTATCCAGAATAATCAACCAATCTTTGTGGTGGCCTGGTTGGGCTCAGTTATAGCCTTGATTGTCGCAGCTGCGCTGGGCGTCGGGCGTTTGGATACGACGGGACACTGGCTCCTAATCGTCTCAACACTCGCCTATCTAATCGGCGTCCAATTGCCGAGTTTCACCATCAACATCCCGCTGAACAACAGACTGCAGTCTCTGAGCGTTGATGACATGGATGAGTTTGCACAACAAGCAGCCCGCGAGGGCTTTGAAGGACGCTGGAATCGCTGGAATGCAATCCGTACGGTTGTATCGTGCTTGGTATCTCTTCTATTAATAGTTTTGGCACTTAGGTATTGATGGACGTGACTTTGCATGTTAGAAAGCTTAACAACGCGTTTGAGGTCGACGCGTTTCGCCGGCGCACGACTCAACGTGACCCTTAGACATCCTCTAACCAAGAGATCGAAGGGCTCTGCTCCATTCATACATCAATCCTTTCGATTAGTGAATTTTTCAGCGTCTTCCATTTGCTTCATGTCACATTTGAACTAAATACTATCGAGGAAGAATCAATGAGCACACTGTATGACAATCTTGGTGGTGCAGCGGCTGTTGATCTAGCTGTAGATAAGTTTTATGAGAAGGTTCTAGCCGATGAGCGAGTGCAGCATTTCTTCGCTCATACAAATATGCAACAACAAAAACAGCATCAAAAAGCCTTTATGACTTATGCCTTTGGTGGTGCTAAGCATTGGGATGGTCGCCCTATGAGGGATGCACATAAAGAATTGGTGGCTGAGATGGGCTTAACTGATAGCCACTTCGATGCGATCGCAGAGAATTTAATTGCAACATTGGTTGAATTGGAAGTTCCGCAGCCTCTAATTGATGAGGTAGTTCAAATTGTAGGCTCTACAAGTCATCGCAATGATGTTCTCAATCGCTAAGCGAGGTGCTCGAAAAATGTCTAACAACCTGGTCGGACCGGTCTGCTAAGTGATACTGGTGTGGAACCATAGTTTACTAGCAGCCGCGCAACCGAAGTGTTAGTTGCCTCCGCTCATAGGCTTTTGACTTTCTTTAGGGTGTTGGTCAAAGCAAAAGGTTCCATGATGCGATCGCTCATGGTGCAAAATCCACGTAACAACTGGTGAGGCGGTGTTAAGGTTTTTTGCAGTGTCCCCATCTAACGACTCACTCCACCGAACGTACAGCCGATCCGATCCGTTTGTGCTTTAAAATGGTTCAGTATGCCGGTAACTTCGACAACCTTAGACGGCAAGAGCCTCTTGGTATTTGAGGTGCCAAAAATCCTTATGAGTAAAGACATTAAAACTGAGTACGTTGCCGCTTTGACAGCTTTACACCGTGGACGTGACCGTAAAGGGCCAGGTGACTCTGACTTCTCGCACCATATTTTGAGCAATTTTGTTACTTTGCCCCTCAAACCGCGAATTGCCGATCTAGGATGTGGAAGCGGTGCTGGTGCATTGCTGCTTGCACAGCACTACCAAAGCAATGTCATGGCAGTAGATTCCTCGTCGATTTTTATCGACGAACTCAAAGCTCGCGCAAAACAGCTTGCTCTTGAGCATTTGATCATTCCAATACAGGGTGACATGGCTAAGCTCGATTGGGCAGTGGGTTCAGTTGACCTGCTTTGGTCTGAGGGGGCTGCTTATAAACTTGGATTTGAGCAGGCGCTTCAAACCTGGCGACCTCTGCTTGCGAACAGCGGCATTGCTGTCATATCAGAGATGAGCTGGTTTACTGATGATGTGCCAGAGCCCGCGATCGCGTATTGGCAAAACGCCTATCCGATGATGGGTAGCGAGGCTGAGAATATCGATCGGGCTAGTCGGTCTGGCTTTAGCGTACTTTCTACGCATCGGCTGCCAAGTCAGGCTTGGTGGGTCAATTATTATGAACCACTCCGTGAGCGGATGCAGCAGATCGAAATCACCCCAAGTACTGAATTAGTGATTTATGAAACTGAAGAAGAAATGAGACTGTTTGAAAAATTCAGCGACTTCTATGGTTATACGTTCTATATTCTGCAAGCAACATAGAAAAAAGCCGTCTAACAATCCAAATGCAGGCGGACAGTTGAAAGCCGCTGGTGCTGAGCTCGAGTTTGTCTGCCGCCGCTGAAAAGAGTGTTTACTGAGTAGGCAAAAGGGCGCTGTTGCATCAGTAGGAGTCCTCGGCGCGTAATGAGAGGGTCACCATAAATCCCTAAATTCAAGTCCAGAAGGATGAAACAGCACTATCGTGTTCGCAACTGGAGTGAGTACAATTTTGCCTTGAGACAACGGGGTAGCTTGACCTTTTGGGTGAGCGAAGACTCCATAGAGCAATGCCTGAACGCCAAGCCTTCAGAGCAATGAGGGGCACCCAAAACCTACTCAGACATTACTTCTGCCGGACTTGCTCAAACCTAACGCGCTATTCGCAAACAGGGGTGAAAAAAGTGGAAACAGGAGTCTCATGATCACCGTCGGTCATTGGCAGAGTCAAGGATGGTTCTTCATAAAACCGTTTTTGGCGGCAAAGTTCAATCGCGTAGATTCGAGAATCAGGCGACGGAATTATTGTGTCAATATGCGATGCTGAACCGGATGATTCAACGGGGTCAGCCTCTCAGTGTGCCAGTGTCTGCTTCATTCAACCTCAACCAGGGAGGATGCCTGTCCTACTTTCACTGAATGCAACAACGCCATACCCGACTATCTGCCGATCGAAATTTGACAAGATCAATGAATGAGAGCCTTAGATTATTTCTTCGTTGATCGGGTTGGCCTTAGACCGCCATAAAAAGGGTTGTTGCCGAACTTGGGCAATTAAGCGGCCAATGGCGAAATTACTGACCACCGTTAGAGGACTGACCATGATCAAAGATTTAACTTCTGCTCGGGAAATTTTGACATTCCCCCCAGAATGCAACATGGCGGTTGAAGCAGTAATGTCACGCAAAGTGGCATAGGCAAATACTAAGGGCAAAATACAGAATAACCGAATTGGAATTGCCGCCCTAGGCACTGAAATCAAGTATTCTGCTGCTTTATCTAGGTCTGACCAGGCCAGCTCAACCAGAGACTTAATGGCAGCATGATTTTGGCTTAAATAATCGGGATGGAGCAAGGTGCTATGGCTACTGCCATGGGCTTGCAAACAACTTTGGGGAACATAGATTGAATTCTCATGTTCAGCATCCCAAGCAATATCCTTGAGGATATTGACCGTTTGTAAGCCTTCTCCAAAAGCCGCACAGGTCTGCCTCAGGATATGGTAGGTTTGAAAATCCACACTCGGAGAATGCTCATACCAGAGGTCGCTGAGCAGATGACCTACGGTGCCAGCGACGTAATAGCAATATTCTTTATACTCATCTAGTGTTTGGATGCGGATGCCTTGGGTATGCAGTTTGATAAACTTTTGCATGCCTTGCACCATTTCTGTGAGCCAATGTTGTAGGGTTTGTTGAGATTGGGGGGGAAGGCTGCGGTACAGGGCAAAAACTAAGTCCGTATTTTCAACGAGGTAAAGATGCGCTTTTTCCCCTTCTAATTTGCTGACTGCAGCGGGGAAAGCATTGGCACAAGTGGGATCTTCAAAGCAGGCTAAAAAGTGATCGAGGAGCTCGAGTTTGGTCTCTATGGTGGCAACGAGATCATCTTCTAAGGTGTCCGCAATGCGAGCCAGAAGATAGCCACATAAAACCGCACGTCCTAAGTTGCCAGGCAAAAAGCGAATGCTAAGAGCGAAGGTTCGGGAGACCTGCGGCAAGATATCTTGGCAAAACCGTTCAACTTGCCGTTGATCTACTGTCGGTTTTAGTGCGATCTGTACCATAAAAATTAACTCCTGCGCTTACACCACACTCAACTTACACACACCACGCAACCGCCTACAAGTTTGACTTTGGACGGCATCAATAAACAACGGCAAACACTAAAGACTTATAAACAGTGAAGATAACACATAGAATCCCCAATATATCTAGATAGTGTGCGGGTTTTTAATTTGTCCTCTGCTAATGTTGAAGATTGAATCCAGCCTTTGCTGGGTTACATCGGCTTGGTTCTTCGGGTTTGAATTTGGATCAAATGCGCTCTTCTATTGATGTGATTTTTGTCCCCCAAGGGGCAGAGTATCAGGCTGTCTACCGGGGTTTACGGTCTATTGCAAACCAAACTGCTGAGATCGTTCCTGTCCCTGTAGGGCCAAGGGCTGTGAGCCGATTCTTGCAGGATTGGCACTTGAACTCAAGGCAATTCTGGCAAGAGCCAGTGCAAGTTTTGATGATGGGTTTATGCGGTAGTTTAAGCCCTCGCCATGCTGTGGGTGATGCTGTGATCTACCAAAGTTGTTATGACGGTAGCTGTTCACCTAACGTTCCCCCCAAGCTTTGCGATCTCCAGCTCTCCCAAAGCTTAGCTCAGGGTTTACCAGGTTCAGTGACAGCTGTCACGGCGGTGACCTGCGATCGCATCCTCTGCAAGGCCAGCGAGAAACGCCAACTGGCCCAGCGCTATCCAGCCACTGTTGTGGATATGGAAGGTTTTACCGCCTTAGCGCTACTGCAAAACTACAAGATGGCTGTGAGTATGCTGCGGGTTGTCAGTGATGCTGCTGAGCATGATCTACCCGACCTCAATGCCGCCCTCAGCGAGTCCGGCCAATTGCTACCTTGGCCCATGGCGATGGGGATGATTCGGCGGCCTAGAGCTTCTTTGCGCCTCATTCGAGGCTCCTTGCAAGGGCTAAAACAACTAGAACAACTTGCTGCCCAACTGGGAGGGCGGTGATCGATGGATCTACCGGGTAGCTAGGGCTGCTAAAACCCGATCATGTAAGGCACCGTTGCTAACGATCACCCCTTGGTTCTTAAGTAAGGTGGGGCCTTGGCCAAAATCGAGGCGATGGCCGTGCAGGTCGGTTACCTTACCCCCGGCTTCTTCAACGATAATCACACCCGCAGCATGATCCCAAATTTTCTCTCGATAGTTGGGGGTTTTGGGCGAGGGCAACCGCAGATACAAGGCGGCGGCTCCTGCGGCAACGGCGGCATATTTAGCTTGGCTATCCATGCGTAAAGAGGCTTGGTTAATGCCCACAGCGGCAGCAATTGCGGCTTGGCGGGTTTGATTGCCATGGCCAGATTCTACACTTTCCACAAAGCGGAGGTTGGTCTCTGACTCTACAGGACTTACTTGTATGGGTTCGGGGTGAGCGCCATGGAGGGGAGCCAAACTCGCCCCTTGCCCACGCACAGCCCTCAACAGCAAGCCAGAATGCTTAGTATGCAAGGATAGCAGAGGACAAGCCAACAAGCCTAGTTTAATCTCTCCCGCTTCGATCAGGGCGAGGGCGATCGCATATTGATCGCCCCGCAAAACCCCTTCGTTCCGTCAATGGGATCTAAGGTCCAGTAGCGCTCTGCTAGTTGACCATTGCCGTGATCAATCCATTCCATCACTTGGTCGGCACTGGCATCAGGGACAAATTGTTGCACAGCCTGGGTGACCTGGCCCAGTGGAGCAGCCATTTGCGCCTGGCGCAACTGGGCCGCATCTTCTTCTCCCACCACTGGATCTTGGGGGAAGGCCAACTTCAAGGCCCGACAGATTAAGGCTTGGGAACCAAAATCGGCAAGGGTCACCGGACTTTTATCTTGTTTTTCGATGGCGGCTGCGCTCATATCCTGTCGGACTTGCTCACAAAGCTGCGCGGCAGCTTGCACAGCTTGGGTGGCAACCTCTAGTTCGGATTGATACAGCATCAGGATTCAGTATGGGTAAAGAATGCAGACCGCAACAGCCAGCCATGGCTTAGGAGAGTGGATAATCTTGATGGCAAAAAGGACGAGGTTCAGGCCCTGCATAGGTGGCCACAATATGACCCTGACCTTGCAGGTGATATTTATAGGTGACCAGCCCCTCTAAACCGACTGGACCCCGAGGCGGCATCCGTTGGGTGCTAATGCCAACCTCGGCACCAAACCCATAGCGAAAGCCATCGGCAAACCGAGTGGAGCAGTTATGAAAGACCCCAGCGGCATCCACCTGAGCCAAAAAAGTAGATGCCACCTGGGCATCTTCAGTGACAATTCCCTCTGTATGCCCGGAGCCATATTGATTGATATGGGTTATAGCGGTGGCGAGGGAATCTACCACCTTAATGGCCAGCACTAGGTCACTATATTCAGTGGCCCAATCTTCTGCTGTGGCTGGTTTGACGGCAATGAGGGATTGAGTCGCCCGATCACCGCGCAGCTCTACTTGCTGAGCTTGCAGCGCTGCGGCGATGGGGGGCAAAAACTGGGCTGCGATCGCTTCATGCACTAACAGGGTTTCAATAGCATTACAGGCCGCCGGATATTGAACTTTAGAGTCGACGGTAATCTCAATTCCCTTGGCTAGATCGGCACTTTGATCGAGATATAAATGGCAAATTCCCTCGGCATGACCCAAGACCGGAATGCGGGTATTGTCTTGCACAAAGCGGACAAATTCGTTGGAGCCTCGGGGAATAATTAAATTGACCTCTTGATCTAGATTCAACAGGGCCAAGGTCTCCTCTCGACTGGTTAATAGGGCCACTAGATCGGGGGGGACTGCCGCTTGAATCAGGCCTTGATGAATCGCTCCCACCAAGGCCTGACAAGACTGTAAAGCTTCTTGACCACCCTTGAGCAAGACGCCGTTCCCCGACTTGAGGGAGAGGGCGGCAATCTGGACAACCGCATCGGGACGGGCCTCGAAGATCACCCCTAATACCCCTAAGGGACAACTCATCCTTTCAGGGTCAGACTTCTATCCAATTGGCGATGCAGTTGAACCTGGCCGATCGGATCCTCTAAGGCAGCAACATTGCGAACCCCTGCGATCGCAGCGTCTAGTTTCGAGGCATCTAGTTTTAAGCGTGCATAGAGGGCGGGTGCAAGGCCCGCTGCCCTTGCCCTTTCGCAATCTTGGGCATTGGCTGCCAGAATAGCTGGTGTGGCAGTGGTCAGAGCAGTTGCGATCGCCTCTAAAGCTGCGTTTCTAGAGTCTGTGGATAAGCTCGCCACTTGAACTGCAGCTAGCCGTGTCCGCCGCGCCACCTCTGTTAAAGAATTTACGAGAACCGTCACAATCTCTATCTCAGTAGATTATCAAACTCAATTATGATTATCCTAAACCCTTAAAAATCACCATCACGCTCGTACTCAGGAATCTTTTGCGGCTCAGGAATTCTCAAAACCTGTGGCTCATCATCTGCCCAAGGATCATCCTCCCGCTCATATTCAGGCGCGAGGGGTTGGGGTAGGGCTTCGGCAGGCTTACTCTGACTCTCTTCATTCCAGTTATTCGGTGGTTCTTGATAGGCATACTCCTGCTGCGGGGCAAGCTCCTCCCGTTCCACTGGCACTGGCTCTGCTTCCCATGCTTCCGATTGCCAGGTTTGCTCTAGGGGCGTAGAGCGACGTGCCGGCGCATAACTAGCCGCTGGTTCTCCTGGCCCTAATTGATTGCTGGTGGAGGCTGTGCGGGGAATATAATCCTCTTCCGCATCTTGTTCCCAAGGCGGAATTCCCAAACCCATTCGCTCCATAATGCCTACAGTGAGCTGATTGAGACGTTCCTCTGCCCCTTCAAACACTATCAAGCGGTCTGGCCCCGTACTGACAACCTCCTCGACGGGCAACTCATAGGTACTCAAAATCTGAGCTGGTATTAGTGGAATTCCCAGAGAGGCAATGATTAAGGAAATAATTTCTCCAGTGCTGGTATCAAGTTTAAAACCTCTTACCTTACCCAGCAACTCGCCTGCTTCGGTGACCACTTCATTATTAATTAGGGTGCTGAAGTTATAGGTATCAACCTCCTCAATCGCTGTTTCATCATCCACGAGAACCACATCGCCAATTTGACAAATATTATTGAGATACATGTAGCGTTGGTCCCCCGTGACCAGGGTGCCGCGCAGACCAACAACAGCGACTTCTCGTTGATCGACATCTACCCAAAGCTGATTAATCACTCCCAGTTTTTTGCCAGTATCACGGGTAATTACTTGGGTGCCAATCAAATCAGAGCGTTCTTGAACTTGTTCAGTTATTGCCATGGATGAATCCTGAGCCGAATTCTTGAGGGATTACAATTGATTAGAGTATCGATAGTAGCGATCTCAGAGGGTGAAAACTATCTCATAGAGTACAGTCTTCACCAGTACTTTATATTAATCCTTCCTGAAACCAATCTGGTACCTCTCGTTTTTTAGTCGTGGAATGCCGTTGGTTTAAGGCATCTTTGGTCAACGGGCTTAGTCTTTCCTGCTGTTGTCCAACCTATTGGTCTGCAGATCATTTTTTGGCTACGGCCCACTCAGTTAGAACACTGGCAGTATTCTAGCTGAGATTCAGGGAAGGGTTGTTACTCAAGGTGTAGGCCCTAGCAGATCAGAAGAGATGGGTTGGGCATAGCTGGTAGCGCGTTGCAGGGCTACTAAGGCTCGGTTATAGTCTAAAACTGCGGCGAGTTGATTGCCCTGAGCTTGGGTTAAGGCGGTTTCTGCGGTAATGACGTCTAGTTGAGTGCCGATGCCTGAGGTTGTTCGCAATTGAGCCAGCTTTAAGCTCTCAGTGGCGAGGGCAACGCTTCTGCGGGCGGTTTCAATATTACGAAAGTTGGTTTCTAGGCTGATATAGGCCTGCTCGATCTCTAGCCTCACGGCATTTTTGGTATCGGCAAATTGAGTCTGGGCGATGGCAATATTTTCTTCCTGCTGCGCAGCCCGGGCTTTGGCTGCATCGCCGTCAAACAAATTGAGTGAGAGTTGCAGTCCGACAGCATAGCCAAAGGCCCCGGAAATATCATCATCCAGAACATCTGCTGCCTCTAGGCTGCCAAAGATTTGCAATTGAGGCTTGTTGGCCGCCAGCGCTACCCGTCGTTGTTGCTCTGCCAGACGGCCTTGACTCAGCAGTTGCAATAGCTCCACGCGATTTTGCTGGGCCAAGAGGATGGACTCTTCTAAGGACAGCAGCCAACCCCCAGCTTCCTGCACAGGATCAGCCGCCCATAAATTAGTCCTTTGAGCGATGTTTAAGCGCTGGGCTAATTGCCGTTGAGCAATGCCCTGCAAGTTATTGGCTTGATTTAGGTTCTGGCGGGCATCGGCTAGCTCAACCTTCACCTGTAAAACATCAAACTGAGTACCTAAACCTGCTTGTTCCCTTAGTTGGGACACTTCTAAGTTCACTTCAGAATTGCGGACCGCCTCCTCTGCCACCTTAATTAAGGCCGTAGCCTGTTGGAGGTTGTAATAGTCATTGGTAACATTCAAGCGCAATTGTTCCAGTTGCCGCTTGATCTCTAGCTCTGAAATTTTGACTTGTTCTTGGACAGAGCGGATTGTGCCAGAACGTAGCCCCGAAGTAAATAGGGAATAAGTGACCGAAACGGATCCCTCCAATTGCACTGCAGATCCCCCGAGCGCTCCTTGGCCAATACTCGGAGTGGAAATAGGTTGTAAAGGGGATAGATTGACGGTGGGTGGCAAAACTGCCGTACTGGCTGCCCGTTGCTGTAGTTGTTGAAGTTGCTGATTAAAGACTTGCTGTTGAGCCTCGTTTTGATCTTGTTGTAACCGCAGTTGCAACTGCTGCAGACTTTGGGTTAGTGCTTGTAATGCTTGGCTCTGTTGGGCTTGGAAGCGTTGTAATGTCCGCTGTTGTACTCTGAGTTGGCTTTGGGTATCGGCAGCTAGGGGGTTGGAATTAACCTGAAAGGTAGCGGAATTCTGATGGGACAAGCTGGACTCGGCGGTGATAACGGGTAGTTCCGCTGCCTTCGCTTGTCTTAAGCTGGCCTGGGTTTGTTGCAATTGTAGTTCAGCGGTTTGTAGATCTAGGTTATTACGCAGGGCCAACTGCCAAGCTTGTTCTAGGGTAATCGCCTGGAGCTTATCGAGGGTGACTGCCTGGGGCTGGCTGGGGAGAGCCAATGGATCTAAGTTTCGG
This sequence comes from Acaryochloridaceae cyanobacterium SU_2_1, assembly GCA_012030735.1. Taxonomy (GTDB): domain Bacteria; phylum Cyanobacteriota; class Cyanobacteriia; order Thermosynechococcales; family Thermosynechococcaceae; genus Acaryochloris. Next base: position 21,915 of record JAAUUW010000021.1, read on the forward strand.
TTTAAGGGTTCTAGGGTGTTTTCGGAGCTGGGCGCTGCGGGGCTAGTTTTTGCGGGGTTGGGCAGGGTTTGACTATTAACGGGCAGACCAGTAATGGCCGCCAAAGTTGTGCCTAAAATAAGTGCAATTAGACCTTCTAGGCCTTCTCGAATGATCATAAACTGCCGCTAGTTCTGAAAACTCACATCTTGGTAGATTGGGATAGTCTGCGCTTACTTTTTGTACCCCACTACCTCACCATCATAAACGGAGGTTCAAGAACATCGCCCGGAAGAGCATACAGAAAAGTTAAGGCTCAGCAAAAAGTCAAGGACGAACAACGGGTCTCCGTCCCTGAGGGTGATCACGGTCTTGCATCTAGCTCCCTGCTACCCATTCGACTTAAGTGCTCCTGATCCATGAGTCCTGCCAAGGCTGACCCCCCACTTCTAGACCGCAAGCCTTGCTATTGGCCTGCAAGATGAGTGCTGATCCTTGAGGATGCAGGCGCTTGAGGCGTAACTTTAAGTGACCAAACATAGTATCTCGACAGATATAGACTAACCCTGCTTGAGTGGGGGCTCGGAGTAATTTTCCTGGGCGATCGCAAGTTGCCCATAGCTCCAGATGATGGGTGGCGTTGCGGGCCTCCATCCACCATTCTCCCCAGGGTGAGACCTGCCAATTAATCTTGGCATTCCAAGGGGCAAATTCATAGAACTGCCCCTGATGATGTAAGCCCATCAGCCCCACAGACTCCATCCAGCTCAGGATTTGCCGACGGCCACCAGCGGCCGTTAAGGCCAAATCTGACTGATCGATAAAGCAATTGCAATTGAGCCAAACCATTTTGTGGGAAGGCACCTCCCCAGTTCTTCTCAGCATAGGCTGGGGCCTCAAGGAAGGGGTAGCGCTGGCCTTGCCAGGTAATCGATCCTGTGGCTAGGCCATGGGCCATCATCACTTGCCAACCCGGTTCAAAAATGGGCAAAAAGGACAACAGCCCCCCAGTGGATTGTCGATCTTTGGCCTGAATTTCCCCAACCATAGATTGGCTCGATGTGATAGGCCCAATCAACCTGTTCACCAGAGATTGGATCTTGCAAATGACCTTGGTGCCAAGTTTGAGTGCATTGGTAGCCCTCGATCACCTGTTGATCAAAATGTGAGGGAGCTAGATATTGGGGAGGCTGCGGGTTTCTGATTTGCCGCCAATGACCTAATCCCAAGGGGCCCATGCCAGAGGGTGCCCCCCAGGCCCAAAACTGAGAGACATCAGCAAAGGTTCGACAGAAATAATCATCCTCTGGGCCCAGAATCTGGGCAGCACCACCGCTATGGGGCTGCCCACCCGCTGGGTCTTCGATGGAATACATGAAGGCAAAGGTCTGACCTGAGGAGGGCAAGGTGACTCGGTAATACCAGCCTTCAAAAAAACGGTGCTTGTGACCCTGCCAGTGATAACCGCTATGGGGGGTAATCAACGAGGACAGGGTTTTAACCTTTCAAAGCTAAGCAGGGCGTGAAATAGGGTGAGAGTACAGTAGGCATAGCGCTAGGGTTGCCTTGGCTGCTGCTATGGGCCTTGCTAAGAATTGCGATTGCCTCTCCTTGGGAGTGCCGCTGCTGCATTTGACCGAGAGAACATTGACAAATTTGTGTTGCTCTAGCTGGACTATTATTTTGGACCTTTACTAAACGCTTTGTGCATTCGCTGGTATAGAGCTTGACCAGTTGGGGATGATAGGTATGCTTTACCGCGGCTAGAGTGATAGTTTCAGCTCTCTCGGGTTGAGCCACGGCCTGCAAAGGAGGAGCCATAAATGATAAACCTAAGACTCCAGCAGTACTCAGGATGAAGGGAAGCTGATGTAGCGATGAGGCCATAAAGATGTCTCCAATACGGGATATCTGTCTTAATTCAAGACGTTTTTGCCATACTAATGCTATTTACCCTTTCGCGCTACCTATCTTAGGGAAGAGTCTTGGCAGGATGAGGCGAACTGCAGCAAGTGATTAATCCGATGGATTGTTACCTGGGTGAAAAAGCGATCAACAATAGCCCCAAGTTGAGGCCCCATAGGAACATCGATCTTAATTAGCCCTTAAATATTGCCGTAGACCGGGATGGCCGCGCCTCGAATATCTTGAGCGGCATCGGTAGCTAAAAAACATATTACCTCTGCTAGGGAGCTGGGCTTAACCCATTGTTCAGCCTGTTCATTCCCCATCAGGTCTCGGTTAAAGGGAGTATCAATAATACTGGGCAGGACAATATTAGCCGTGATATTCGTTCCCTTGGTTTCCGCTGCGATCGCTGGGTCAAGGCCAGGACTCCGGCCTTAGCTGCACAATAGGCCGCTAATTGTCCTCCCGGTTGCACAGCCCCGCGAGAGCCAATGGTGACAATACGACCATAGCCATGCTGTCCCATGCGTTTGAGGCTATGCTTGCAAAGCAGAAAGGCTGTGTTCAAATTGAGATTAAGGATTCGCTGCCAGTCTGCATAGGCAAATTCATGGGTCGGCCCCATGGCAAAACCACCCACAAGATGGATGAGGATATCAACCCGATCCATACCCTCCACTAATTCTGCTACGGATCCCTCTAGGGTCAGATCGGCGTTGACAAAATGGGTTCTGGCTAATTCTGCAGCACAGAGCAGCTCCCGCAAACGCTCTACCTCAGCAAAGTCAATATAGGGAATGGTCAGTTCAGCCCCGGTGGCTAACAGTTGAGGTGCCACCGCTAAGCCCAAGCCGCCGGTGCCGCCGGTGAGTAAGATCTGTTTATTTCGCATGGATTCGGTTTGTCTTCCTAGGGAGAACAGCAAAGGTTCTATCCTTAATAAAACCGCATCCCTGTCACCCTTTCAATCTGCTGGCCGAGACTGACCATGCTAGCCCAGCCAGGATCAGGCTGTAGTTCAGCTTGATGTGATCAAGGCTGGGCTGATTTTGGACTCAGGTGGACTGGGTCGCAAATGAAGCGGGCCTGAGGGTAATGGCCTTGATCACGTCTAGGGGCACGGACTGAAAATACTGTTGCTGAAACTGTTCCTCTGCGATCGCGCCTAGAAATCGCCCCATCGCTTGCAAGCGTTCTCCTTGGGCAGACTTGGGGAAGGGGTCTGGGCGCTCAATTTGGACCTGATCCGCGTGCCTTTGGATAATAAACCCTAGATCTTGGAGGCTAGCAAGGCCAACTTGCAAGGGTTGTGAACCGAGTTGGAGTTTTTCTTGAAGCTGAGATAGAGAGGGAGTTTCGCCCGTGCGCGATAAATATTTGGCAAGGCCAACCAGTTGCCGCCAGCCTTCGAGGCCGGAGGGCGAGGGGGACGGGGCAAAGGCGATCGCAAGTTCTTGGCCCGACTGCTGGGCTTGCTGAGTCCAGTGATGCAACTCAGCCCAAGAGGAAGGACAGTGCTGAATCACAAGATGATCGGAGTTGGGAGAGGGCAGGGCAGGGGGTCGCCAATCGACGATATTGAAGCGGGTCCCTACACTGCGTTGCGTCGGGGAAACATGCTCAGCTGGGCGTAGGGCAATCAGGCGGACTTCATAGCGTTTTTCTTTTTCCCTATTATTGAAATCTAGCTCCACAATCACATCACAGGCCTCTGCTGGGATCTCATGGGCATAATGTCCCCACCAGATTCCAGGGGAAGCCTTGGGGGGTTGAAGCATCATGGAGCTTGAAACTGGTTGTGATATAGCGAACCTTCTTCCGGTTGCGATCAATCAGGTTCTGTTGACGTATCTGTTCAAACCAAACTTGACGAAGCAACAGTTGGGGAGTGGGGTTACCCATGCCACAGGGTTCTAATAATTTCAGCTCCCGAAACAAGGCTCGGCCCCCGTCCTCAGCCAACTCGGCCAAGGTCATCTCTAGGTCCACTGACAAGGTGGGAGGAGGCAATCCGCCTGGCAACTGGCGCGCCTTTTGGTTGAGGGCATCCCGCAACCAAGGAATATTTTCCACTGGCAAGCTGAAACCTGCCGCCAAGGGGTGACCGCCAAAGCTGGTCAACAAATCAGACTGAGAGGCCACCAAATCATAGAGATTGATATTGTTGACAGACCGCGCTGAGCCGCGGGCTAGGGCCTGTTGATCGCCCTCCTCCCCTTGATCCTCGCTGAGGAGCAGGGTGGGGCGTCCGTATATTTGGGCAATCTGGCCTGCTACTAACCCCAAGATACCCACCGGCCATTGCCGATCACTGAGCAGAATCACAGGGTTGGTAGATAGATCGAGGTAATCGAGTTGGGCAATGGCTTGTTTGAGGACCGCTTGTTGCAAGCCTTGGCGGCGGGTATTGGCTAATTCGGTATCCTCTGCCAATTGCTGAGAACGGAGCGGATCGCGACTGGTCAACAACTCCACACAAAAACTCGCATCTCCATAGATGCGACTCACCGCATTGATCCGTGGCCCTAAGCCAAAGGAAATATCCATGGGGCGATCCCCTGTCCGCTTACAAAGCTCCAGCAGTTTAGCGACCCCTGGTCGAGTGCGGAGGGTTAATTGTTGTTGGAGGCCTTCGATACCTCGCTGGGCTAAGTAGCGGCAATCTCCCTTGAGTTCTACTAAATCGGCAATCAGACCAATGGCCACTAAATCTAGAAGCTGTTCTAAGGGCTGGCTAGGCACTTGGGGCAAGGTGTTATAGAGGGCCTCGACTAATTTGTAGGCCACCGCCACCCCCGACAGATGGGCTAAGGGATGATCGGAGGGTAAACTGCGGGGGTTAATGAGGGCCACTACCGAAGGACGCAGGGGGGGTAAGGTATGGTGATCGGTGACAATCACCTCCAAGCCTAGGGACTGGGCATAGTCAAGTTCTGCGCCGTTGCTGCTGCCAGTGTCGCAGGTGACAACCAAGTCATAGCCCGCTTGAGCGAGGCGCTCTAGACCAGCGCGGTGTAGACCATGAGATTCGGTATTTCGATTGGGAATGGTGTAGATGAGCTGTTCTGTCTGGGGGAAATATTGGCCGAGGCCTCCCAGAGTACCGCTGTTGCGGTAATGCCATCGGCATCGAAATCACCCCAGATCGCCAGTTTTTGCTTGCGATCGCGAGCCTCTAATAATCGCTCCACTGCCTGTTCCATCTCAGCACCAAAGGCAAAGGGGCTAGTGGGTTGATACTGGTTGGGGTCTAAAAAACCTGCAACTTGATGGGGGTGATCAATACCTCGCTGCCAAAGTAATTGTGCAGCATAGCGCCCAGAACTATCAGGTGCAAACTCTTGCACGGCTGAAACTAGCCAATCAGGGGGTGAACCATCAGAAATAGGTTGCCATTGTGGCTCAAGGGGCGACATGAAGGGGGAATTTATAGGAGGGAGCTAGAGGCATATTGCTCAATCAGCTCATCCACTAAACAAGAATAGCGATGGATACCGATCTCTCCTCTAAGGTAGCGCTGATAGACTACTGCGATGGATTGCATCAGAGATTGATTTGGATGGGGAGCAGGCATCGTGGCATTCATGATATATCGATCCCTAATATATGTTTAATAACGAAGAGTGAGTGATTCAGATTGACTTCACAATATCGGTCTAACTTCCAAAACAAATCAGAGAAAATACGGATCATGGGTCAGCCCTCACCCTCACCTCAGAAATCTATGGGGTAAGGGGGGTAACCTTCGCCCGATAGAGCAGTTGATCTGCTTGTCGATAGCCCAGATAACAGACCCGCACTGCATCACCCACTGCAACAGCAACACCGGGCAGCGTCGAGGTCAACTGATGCCATTGCGGATCATAGGCCACCTCCATCCCCACTTCTCCAATGGGTTCAATCTGCCAACTGGCCAGCAAGGCTTCTAAGGGGCGCAAGAGAGGCAGCAACTTTATCGCCGGAGCCTCAGGCTGCTGGCGAGCTGCATAGGCTGCTGTGGGCCATTGCAGCAGTAGAGATTCTAGAATTTGCAGTGTGGCCCGTTGATGGGTTTGGGCTGCCTCCTGGACCTGTTGGTGTAGTTGACCTTGTAGTCGTTGATATTCGATTTTGAGTCTGGTAATTTCTTGCTCCAGTTGGGCAATTTGGGAAGCGGTGGCTGGAGGCGATTCAGATCTCAGTAATTCTACGGAGAGGCTCTCAGAGAATCTTGTAGAGAAGCTTTGAGAGCCAGTAAACTGCTGCCAAAGTATCGCTAAGGGGACTTGCAACTGCTGGCTAAAGCAGAGCAGGCTCGCCATGGGCAATTGGTCAACCTGGCCCCGCCGCAGGCGCGAATTTGCCCCAGGGGCAGACCCGTGAGCCGCTGCAGAGCCGCAAAGCTATCAATGCTAGCCCGCCGCATGAGATCTTTCAATTGGGGAGTGTAATCTTGTTCCAAAGGGGATGCCATGGGTATCAGCAATCGAAGTAAACCAGCGGCGGCCTGAGCACTTGAATCTTCATGAAGAAACTGCGCAGTTGATACCAGTCTGGCAAGATTGATAGGACAATATAAAGTCTAAATCCTTGCCGATAGGATCAGAATCTCAGCGTATGCAACTTACTAGTCCATCTGGGGCTGCCTCGACCGATCTTGATCACCGCATTTTAGCAGCGGCTCAGCGCTTATTTGCCCGCCATGGCTTCGAGAAAACCACTACCCGTCAACTGGCAGAAACCGCTGGAATTGCTGAGGGGACGCTTTTTCGGCATTTTGAAAACAAGAAGGCCATTTTAGTAGCCGTAGTCACCCAGGGCTGGAGTGAGCTACTCACGGACTTACTCACCGATTTAAGCGAAATGGATGGCTATCGATCTGTTGCCCAACTAATGCGAGGTCGGATGTTATCTCTGCACAAACAGGCAGATTTAATGCGGGTTTGCTTTATGGAAGCCCAGTTTCACCCAGAATTGCGAGATCGGATCCAGTCTGACATCATCGCCAAAATGACCAGTGTGGTGGAAGCCTTTATTCAAACAGGGATTGAGCGGGGTACTTATCGGGCCTTAAACCCTCAAGTGGTGGCACAGGTTTTCTTGGGGATGTTTATGATTGCAGGTTTTAGTCAAAACACCTTTGGTGAGGGGCCACCCACAGCCAAGGCACAGCTAGAAATGGCGGAAACCTTAGCGGAACTGTTTCTCAATGGTATCCTGACCCGATCTGAATAAGGTTGGATGACTCGGGTTAGGATCGCTAGGTCTGACCTTCCCCCCAGCTCGTTTCGGGTTTTATTCCATGAATAAACTTAGCTCTGGAATCTGGACAAAATTGTAGTCGTGGGTAGCGCAAAGAAAGAGCTATAGGCGATAAAGAGCAATTGTCATACTCAGCCTATTGCTTATGAATGTCCCAGAACAGAACGGGTGCGACCTCGGCTTGATTTTATCATTGAATAGTGATGTTTCTTAGGAGAGAAGATAGGGAGAGTAAGAAAGGATGCTCGATTATTGGTGAACGCAAGTAAAAAATGACCTTCGCAATCATGTCCATCCAATGGACTATGTCGCTTACCGTGAGAAAGATTTTCCCATTGGGTCAGGTGTTCCGAAGCTGCCTGTAAAACCCTGTTCAAACAATGCTGATGCTGTTCTGGAATGCGATGGAAAGAAACGGGTGCAACAGTGGTACTCAGTTTAAGAGCGTTGGTCTTAACGCCAACTCGATAGAATCAATTCTAGATTAAGCTCAATCAACATGGTTTCCCTGTTGCTCTGTGGTGATGTCAAATAGTGGTGGCACCCCCCCCCCTCAATTGCCTTTATCTGGGACACTAGTACATCTTGGCGTAAATCTATCTACTATATAGAGGTACAAGGTTCGAGA
>JAAUUW010000159.1 GCA_012030735.1 Acaryochloridaceae cyanobacterium SU_2_1
CACTATCCCTTGTGCATTCGCTCGATTTCCCAATTGTCCGATGATAACGGTGCATAACATTCATGAATTAACACTCGTAATTCATTTGTTATCTAAAAGAATTCGTTCAATAACCGATGCTAATTGTTGAACATTATTCGTAATCAAAACGACTTCAGGTGCTGATGGATGTGTGAGTAATGAATAAAGTGTTTGATTAAGTGAATCCGGTAATTGTTCGATCGATTCTCGTTTGACCCCTTGGTGCCTGGCTGCTCTGTGCTATGTTGTCGCAAAACCTTAAAACGGGGGCTGGCAGCAACTCTCGCCATTCTGCCTCGGTTTTGGTGACTTCAAAGGTTTCTGCTCGCCCCGATAAGGTTGAAGTGGCCCAGGGAGTATAGCGCCATAACCAAGCGAGCCCTAAGATGCCGGTGCCAGCTATGAGAAAATTTCGTTTTTTCATCTTTTATAGAATTGATTGAAACTGTGATCTATTAACTGATATCAGGTCCCCCTGCCAGCGGTGACAGGACGGGTTCTGCCTTGCTGCATGGGTATGGTTCAGCGGCCCAAGACTTGACGAAACCCTTCTTCTTGTTGCAGAGGAGTGAGCTGGGGATCGGTGCGAGCTTGCTCCTTGAGGGCAGGATTGAGCTGAAGGGCTTTTTCTAAGTTTTCTAAGCTTAGATCTTTTTGTCCTTGCAAGACATAGCAGAGGGCTTTGCCATCAGTAGGCCTTGGGATATTCCCTGTTGATTTCTAGGGCTTTATTGAGGCTAATGAGGGCTTCTTGAGGGCGCTCTAGCTGAATTAAGGCGTATCCCCGGTGGCTCCATGCCTTATAGGCATCTGGCCGATGGGTGACGCTATGTTCAAAGGACTCAAGGGCTTCTTGATGTCGGTTGAGGAGTTGCAGGGCCAGACCTCGGTTCATCCAGGCAAAGGCGTCCTCTGCATGATGGTGAGTGACTTGATCGAAGGAGGCAAAGGCTTCTTCATGGCGCTGTAAGCTCCCCATCACAAAGCCTCGATTCATCCAGGCTTCGCGATGATTGGGTTGGAGTTCGAGAACTTGATCATAGGCGGTGGCGGCTTCTTCCCACCGTTGAAGGCGCTCTAAGAGCCAGCCCCGCTGCATCCAGGCGGCGATGTTGGTGGGACTGAGCTTGACCACTTGATTAAAGGCGGCGACTGCGCTCTCGAAGCGACGCATTTCTTTGAGGAGTAGGCCTCTGCGGCTCCAGAGATCGGGAGCCTCAGGGCTGAGATCGATGGCTTTGTCTAGGGCGGCGATCGCCTCTTCGGGCTGTTGCAATTCGGCTAAGGCCAAGGCCCGTTGTGACCATGCTGCAGGGCAATCCGCCTTAAGGGCGAGGGCTTGATCATAGATCTGGAGGGCTTGGCGATAGTCACCGGCGCTCAAGAGGGCATCACCGGATTGAAGATAGTCATTAATATCTAAAAATAGATCGGGATGGTTGGCTTGTAGCCGTTCTAGGGGGGAGAGAGCCGCCTGCAGTTTTTGGTTCAGTTCAACAACGGCATCCCCAGCTACTTCCGCTGCTGAGAGCTGGGCCAACTGCTTGAGGATTGTTTCTTTGCGGGCTTGGGCCTCTTGAACGAGGGTTGTGAGTTGGCTGCTGGTGGAGGTTTCCAAGCTTTCCAGGGTTCTTTGGTTATCCTCTGCCTTTGTTTGCAGGTTAGTTTTAAGATCGGTTAGCTGATCGGTAATATGGGTCGTGAGAGCGGCTAAGTCTTCAACGGCCTGTTCCCTAGTCGTTTCTACTTCGTTTCTAAGACTGATCAGTTGTCGAGTGGCATCTTGGGAAAGGGCAGCAACGTCGCTTAAAGCATTGGTTCTTTCCCTATCAATATCCTGACGAACCGTTGTCAGGTCTGTTGTGAATTCTGCTTCTAAACCCTGGAGTTGCCCAAGGATCGATTCAGCTTCGGCTTGGAATTGTCTTTGGCTGTCGCTGAGTTCTTGGCTAATGGTTGTGCCCACCTGTTTGAGCCGCTCTAGGAAGGCTTCTTTTTTCTCGGTGGCTTTGAGTTGAATCTGGGCTTCAATCTCAGAAAGCTGTGGTGCAAAGTCAGTTTCTAGCTGCTTCAGATAGGCCAAGATCGATTCCCATTGTTGACGGGCTTGTTGTTGTAGTTCTGATAGCTGGTTGATGTAATCTGCTTTAGAGGTCGCTAAATAGGCTAGGGTTGTGTCTTTTTCTGCCTGAGCACTAGCCTGGAGGGCTGAGAGTATCGGTCTAAATTCGGTGCTTATTTTTTCAACTTTATTGAGGATTGAGTCTCGCTCTTGATAACTTGTGGCTAACAATTGAGATAATTCTGTTGAGCAATCGATGCCTTGTTGCTGCAGGCGCTGGACAAAGGCTGTCTTTTCACCCTGAACCTCGGCTTCTACGGTGCGAATTTGTGGTTCAAGGGCGATCGTCAATTCCTGAAGGCGTTCTAGAAGACTGTTCTTTTCTTGCTCTAGCTCTGTTTCAAAGGTAGAAAGTTGGGTGGCGGCAGTGGATTCGAGGGTTGCGATCGCTGTTTTGGCGATCATCAATTCCTCACTGGAACGGTGGCAAATTTGCTGCTGATAGTCTGACACTTCAGCGAGCAATTGGGATAGATGTTGCCGTTTACTGCTCAACTCCTGCTCAAACTGCTGGGCTTCTTGATCAAGATTCTTGTCTAGTCGATCGGTTTCTGCAGAACGAGATCCACTGCTTCTATGGCATCGGCAAGATGGCCCTTGAGATCTCGCAACTCTCGCAAATGGCGTTGGGCGACTTCAGTCACTTCGTGTATCACCGCCCGACGCAGGAGCCATAAGCTTGCGATCGCGGCCGTTAAAATCAACCCCAATACCACTAAAAACAGATTAAATAAACTGGTGGTTTGGCTAAAGGCTTGCTCAGCTTCAGCGCGAACTTTCTTTTGGACCTCCCGCTCGTTTTGCAATTCCTTGAGCATCCGATCCAAATCTGCCTGGGAGGCCAGGGCTGGAGCAGGCGAACTGGGGGGATTAACCGTTGTGGTGGTCTGGGCTATCCCTGGTCGAGCCATCAGAATCAAGGTTGAGAGGAGAAGACTGGGCCATGTCCAGATCAAGCTGCCTTGCGCGGGATATTTCATTAGACTTTCCTTACCTTGGCTCCTGAAGATGCGATCGCATCTCTACCTTTAGCGTACTTAAAAATTACAGGGATCAGCCCCATGTTCCTACCATAGTAATGGTCTAAGCAGGTTTTTCTGTTAAAACAGGTCAATGGCACCTCCCTAGCCCAGCAAACACTGCCTCCTACTAGATCAGGTCTCCGGCTTCCCCCTAGCCGCAGAAGCAAGTGTCGGCCCGATTTCTAGGGGCAATTGATCTTCTTGGTGACGCAGGCGCGTGTGAATATTAACTAAGGAGAGGTCTGGGGTGTTTCTAAGGGAAGTGGTGAGCGCAATTGCCTCCGTCATTTCTAAGGAGGGCCAATAGTGATCTCGCTGGTGATGCACAAATTTGAGGGTACGAAAGGCATCAAACCAAACTGCCATGAAAAATTGAAAATGAGCCAAGTCTCGACATTGGCGATGGGCCTGATGGAGAGCTTCGTCTGCCCCTAAAAACAGCAAGGTCTCTTGCAGCGGCGCCCCTAGTCCTTGGGCTTGCCAGCCCTCGCGCATGAGATCGCAAGGCAGGTCTCGACGCTCTAACCAGAGCTTCTCAATGGCCGCTAACCAATGTTGCAATTCTCTGAAAATCTGGGGATGGTACAGCAGTAAAGGGTGGCGATCCGCTAACCGGATCATGGCGGCACCGGTGCCAAAGGGAACTCGCCCAGAGGTCCGTGATGATAAGGTAACTTCCGGTGTTGATAGGCGGAGGACGCTGCCTGTTTTGGCTAACTTATTGAGCATATAAAAGTCCTCTGCTGCTTGGCGCTTCGGGAAGCCGCGCACCTTGGCATAATGAAGGGCATTAATTTTGAGTAAACTGCCGATGCTGTGGTACGCATAGGGAGATTGAGCCTGGGCTAGCTGGGTGACGTAATAGCGCAGGGAAATTTCATATTGCAAAATGGCTGGATGTTGAGGCTGATGACGGAAGGGATAGAGCACCACTGCAACGGTAGGATCTGGCTCTGGAGTGACAAAATATCCCTTTGGTAAGGACACATCGCCATCGGTGCAGTGAATCCAGGGTCGGGCTACTCTCCCTTGGGCGATGCAGGCTAAGGCCAAATCTCCCCCTAGCTTACGGGCTAAGCCCACCCCCTGCTTGGCGGGTAACTGTTGGCTAGGGCTGCAACAATCGAGGATGAGCAAGGATGAGTTGCGATCACCGTCTACCCTTGTCAGTGGACCAGAACCCTGGGGCGTAAACTGGGCCAAAAAAGCCTGAGTACGAGCAATTGCCATCGGCTCAGCATCCATCGCCGCATTCACCACTAAGATAATCAAAGCATCCTGGATATCGATGGGCAGAATGCTGTCTAGACAGTCTAAAGCTTCATCAAACAAAGGAATCACTAAGACAAATTCATACCGTTGGGGAAGGACTGCCTGAAGATTATCCTGAAGGTCCCTGATCACCTCCTCCCCATACCGATCTAGATATTGATGGACCTCTGCAGCAACCATGATGCTTACCAATAGGGTATCCAGGATCAAAGGTGTATTCCTACGCATGGGTCAGCTTCAGAATGCTCTCCTTTCTTAGACAAGACCTGATAAGCATGCTGTCGATCCCTAGTAATCGCAAATATTTTTGAGTTGCCTAGTCCAACTCAAAAGCAGTAGACTGCTTCATAAATTGCCTTTGTCAATCACTCCGTCAATCTTCTAAATCGTATCAATTACCTGTTAACCATAAACCACATGCATAAGCAGAGCAGAGCTTGGGCGAAACTAGCCCTATGGGGTGTCTTGTCAGCCTTCAGCTTGAGCGCCTGTAGCCAGGCCCCTGAGTGGAAAAAGCATACCTCTGCAGCCGGGAAATTTGCCGTGTCTATGCCCGGTACTCCTAAGGAAGAGACCAAGGCACTTCCCATCCCTGGGGGCAGCCTAGACATGAAGATCACCCAGCTTGAAAACTCCCAAGAAGCTTATCTTGTGGCATTTATGGACTTTCCTAATACTGCCAACCTGCCCACATCTATACAGCCTCTCTTGGCTGCCATGATCAAAGGTGGGGTGACTCAAAGTATTAAGGGCACTGTCCAAAATGAGAAAGAAAGCAGTCTCAATGGAGTTCCCTGCCGAGACTTTCAAGCAACGGGAAAAAATAAATCTAAAGATGCCAGGATGTCTGGTAAGTTTTGCATGAAGAATAAGCGTCTCTACCAAGTCTTTTTGATAGGTGAGGATACAGGTGAAACCTCTATCGACAAGGGCGATAAATTCCTGTCATCCTTTCAAATTTCTAATTAAGGCAGAATATCGGTTATCGCCAGCGGATTGACTTGATCTTGCTCATCGCCACCTTGCCAGCTGAGATCGGGAAGCTTTCTAAAGGCTTGCTTGAGGGAGGCTTCCCAAGATTTACGGAGTTTAAGCAGATAGGGATCGCCTCGCTTTAATTTCAGCCGATGTTTGATCTTGAAGCTGTTGGCCTCATACATGACCATATGGATGGGTGGCCCCACAGAAATATTTGATTTCATGGTTGAATCAAAGGAGAGTAGAGCGCATTTGGCGGCAGCATCTAAGGAGGTGTCTTCATAGGCAATGGTTCGATCCAGAATGGGCTTGCCATATTTGGTCTCACCAATTTGCAGGTAGGGTGTTTCGCGGGTGGCGCGCAGAAAATTGCCTTGGCTATACACCATATACAGTTCGGGAAACTCTTGTTTCATCTGACCACCAATTAAAAAAGTACAGGTGGCACTGATATTGTCTTTTTGTAGCCATTTTTCGTTTTTTTCTAGGACCTGACGGGTTTTCTCGCCGAAATAACTCACAATGTCATATAAAGAAGTGAGTTCATTGAGGTTACCCGCTATCTCTGCTTTAGTCTCTTGCTGAATTAATGTCAAAACATTTTGGGTCATGGAAAGGTTGCCGGCGGTGCAGACCAGTAAGGCCCGCTCTCCAGGTTTTGACAAATCAAATAACTTTTGGGCTGTTGAGACGTAATCGACCCCTGCATTGGTCCGTGAGTCCGTTGCCATAATTAAGCCGGAGCAAGTCATGATGCCCAAACAATAGGTCATACTGCAGTCACTCTCGAAACAGGTTGATCCTTAGTCTAGGCTTGAATCTTGCCTTTGGATAGGCATCATCACAATTTGGCCAGGGGCCATCAAGGGAAGGCCCATCGACTGCCACTGGCGAAGGTGAGTTCAAGGTGATCAATGTTGGCGAATTGCGATCGCACCCATATCTGATCTGACTTTTCACGTTAAGTCATGGAGGCATTGCCAGATGGAGGTTCTAAGCAGTTAGTCCATATTCAGCTACG
>JAAUUW010000160.1 GCA_012030735.1 Acaryochloridaceae cyanobacterium SU_2_1
GGTCAGGCTTGATATCCCCGGCAGGGCACCAGAGGGGGCAGAGCTAGAGCCTGACTGCTAGTCCAGGGCCATAGGCAAAGGACAACAGATAGGAGAGTTGCGAGGACTAAGGTCTGCAATCGATTCACTCTGTATTTCCTTAAGTTTCTGAAGAAGTATTGTACAAATGATAACGTCCTCTTGTTGGAACACTGAACGATGGGCCAGCATCTTCAGCATCCCCTAGCTCATATAAAAACAAGAATTCCTTGCGTTATCCTAAAAGCAGCAGCCTGTGTTGCGCGATCTTCTTTCCCTAGGCAAAGGTTTATGAATGAGTTGAGAACGGCTCTGGAGCTAGCCACCGACAAAGAACTTCAAGAGTTGACAGAGTTGTTGTTTCGACCCCGCTATAACCCCTTAGATTATTTGCAAGGTCTCTCGCCTGCGCAAGTGCAAAGTTGCGATCGCTCTCTCTGGCTCGACAGGCTTGAACAACGGTTTCGATTTGTCGCTGCCGATGGCTTTAGCGTCCTCAAGGGGCATACAGAAACCTTGAGCTATCGCCAAATCCTCCAGCAAATCTGCCGCCATCTCAAGATTGCCTATGCCCCCACCTTGGCAACTGATGCCCTCGAAGCCGAGATCTTTTTATATCTGATGCAGCAGACTTGGCAAAAACTTCCAGAGACAGAACGCCAAGCCCTGCTAGCACGTATACGCTCTTCCTTGCGTTCCGCCCCTGCCGACTTACTCTCTCTAGACTGTCATCCCGACTCCTTGAGGCTCTTATTTGAAGGCGGCAGTGCTCTCACCATCGCCTCCGTGGTTCGCCCTTGCTGCTGCGCCACATCGCCCGCCAGTTTGCAGCGCAAATGGCTACTTATCAAGCCGCCCGCCAAGCAGCGACGGCCATTCCCCAATTACAAGGAGAACTGATGTTGCAGGCAGCCCGTCGAGGCATGGCTTGGAATGCAACTCGCTATGGGTTGATGCGGGGTGCCTTAACCATGGTCAGCTCGGCCCTCTGGGTTAGCTTCTTTGCTGATTTAGGCTGGCGGTCGATTGCAACTAACTATGGCCGGATCATTCCTGTCGTGTTTACCCTGGCCCAAATCCGTCTGATCCGAGGCGAGTCCTCCTGGCAAAATGTTTGAATGGTCCATCGCTCGTCTCAATCTCTGGTTCCCTCCCTCCCAGGGGATCATGATGCTGCTCTTATTTGGCTTTGCCTTAACTCATAGCGGTTTAGCTGCCTTACGCATGCAGGTCGAAGCCAAGATCGGTCCCCGTTGGTATCGAGTTATATTTGCGATCGCAGCATTACTGTTGCTGTGATCGTGATTGGCTATTTCCTAAAGCACCGCTATGATGGCGTCCAACTCTGGCAACTTCAGGGTATTCCTGGTCTCAAGCCCTTCGTTTGGGCGTTATCAGCCCTTTCCTTTCTCTTTTTATATCCTGCCACCTTCAATTTGCTCGAAATTGCGGCCATTCAAAAACCCCAAGTATATCTGTTTGAAACCGGCATTATTCGCATCAGTCGGCATCCCCAAATGGTCGGCCAAGTGATCTGGTGTATTGCTCATAGCCTCTGGATTGGTAGCAGCTTCACCTTGATCACCTCCCTCGGTTTAATTGGCTACCATCTGTTTGGGGTTTGGCATGGCGATCGCAGATTAACTCGCCGCTACGGAGAAACCTTTGCAGCCGTGCAGGCCCGCACCTCTGTCATCCCTTTTTTAGCGATTCTCGACGGACGCCAGACTTTGAAATGGCAAGAATTTTTACGCCCTGCCTATCTAGGGGTAGCAGGATTTGTGTGGTTATTTTGGATTGCTCATCCTTTGATGATGCGTGCAGCAGTGAACATTCGCTGGTAGCATGATCCCAGAGGATGATCTGACATCTTGCTCTGTGACATCTTGATCTAGGTCGTCTCATTGGTTTGTTCAACAAATTTCTATTGAGTCTGAACATGTTGCTTGCGGTCGAAGAAAAAACCTTTTCCCAAGAAGTCTTAAAGGCCAAAATTCCTGTTCTAGTTAGTTTTTGGGCGCCTTGGTGCCGCCTCTGTCGACGAATTGAGCCTGTGCTCACTGAGCTTCAGGCCAACTCCAACCCTTCGATAAAGGTGGTGCTTATCAATGCCGATGCCAACCTGCAGTTAACTAACCAATATCGACTCACCAATATTCCCAGCCTGCTGATCTTTGACCAGGGAAAATTGATTGAACGCATTGATCGCTTTCATAGCACCCAAGAAGCTGAGCAACTTCTTCAAAAAGCCCTTGCTCAACTTGTGCCATCTCAAGTCTCTGTGGGGTAACCTAGCTTTAATTTGGCAAGGAATTATCCAGAGCAGCTATACGGCCCAAACATAAATTGGGTAAGTCCTTCAACCTATTGTTTTTACTGACCAAGGACAAATTTTGAGATCCGAGTTATGTCACAATGTAAATTAATTTACAAACTGTAAAGATTTGTCCTAAAGAATTCATTAAAAAATTGGCATCAACGATGAACTCGTTATACGAATATGCCTGGCTCATCCCCGGCTTGCCCTTGGGGGGCGCTTTTTTGCTCGGCCTCGGTCTGATCTCCTACAATCAGCTCACCAACTCTCTGCGTCGCCTTAGCGCCACCTTGATCCTTTCCCTAATGGGCGCAGCAATGCTGCTCTCCTTTGCCGTCCTTTGGAGCCAAATCCAAGGTCATCCTCCCTACTTGATGACTTTTGAGTGGGCCTCAGCAGGCGATTTTCACCTAAGTATGGGTTATGCCATCGATCACCTCACAGCCCTAATGCTAGTCGTGGTCACCTCCGTCGCTTTCTTGGTCATGATCTATACCGATGGATATATGGCCCATGATCCTGGCTATGTCAGGTTCTATGCCTATTTAAGCTTATTTAGTTTTCCATGTTGGGCCTGGTTCTGAGTCCAAACTTGGTACAAATTTATATTTTCTGGGAATTGGTAGGGATGTGTTCCTACCTGCTCGTCGGATTTTGGTATGACCGCCAGCCCGCTGCCCAGGCTTGCCAAAAAGCCTTTGTCACCAATCGGGTGGGCGACTTCGGTCTTCTATTGGGCATTTTAGGACTCTATTGGGCAACGGGTAGCTTTGAATTCGACCTCATGGGTGAGCGTTTGCAAGCCTTGGTCTCTAGTGGTGAATTGAGTGGCCTAGTCGCTGCGCTCTTTGCCATCTTGGTCTTCCTAGGACCGATGGCCAAATCTGCCCAGTTTCCCCTCCATGTCTGGTTGCCTGATGCCATGGAAGGGCCAACACCCATTTCCGCCCTAATCCATGCGGCAACCATGGTGGCTGCTGGTGTATTCCTTGTAGCTCGGATGTTTCCGGTATTTGAGAATATTCCCATCACGATGGCGGTGATCGCCTGGACCGGCGCTGCCACTGCCTTTTTAGGTGCGAGTATTGCCCTGACCCAAAATGATATAAAAAGGGCTCGCCTATTCCACCATCTCTCAATTGGGTTACATGGTGATGGCCATGGGTATTGGTGCCTATTCAGCGGGACTGTTCCATTTGATGACCCATGCTTACTTTAAGGCAATGCTCTTTTTAGGGTCTGGCTCTGTGATTCATGGCATGGAAGGCGTAGTGGGTCACAACCCTGCCTTGGCCCAAGATATGCGATTGATGGGTGGTCTGCGGAAATATATGCCGATTACGGGCTTCACCTTTTTGGTGGGTTGTCTGGCCATTTGTGGCATTCCTCCCTTTGCTGGGTTTTGGTCTAAGGATGAGATTCTTAGCTTGGCCTATGCCGATAACCCTATGCTCTGGGCTGTGGGTTGGCTAACAGCAGGTCTGACGGCTTTTTATATGTTTCGGATGTATTTCTCCACCTTTGAAGGAGAGTTTCGAGGCAATGTCAATGCCCTCCGGCAGCAGTTAGATCAGAGTAAGACTGCACCAGAAATGGCCGTTGTTTTTGGCCCAGGAGCAATGGACCCCCGTGAATTATCAATCACCCCTGATCAGGACCATGCAGACCATGGCCATGCCAGTGAACCCCATGAATCCCCCTTATCCATGACCCTCCCGCTGATGGTTTTGGCGATTCCTTCGGCCTTGGTGGGGTTATTGGGGATGCCCTTTAATAACCGATTTGAAGCCTTTATTTATCCGCCAGGAGAGAGCGAGCAGGCTGCTTTAGAGGCTGCCTCTGAGTTTGAATGGCAAGAGTTTTTGATTATGGCGGGTAATTCTGTCGGTATTGCCCTGATTGGTATTACCTTGGCTTCTTTGATGTACCAGCGCCGTAAGATTGATCCAACAGCGATTGCCAGTCGTTTTCCGGCTCTGTATGAGCTTTCTTTGCATAAATGGTATATCGATGATTGGTATGACCGAATCTTTGTCAAGGGTTGTCGCCGTCTGGCCCGCCAGATCTTAGAGGTGGATTTCAAGGTTGTGGATGGACTGGTTAACTTTGCTGGCTTCTTGGCTATATTGGCGGGTGAAGGTTTGAAGTACCTAGAGACTGGCCGCATTCAGTTCTATTTATTCTTTATTTTTACGGCCTTGGTAGGTCTATCGATCACCTCAGCGTTCTAACTGCCTAAGCCTTACCTAGGGTAAGGTCCGGCCCTTGGTTTTTGCTCTATTACTGCTACCCCCTTCGCCAGAGATCACGGTATATGAATCCTGATAACTTTCCTTGGCTAACGACCCTCATTTTCTTTCCGATCTTGGCTACTGTGGCGCTCCCTTTTATTCCAGATCCTGGGGGTAAGGGGCGACCGATTCGCTGGTATGCCCTGGTGATTGGCTTGATTAACTTTGTTTTGTTGATCTATGCCTTTACTAGTCAATATAATTTTGCCGATGCTGGCCTGCAATTGGTAGAAAGCTATGACTGGATTCCTGTGCTGGGAATCAAATGGTCTGTGGGGGCAGATGGTTTGTCGATGCCCTTGATTTTGCTGACGGGCTTTATTACGACCTTGGCAATTTTGGCGGCTTGGCCTGTTACCTATAAGCCTCGGTTGTTTTATTTTCTCATTTTGGCAATGTATGGCGGTCAGATCGCTGTATTTGCTGTCCAGGATTTAATCGTTTTTTTCCTGGTCTGGGAGTTAGAGCTGGTGCCGGTTTATCTGCTGCTATCGATTTGGGGGGGCTATAAACGCCTATATGCAGCGACCAAATTTATCCTCTATACCGCTATTAGCTCTTTGTTTATTTTGGTTGTGGCCTTGGCGATGGCTTTCTATGGGCCGGAGTTGACCTTTGATTTGCGATCGCTAGCCATCAAAGACTATCCCCTCACCTTTCAACTGCTCTGTTACACAGGCTTTTTCATTGCCTTTGCCGTCAAACTACCCATTGTACCCTTGCATACCTGGCTTCCAGACGCTCATGGCGAGGCCACTGCACCTGTCCATATGCTATTAGCTGGCATCCTCCTCAAGATGGGAGGCTATGCCCTCATTCGGATGAATGTAGAGTTATTGCCCGATGCCCATGCCTATTTTGCACCCGCATTAATTGTTTTAGGCGTAGTAAACATAGTCTATGCAGCCCTCACATCCTTTGCCCAACGGAACCTAAAACGCAAAATTGCTTATTCTTCAATCTCACATATGGGCTTTGTGCTGATCGGTATTGCCTCCTTCACCAACTTAGGCATGAGTGGAGCTGTCTTGCAAATGGTCTCCCATGGCTTAATTGGGGCGAGCTTGTTTTTCTTAGTGGGGGCAACCTATGACCGCACCCATACTCTGATCCTAGAGGAAATGGGGGGAGTGGCCCAGAATATGCCCAAGATCTTTGCCATGTTCACCACTTGCTCGATGGCGTCCTTAGCCTTGCCTGGCATGAGTGGCTTCGTTGCTGAGTTGATGATCTTTATTGGCTTGGCCACGAGCGATGCCTATAGTCTCACCTTTCGGCTCGTGGTTGTGATCTTGGCTGCCGTGGGCGTAATTTTGACCCCCATCTATCTGCTATCGATGTTGCGAGAAATTTTCTATGGCCCTGAGAACAAAGCATTGACTTCCCATGAGCGACTGGTTGACGCTGAACCACGGGAGGTATTTGTGATCGCTTGTTTATTGGTACCGATCATTGCAATTGGTCTTTATCCTAAAATTATCACCCAGATTTACGATGCCAAAACCACCCAACTCGTGGCTGATATTCGCCCTTCAGTGCCCAGCCTAGCAGAGAGGGTCAATCCACCCCTCGCGAGCCTCAATCAGACCCATGCTGCGCCTGAGCTGCCTTTCTAAAAGGCAAGTCAATGATGTCTAAGGGATGCTCCAATTGATTAGGTGAGCGCTCACCTAATCAATTGGGTAAATCAGAACCAAAATG
>JAAUUW010000022.1 GCA_012030735.1 Acaryochloridaceae cyanobacterium SU_2_1
AAAAGACTGAGAATTCTTTAGCACTGAATCCCTGGGGTGATATGAAGCTTGGCATTAAATATCTGCGGCAGAATCGGCTGGTCAGTAATGCCATGATCCAACTCACGGTTTTGTATTGCGTGTTTGCAGCATTATCGGTGCTAGCCATTGGCTTGGCCCAACGAGTAGGCTTTGAAAAGCCCAGCCAATTTGGTTTTTTGCTAGCAGCAGCAGGGGTAGGTTTGTTTTTTGGTGCTGCTATTTTGGGGTCAAATGGGGAGAGCGCTTTCACCATTTACCCCTCCCTTTGATGGGCTTTATGAGTATGGGTTTAGTGCTCATTCTCTTCTGTCTGATTGAGAAAGATTGGTTGGGGGTGGATCTAAGTATTGGTCTCAGCCTAGGCCTGAGTATGTTTTTGGGTGTGGGAGCCGCCATGATCGGGGTGCCAATGCAGACACTGATTCAAGTTCATACTCCACCGGATATGCGGGGCAAGGTCTTTGGGTTTCAAAATAATGTGGTTAATATTGCCTTAAGTTTGCCCTTGGCGATCGCAGGGATCTTGGCAGATACCCTCGGATTGCGTCGAGTCTTGATAACGATGGGGATTGCCGTGATGGTTGCTGGTCTATGGACTTGGCAGAGTACTCGCAAGGTCTTGCAAGATGCTATTTAGATGCTAATAGTAGAAGATTGGAGGCAAAGCAGCCCCCCAGCATTAAAATTCCCCTCGACAGGTTTGAGTCACAAGGCTTAGACTATAAAGATCAGTCGAGTAACATTGAACAATCCAGAATTTTGTCGTCAACTCACTGGATATTTGATTCCTTTGGCACCTGAAGAAATGTGAGGTTCTCCCGTGCGCGCAACCGGAGCTTTTGCCTTAATTGATAGTCTTAAACAGCATGGGGTCAAGCATATCTTTGGCTATCCTGGCGGGGCTATTTTACCCATTTATGATGAAATATACCGAGCTGAGCAGCGCGGCGATATTCAACATATTCTGGTGCGCCATGAACAGGGGGCGGCCCATGCGGCAGATGGCTATGCAAGGGCCACAGGCCAAGTAGGCGTTTGTTTTGGTACCTCTGGTCCAGGGGCAACCAATCTGGTGACAGGTATTGCCACGGCCCATATGGATTCTATTCCCATGGTGGTGATTACGGGCCAAGTGCCTCTGCCAGCTATTGGTAGTGATGCCTTTCAAGAAACGGATATTTTTGGCATCACCCTCCCCATTGTTAAGCATTCCTATGTCGTTCGAGATCCGCAAGAGATGTCTCGCATCGTGGCAGAGGCCTTTCATATTGCCGGGACAGGCCGACCTGGCCCCGTGTTGGTGGATGTCCCTAAGGATGTTGGCCTTCAAGAGTTTGACTATATCCCCGTCCGGCCAGAGTTAGTGCATTTAAAGGGATATCGTCCCACGACCAAGGGGAATCCAAGGCAAATCAAACAAGCGCTAGAGTTGATTCGGCAAGCCAAGGCCCCCTTGCTCTACGTCGGTGGGGGTGCGATCGCCTCTAGTGCCCATCCTCAACTCCAAGCCCTAGCAGAGCAATTTCAGATTCCAGTGACCACCACCTTGATGGGGAAAGGTGCCTTTGATGAGAGCCATCCCTTGGCCTTGGGGATGCTGGGCATGCATGGCACCGCCTATGCCAATTTTGCCGTTAGTGAATGTGATTTGTTAATTGCTGTAGGCGCTCGCTTTGATGATCGGGTGACGGGCAAGCTGGATGAATTTGCCTCCCGCGCCCAAGTCATTCATATTGATATTGATCCGGCGGAAGTAGGCAAAAATCGCGCCCCCACCGTGCCCATTGTTGGTAGCGTTCAACCGGTCTTGGTGGAACTGTTGAAGCTGGCAGAGCAGGATCCGCCTCCCTCACCAGAGCAAACCCAGGAATGGCGACACCGCATTGAGCGATGGCGACAGGATTATCCCTTAAGCATCCCCACTCCTGAAGGTCAATTGTCTCCCCAAGAGGTGATCGTCGAACTTAGCCGTCAGGCACCTAATGCTTTCTATACAACGGATGTAGGACAGCATCAAATGTGGGCAGCTCAGTTTCTTAAAAATGGACCGCGTCAATGGGTCACCAGTGGTGGTTTGGGAACGATGGGTTATGGTTTGCCCGCCGCCATGGGTGTGAAAGTTGCCCTGCCCGATCAGCAGGTGATTTGCATTAGTGGGGATGCTAGCTTTCAAATGAACTTGCAAGAGTTGGCAACCCTGGCTCAGTACGGTATTCAGGTTAAGACCGTGATCATCAATAATTTTTGGCAGGGCATGGTCCGTCAGTGGCAGCAAGCCTTTTTTGGGGAGCGCTATTCCAATTCCAATATGGAAGCGGGCATGCCAGATTTTGAAAAACTGGCGGCAGCCTTTGGTGTTCAGGGTGGCATGGTGCGCGATCGCGCAAATCTCAGCGATGCGATCGCACAGATGTTGACCCATGATGGCCCTTATCTTTTAGATGCCCATGTCCTTCGGGATGAAAACTGTTACCCCATGATTGCCCCCGGCAAGAGCAATGCCCAAATGCTCGGCTTGCCAGACCAACAAACGCTAGAAAAAGCAGTGGAGTTAATTTACTGCAGCGGCTGCGGGGCTAAAAATATCTCTAGCCATCAGTTCTGCCCAGACTGCGGAACCAAATTATAATTCATGGACTTAACAGAGCAGATCCAAACCCTGATCGAGGAAGCACCTCCAGAGGGAGGGATGCCAGCCGCAATGCGGATGATTGCCCCCACCCTTGGGCAATTGGCCACTGAGCAATTACATTATCCGCAATATTACATCCTCCAAAACCTAGCATCAAACTGGCAATTGACCACCCTCCAACATCGGCAACACCCTGAGCTAGAGAAGACTGTGGTCTATGCCTTTGCCCATTTAGAAGATGCCACGCGATCCAGTCGCTCTGCTGATTTAATCGCGGTTCCTATCCCCATTATTCAGCTTTTATTTCAGTTACTAGCCTTGACACCCGTCGATAGCCTGCTATTTATAGAAGCCCTAGGCAGCCTTGATCAGCAGATAGAAATAACCCGTCTGGCGCTACAGCAATTGATAGAACAAAACCTCAGACCCTCACCCCCTATCCATCTTGCCTGACCTAAGGGCTAGACCTCCTACCTTTTTTTGCCCACCGACCCCCGGCCTAGCCCTTCCTTTGCCTAGAGAATTGTCGATGCCCCTTCCTATTTCCTTTCAATCTGATCTAAGGATTGTCCTGACAGCCTATGCTGACCAAGCCAGTCAGATTTTTAAAATTAGGCAGCAGGTGTTTCATCAAGAACAAGGAATCGCTGCCGACCTAGATATGGATGGCGAAGACGATCATGCCGAGCAGTTCATTGCCTATATCCAAGGGCAGCCCGTTGGCATTGCCCGGATGCGCGCCTACGGACATCAACTCACCCAAGCCAAAATAGAGCGGGTCGCCGTCCTGCCCGAGTTCCGAGGGCAAGGGATTGGCCGAGCTATCCTAGAGAAGATGTTAGCCCATGCCCGTCAACAGGACTTTGCTACGGCCCTGGTCTATGCCCAAGAGGCATCTATTCCTTTTTATGAGCAGTTGGGGTTCTGTAAACAGGGAAAAACTTTTATCCAAGCCGGAATTCCCCATCTTGCCCTTACCAAAAACCTCTCGCCGCCATCTTTGGCGCTTGACCCCTAAAGATGATCAAAAAACTTGGCTGGGTTGGACTGTTCTTGATCCTCATAGGAGGGGGATGGTTGTTTTACACCTGGCAGCAGATCACTAGACTACCGACTTGGTATCGCCCTGACTTGCAAGCGGGTCAGGCTGAAACATCGATATTGATGCCTGCTCAAATAGACGATCCCCAGGAAATTCAGAATCTGACCCTCAAGCTCCAACGGAGAGCTGATCAGGCAATTGCCAAGAGTTTAGAGACTCAGCAAAACCCCAAGCTGCAATTAACAGCCCCAGAATTCAACCAATTTATGGTGGCGTCTTTGTCCCCCAAAGTCCGTACTCCAGAACTCTTGTCAGCGGTCAAGGCTCTCAAAACTGATATTGAGGATAACCAGATTCGTACGGGAGTTGTGGTGGATACTCGAACCTTTCCCCTTAATCAGTTGCCAGCTGCTCATCAAGAAGTGGTTAAACAGGTCTTGCAGCAGACACCCGCCCTACAAAATAGAGAAATTTATTTGGGTATAGAGGGTCAACCCCGCTTAGAAAATGGGCGGTTAGTACTAGATCAAGAGACCCGATTAGTATTGGGCAACCTCCGGTTCACAAAGGCCGACCTCATCGATCGCTTTGGTCTTTCACCCCAGACGCTAGACCGAGCCTTGAGCTTAAAATTAGGCAATCTCAAGGTTCAAGACATTGACTTTTTGGATAAAGAAGCGGTCATCGAAGGATCACTTCCCTAGGGCTTAAGGAATCACCAACACCGGGCAGGGCGATAAGTTGATCACTCGATTGCTGACACTATCCGCCATCCCTTCCTCTGTCAGGCCTACCCCTCGGCAACCCATTACAATTAAATCTACATTCAGTTCATCGGCAAGGTCACAAATACAGAATGCCGGTTTTCCTTTTTTGTGAATGGTTTCGGCTTCAATGCCCCAATCTGAAAAGGTAATTTTGGCATTATGTAATAGTTGATCAATGGTTTGGGGTGCCGGAACATCTGCCCTTTCTGCTGCTTCAGTCTCTGATTCCACAGACAGAATGACTAACTTGCCTTGGCAGAATTTAACGATCTCAGCCACCTTCTCCGCTGCTTCTTGAGAATCTCGACTTTGATCAACAGGGAACAAGATCGTCTTAAACATGAAGCTCAACTCCAGGGTACGGACTCCGGTAAAATATGGACTGCAGGGAATCAGATCGTCAGTACAACCGATCCGATTCAACAGGATGGGAAATGGGTTCCCCTATCCTGATCATGACAAGCCCTAAGCTCCTCGACTACGGGGGGTAATAAAACGCAATAGATGCATTTAGGAGATTGAGAGACTGTGTCTAAAAAGACTCTAGCAAATTTAACAGCGGCTGAACTATCGGGTAAACGGGTGCTCGTGCGGGCTGACTTTAATGTCCCTCTGGATTCTGAGGGCAAGATCACCGACGATACACGAATTCGGGCCGCTCTACCCACCATTCAAGCTTTGACTGCTAAGGGGGCCAAGGTAATCTTAGCGAGTCATTTTGGCCGTCCTCAGGCTCAGGTGAATGAATCCATGCGCTTAACCCCCGTAGCGGTTCGACTCTCAGAATTGTTAGGTCAGCCTGTTACTAAATGTGATGATTGTATTGGCGATCAGGTTGCGGCCCAATTGGCAAGTTTGCAGGATGGCCAGGTGGCTCTGCTCGAGAATGTTCGCTTCCATGCTGGAGAAGAAGCGAATGACCCTGAATTTGCACGTCAACTTGCCTCTGGGGCTGACTTATATGTAAATGATGCCTTTGGCACGGCTCATCGTGCCCATGCTTCGACGGAGGGAGTGACCCATTATCTTAGTCCTGCCGTTGCGGGTTACTTAATTGAGAAAGAACTAAAATATTTGCAAAATGCCATTGAGAATCCTCAACGACCCCTAGCGGCAATTGTGGGTGGTTCGAAGGTTTCGAGTAAAATTGGGGTCATTGAAACTTTGTTGGATAAGGTCGATAAGCTCTTGATCGGGGGCGGCATGATCTTCACCTTCTATAAGGCTCGTGGTTTAGGGGTGGGTAAATCCCTGGTGGAGGAGGATAAGCTTGAGCTAGCCCGTTCTCTAGAGGCCAAGGCCAAGGAGAAGGGCGTGGCCTTGCTGTTGCCGACGGATGTGGTGGTGGCTGATAATTTTGCCGCCGATGCCAATGCCCAGACGGTGGATATTAATGATATCCCAGAGGGATGGATGGGACTAGATATTGGCCCGCAGTCGATCAAGCTGTTTGAATCCGCCCTCGCAGATTGCAAAACGGTGATCTGGAACGGCCCTATGGGTGTGTTTGAGTTTGATAAGTTTGCAGCAGGTACAGATGCGATCGCCCATAGTTTGGCCGCGATTACCGCCACAGGTGCAGATACAATTATTGGGGGGGGTGACTCTGTTGCCGCCGTCGAGAAGGTTGGGGTTGCCGAGAAGATGAGCCATATCTCCACCGGTGGAGGCGCTAGCTTAGAGCTGCTTGAAGGCAAGACCTTGCCAGGTATTGCGGCCTTGGATGACGCCTAGTCTTTGCGGCTAAGAAGCTTCACCATTGCTCTAGTTCAGGCCAGAGACTGCCATTGGTTTCTGATCTGAACTGGAGCATGATCAGGCAGATGGCAGGGTTGATGGTAGGTATTTGAATTCAGAACCTCTGACTGCCTTTAACGCTACCCATTTTTCTATCAGGGCTGTGCTGAGCGGTTTGGCGGCTAAGTTTAGAGCCGGAGAACTCGATGTTTCGCTCTTTGAAGGTATTTAGGCCGCCTGCGAGGATAAAATTCTAGCGGGTGCATCTTGGGGTGACGGGGCTTGCGGTCGCCTTTAATCTACTCTTGGCTCACCTAGATCGGGCTTTGGGTTGGCCCCAGGCGCTGACAACAAATGATTGACCAGCTCTAAAAAGCCCAACCCTTCCTTCGCCGTCGTCAGCCATCGGGATGGTAATCGATCTGATCAAGATAGGTTGCCAGATTAGCAACCCCCACTGTATAGGGAAAAACCTGTGAATCAAATAACTCTTGATCATTGGGACTATCCCCCACCGTGATAATCTCCTCTAGAGAAAATTGGTTCGCAAAATAGTCCTTGAGGACGGTGAGTAACCCTCGTTGCTTGTTTTGTCCGCGGGTTTGATATGGCATTGCACTGTGCTGTAGGTAAAGTCCCAGCCCTTCGCTTCGATCACTTGGGCCATCTTAGCGAGATCCACAGCTGTAAAACCTGGATTAGCAAAGGTCCAATCCGTCAGCCGAAAAGCATTATCTGCTGTGGTTTGCAGGTCAGGGAAAAGGGTTTGCAATTGCTTGAAGGTCTTTGCCAACCGCTGCCGATGATCTGCCAAATCAGGAATATCCGTCAAATAAAAAGGGGGTTGATCGGCTTGAGCACCGTAAAAGAGGCCGCCATTCTCTGCGATCGCACCCTGAAGAGGCAAATAATGGGCCAAACCTTGCACCCAGCCTGCCGACCGTCCCGTCACAATGACTACCGCCATCCCAGCCTGCTGCAATTTAATCAAGGCTGGGACAAAATCGGCGGGGAATTGACCCTCCACCGTCAAGGTGCCATCCATATCCGTAGCAATCAATTTTAGGGAAGCTAGATCGGCGCTGGCAAGTTCCCTTAAGGGAAGAATATTCATAAGCAATCATCACAGCAAAAATAGCAGAGGAGAGCATCTGTCGCAGAGCTATGGTGCATCTAGAAGCTTACACTGCTTTGTAAATGACAGCTCCATCTGATGCGCGGTTGTCAATCGACAGTAGATCTGCCCTACAGAGATCCTTTACCGTTGCCTTGACCTCCTCTGGACTCACTCCTGTCGCAATTACGCAATCGCTCAGGGTCGCTCCCTGCTGATCTCGACAGGTTTTCAGAATCTGTACATTGAGACGAGGGCTGCTTAAGAACCCAGGAGCTTGAACAATCGGAGAATAGCCATTGCCTCTATTTGAGGCAATGGCTGGTAAATGACCAGAGCCATATAGCATTCTATACTTGAGGTTTTGGTCATCCACCATGGAAGGAATCAAAATTAGATCCACTAATTGACCAATACCAAAAAAGCCAAAGGTCACTAGGTAAAGAATGCCGCTTAGGGGTTTACCCAAATAAAAGCGGTGAGCACCACAGACCCCAACTATCGATAAAAGCCATAACAGGTATGCAGTGTCATTGCTAACTCTCAGTCTAGATTGGAGAGAAGAAGGATCATTAGCCATGCCGTTATCACGACCTCGTCTGTCTTGACCAATTCCCTTCAATTCTAGACGACCTGCTAGAAAAATCCATGGCAAACCAAGAAACCTTACACTGCTGGAGTCTGATCAGACTTCAGCAGTGTAAGTGTCTCTATGTTCCAATAGAGCTATGATTGGGCACAAGGCAGTTAGCGAATATATTCCTTCAGGACGCTATTGCGGTTAGGATGGCGGAGTTTCCGCAGTGCCTTAGCCTCAATTTGCCGAATGCGCTCTCGGGTGACATTAAAGATCTGGCCAATTTCTTCTAAAGTTTTCATGCGACCATCGTCTAGCCCATAGCGCAACTTCAGAACATCGCGCTCCCTGGGGCTGAGGGTATCAAGAACTGTTTCTAGATCTTCGCGCAGTAAGTTTTTAGACACTTGGTCTTCAGGTGTTTCACCGTCCGATTCAATGAAATCACCAAGGCGAGAGTCTTCTTCTTTGCCAATGGGGGTTTCTAGGGAAATAGGAAGTTGAGCCGATTTAGCAATGAATCGTAATTTCTCGATGGTCATTTCCATGCGAGTCGCAATTTCTTCTTCGCTGGGTTTGCGGCCCATTTCTTGAGAAAGCAGCTTGGTTGTTTTTTTAATGCGTGAAATTGTTTCGTAGAGGTGAACGGGAAGACGAATGGTGCGAGATTGATCTGCGATCGCCCGTGTAATAGCTTGTCGAATCCACCAAGTAGCGTAGGTAGAAAACTTATAACCCTTTTCATGATCAAACTTTTCAGCAGCGCGGATCAGTCCCAAACTACCTTCTTGAATCAAATCTTGAAAAGATAGCCCTCGATTCATATATTTCTTAGCGATGGACACCACCAAGCGCAGATTAGACTGCACCATCTTGTCCTTAGCGCGACGCCCCGAATGGAGACGATGACGGAAGCGGTTGAGGGGCATATCTACTGCCGCCGCCCATTCTTGTTGCTCCGGCTCACGGTCTAGCTGTTCGTAGAGATCGTCATAAATCCGCTCTAACTCAAGTAGATCGGCAATTTTGCGAGCTAATTCAATTTCTTCGTCGGCCCGCAACAGGCGAATTCTACCAATCTCTTGTAAATAGAGGCGAATCGAGTCCTCAGTATAATGTTTTTCTTAGTTTGACTGCGCCGACGTGTGGCCCGAGCTTTGCCTGTCTTACTAATAGCCTCCTCAGACTGATTCTCATTACTAGAGATTTGTTCAGTGTTCTCTACTAACACTTGATTGACATCAGTTGGGGCTGCGACAGCCTCTAGGACATTGTTAGCTTGGGTCATGCTAAATTCCTCATACTCCCTAATGAGTGCAAAAATAGGAGAACTATTTTTTACAATTGATAATCAATTTAAAAAGTCGATTGATAAGCCTTGGCGTGATGACGTAATGAAGATGGAGATTAAGCCATTGGTTGTGATGGCCTATAACGAGCCAAAAAATAGACACAACATATCTCCAGCCTGGTTTTCAATCTATATGCTGCCTGCTCAACCTCCCCGATTGTAGCCTGTCTCACAAAAGTTGGGGAATTCTATTAAAAGCATCTACGGCAATTATGGCGTAAACCTAGAGAAACAGCATCTGAACAGTTGCGAAAACCTACAAGTTGCCCTTTGTTTAGCTTCCCTAAACTATCCCCCTACGGCCATCCCTTCGACCTCTCTTTTAGTAGAACATTGATTGAGATCAACCACCATGGTTCGCCAGAGGAGACTCATGATAGAGATTATTCAGACTGAATCAGCGCTGCGCTACATATAGTGTGCTACCTAAGAGTTATTTCCCAGATTTAGAGTGAAATGGGTCTTAAGTCTGGATTCCGTAACATTTCACTTTCTTTACAAAACTTAAAAAGGAATGGGTCGGAAGGGCTGAACTAACCCTTCAGAAGGGCTGGGCGGTAGCATCAAGCTGGAGGCGGCCAACCTTGAGTTGCAACTGCCGTTTTTGGCTGTTGGGTTCTAGAATTTCTAGAGTGAGTTGATCCTCTGGCTCCACTGAATCCAGTACTTTTTGGAGTTCCTCTGATGTGTGAATGGGGATATTACCCATGCGCACAATAACAGACCCAGCCTCTAAATTAGCCTGAGCTGCAGGGGAATCTGGCTGCACTTTCACAATCAATACTCCCTTGTCTGAGGGTATTTCAAGATCAGGTTGCTCTTGCTTGAGCAAGGCCAGGATCTGTGGTGTTAAAACTGCCATGCGTATTCCTAGATAGGCATGGGCAACTTCTCCTTTGGTTACCAACTGTTGGCTAATGCGCTGAGCCATTTTCATCGGAATGGCAAATCCAATGCCTTGGGCCCCATCAATGATGGCTGTATTGACACCAATGACCTCTCCTTTGTCATTGAGTAAGGGTCCCCCTGAGTTGCCAGGATTAATCGCAGCATCGGTTTGGATATAGTGCACCCGTCGATCAGAAATGCCGAGCTGACTGCTGGAGCGATCCGTGGCACTGACAATTCCCATGGTTACTGTATTGTCGAGGCCCAAGGGGTTGCCAATTGCGATCGCCCAATCCCCCGGTTGCAAACCATCAGAATCACCAAGCTTCACCGTAGGTAGATTCTCAGCTTCAATCTGAATCACGGCTAGATCCGTAATCGGATCGACACCCTTCACCTTGCCAGGAAAAAGTTGACCATCCTTGAGGACCACTGTCACTTGATCGGCATTGGCCACCACATGGGCATTGGTTAGGATCAAACCCTGGGCATCAAAGATAAAACCAGAGCCAGTTCCCTCCCTACCAGAACTGTCGGATCCCCCCCAAGGACCAAACCATGGTTGAGCTGACCGTTTAGCATTGATCCTAACCACAGCAGGCCCAACTTGGCTCACCACATTGACAATCAAATTTGGGTCTAAGGGTGAGGCTATGGTCTCCAAGTTACTGGAAGGCTCCGGTGAAGAGGCGCTAGTATCCTGAGGGACTGGCCGGTTATTAAATAAGGATTGACATCCCCCTTGCAGAACAAGCATTCCTAGCAGGAGGATAGTGAAAAAATAAGGACGGCATTGAATAATCGCAGGGTTAAGCCTCATTAAGACGTAATCATGATGGTTTGTTTGCTACTCAATCGCCATTGCTCAGGTTCAATTTCAAGCCTGTTCACCTTTAATGCTAGCAATGCTAGCTTGTCTAAAGCGACCTTATGTCCAACCAGGAGAGTCTCTGACCAGTTTAGCTCAGCACTACGGACTTTTACCGACCCCCCTCATGGTCATGAATCCCTCTCTGCGTTTGTTATTCCCCTTATAATGGCCGACTGATTGTCTTGCCAAGGGACAAAATCCTCAAGGATATAAGGATTTTGTCCCGGGGGTGAATGGATCTCTTTCCTTCACAACCAGCCAACAGGAATGGTGCCCTATGTCCAAACAGTCACGGTGCAAAGATTGAGAGTAATGAGTCACAGCAAGAAGCAATGCAGTTAAGACCGATTTCTCAATAAGTATTACTTCTTGCTCTGACTCATTACAAAATTCTCCTTTATGTCTATTGCTGAAATGCCTTTGTAATCTGGTGTGTAGCGTTAACTTCGCCAATGTTCACGGATGGGATTCACTAGGCTTCTAATGCCACGGTGATTGATGCCTGTTCGTTAATCTACGTCTCAATAGCCATCAGATTGTTTAGATGGTCGTTGATTGTGTCTTCCAGGTTAGGAATGAGACGAAAACTCCGGTTGGGTTGCTCAATCAGTAAGCCCACTTCCACCAGGCGACTGAGGGACTGCTTGAGACGTTCATTGCTATGGGGTAAACGACCATCTTTTTTAGCCAACCGGACATGAAAAAACAAAGACATAAATCGTCCATAACCATTATGTTCTGGATCGCTACACTCAAAGGCTTGTTTGACTTGGCTGATAATCAATTGCCATTGTTCACGGGTGAAGGGTCCTGAATCTTGGGAGCTAAACTCAGATTCGGCTTCTGGGTCTTCCTCGGGCAGAAACAATTCTTGAAAGCCTGCTAAGGTCCTAATTTGGACTTTGCCTTGCTCGGCGACGGCGACGACGAAGGCACTGAAGTTAGCAAATCCACGACCATTGCCTCTATTGATGGAGGCAATACCTTGGTAAGAATGATGTATATTGGCACGCATTAATCGGTCAATGGCCCCAAATCGGCTACTTTTGCCTTGATTGCGAGCCAGGTTAATGGCGGCAATTAGGCACTGTACCGCATCGTCGTAACTGATTTTGGGGACTTGTTGG
Source organism: Acaryochloridaceae cyanobacterium SU_2_1 (assembly GCA_012030735.1). Taxonomy (GTDB): domain Bacteria; phylum Cyanobacteriota; class Cyanobacteriia; order Thermosynechococcales; family Thermosynechococcaceae; genus Acaryochloris. The sequence continues at coordinate 12,128 of JAAUUW010000022.1, forward strand.
CGTTTTTCAAAGCTAGGGGCATCCGGTTCTTCTGTGCCGAGCTTTTCGATATCAATAAATTCATCGGCACTGAGGAGTAGTTGATCACTAGCTACCTCAGCTCGACCAATTAAGGTAACGCGCTTTTTTAAGTTTTTGAGGGCGTTTACAAGGGGCACAAAGTCGCGATCGCCCGTGACAATAATAAATTGATGTACTTGGGGATATTGGTAGGCCGTATTGAGGCAATCCACGGTCAGCTTTACATCCACACTATTCTCTTTGCCCGTGGAGACATGAATGGGCTCAAACCCCAAGCTATACAAAGCTTGCACAAGGGATTCTTTTTCTCGTCGCCAGTTCGAATAGACAATTTTGAGTCGGGTGTGACCTTGAGATTGGGAGTAGTCTACAATGGATTCTGCTAAGGGAGCCTGGAGACCCTGGGCTGCAACTTTGACATTCTCATAGTCCCAAAATACTGCCACTTCTCTCGGCTCAGCAATGGATTGAGACGGTGGATCGCCAGCCATTATCTGCGTAGTTATGGCTGATGCCGAGCTGGATGCATATGTTTCTGATTGACAAACAAGCGCGGTTCCATAGGCAACGGAGAGGGCCATGACGCCAGTTAAGGAGGCCCGACGACTATCTCGTTCGGTGACATAGCTAAGACCAAAGGCGATCGCAAACACAAGGGGTCCTAAGCCTAAAATCAACCCTGGTTTGGTTAGCTTCACCATGACCTCTAAATTCCATGACTTTTACCAATCACCCAATGGCGACGGAAGAATCGAGCCAAATCCACCTCTTCCATCGATAGAAAAATGGGTCGTCCGTGGGGACAGGTGCGCGGATTCCGTGTCTGCTGCCATTGATCTAAGAGGGTTTGCATTTGCAGCAAATCCAGGCAGGTGCCATTTTTTAGCGCACTCCGGCAAGCAGTCGCGGCTAGAGCTGCTTCCATGTTCTCACATTGGCTGAGTTCAAGGAGGGCTGCTTCACGATCAGGGCGTTCTGCTAAACATTGAGGAAGCGATCGCACCGCCCAGAGTTGGTGACCAAAGGCCTCAATGTCCAGACCAATCTCTTGCAATTGCAAGACTTGCAGCTCACTCAAATCTCGCAGCATAATCGGTGGCGTTTGGGCGATCAGCTGCCAATCTTGGCTCAACTGCTCATATAACACCCGTTCATGGGCAATATGCTGCTCCACCAACCAGAGCCCCTGAGGATGTTCGGCGACAATATAGGTACGATGGAGCTGGGCAATCGCCTTCAGCATCTGGAAGCCGGCGCCTAAGGGTAACGCCTGCGCAGGAGATTGCGCCCCAAAGGTCCCTGAACTTGTCAAGAGGGAGGGTTGTTGTAATTGGTAAACGCCCTTAGCCTCAGCCACTTTGATCCATTGGCCCATTTGCTGGGTATGATCACCGCCTTGGGAAGGTAATGCGATCGCTGTTTCCAGCGCCCTGGCAATGGCTTGTTGCCACTCATCGATATGCTGCAAATAAATTTCAGCCTTAGCTGGGTGCCGATGCCAATCTACAAATTGAGGATTAGCCTCAATCTGCACAAAACAGAGAGGATGGCGATGGCGGGGCAATGTCTGGTGAAACGCCGCTAAAATCGTTTTTTCCAGCGGTCTTGCCGTCCAATCCTCCCCCGCAACTCTGACACAACGACCATTGACAGCTACCTTAACCCAGTCAGGGCGCTGCCGATGACAGCGATCAGGAAGGCCCACTAGCACATCCACCCGATTGGTCCCCGGCAATTGCGGTAAGCAAAGCTGGTGATGCCGTAAATCTCCAGATTGCACCGTCGCTAACAATTGGGGCAATATTCCCTGGGCATGGGCCGCTGGTGCCAAACTAAACCAGAGCCGATGATTTTGATGAACTTGCCAGGTAATCTGGGGATGGCAGAGGGCCTGTTCATAATGATGGTTTGCACAGCCCGCATCTGACGGGTGGGTTCCGGTAAAGACGCTTGGCGGGTAGGCCATCCTCGAAACAAATCAGAGACCGTGACCACGGTTCCCTCTGAAAGCGCCACTGTCTGTCGCTGAACAATCTGACCCTGATGGTCATAGACAATCCGCCAGCCTTGTTCAGATCCCAGAGGACGGCTACAAATCTCTAAGTTTCCCATCTGGGCCAAGCTATGGAGGGCCTCACCCCGAAACCCTAAGGTCTTAATCTGCCAGAGATCGGCCTCCGTCGTTAATTTGCTTGTGGTATGGGGAATGGCTGCCCGTTCTAAATCAGCCAGAGATAGCCCCCTACCGTTGTCCACCACTTGGATTTGCCAATCCTGGGGCCAGAGAGATACTGCGATCCGATCAGCACCAGCATCAATGGCATTGTCAATCAACTCTCGGACTCCAGCAGCTAAGGAGTCAATCACTTCCCCAGCCGCAATTTGCTGCACCAAATGGCTCGCCAGGGGGGTTGATGGGGGCAAATCTGCTAACCATAGCAGCAAGGAACTGCGTCTAAAAAATCACGAATTTGCTGCCCATAGACTAAGGGATCTTCGAGCATCGGGAAATGCCCTGTCTCGGTCATTAAGACATAATCAATCTTTGGGTTCAAGGCTGCGGCCTCTTGTCCTGACTGCGCAGAGACTATCTTGTCCTGTTCTCCAGAAATGATCAGAGCGGGAACGCTCAAACGCGTAAATTCTTGGCGCAAACCGATGGCGATTGCTTCACTCACCGCCGAGCGCAGCGTGCCTAAGGCAGCCCCAGCCTCTGCCCCCAGATAGTCTCCCACAAACTCGCGACGCTGGTCTGGTGGAATTGAACGATGTAAAAAACGCCCCATCAACAGCTGATCGATAAAGGGGATATAGACCAACCAAGATGGCCTTAATCTGACCACCCACTGGCTCACCTGGTGAAATTGGCGAAAGATTTGCGGATCATAAGTAAATAAGCCAGTGCTGGTGAGGATGACCCCCTGAACCCGTTGCGGATATTGATTACTAAATAAGGTGGCAATGGTCGCTCCCATGGAATGGGCCTGAAGATAAGCCTGCGGAATCTGTAAATCATCTAGCAGGGCAACTAAATCTTCCACATAGGACTGTAAGGGGTAGGCACTGGCATCGGCCGCCGAGGGCGGAGATTGATGAAGTTGCGATCGCCCAAATCCACGCAAATCATAGAGCAAACAATCAACCCTATCCGCCAACTGAGCCGCCGTGGATCGCCAATAGCGCCCCGAGCCACCCCAACCATGCAAAAACACCATCACAGGCTTAGGGGGTGAGGGCTGATCGGCCCTTTGGGTTACCCATTCAATATAATGATCATGGCCTCGAATTGACCGATAAGGCATTACCAAACCTTCAATCCTTTGTTGAGCCTATGCCGATTCCGGCGTCGAAATTGCAGCAGGATGCAATAACAACTCAGCAGTAGACCGCTGCTCCACCATCAGGCGAGTAATTAAGCAGGGGGTTAACTCCTTGCGAGACTGAGAAGGAATCTCATACATCACATCCAACATAATTTCTTCCACGATGGCCCTTAGCGCGCGGGCACCAGTTTTACGACGGTAAGCTTCTTGGGCAATCGCTCGAATAGCCTCAGGCTGAAAGTCTAGCTTCACTTGATCCATGCGCAGCAGCTTTTGATACTGTTTAACCAAGGCATTGCGAGGCTCCGTCAAAATTCGACAGAGGACATCTTCATCCAAGGCGTTAATGACTGACATCACCGGAATTCGCCCTGTGAACTCGGGAATCATGCCAAACTTCACGAGATCCTCAGCCTCAAGATCCTTCAGCAGATCAGCCGTCCGCTGCTCCTTAACCCGCATCTCACCACCTTGAATAAAGCCCATCGCCTTTTTGCCGGTCCGTTGTTCAATAAATTTTGTCTAGACCGACAAAAGGCACCGCGCAAATGAATAGAATATTCGTGGTATCGATTTGAATACAGTCTTGATAGGGATGTTTGCGACCGCCCTGGGGTGGCACATTCGCGACAGTGCCCTCTAGCATTTTGAGCAGGGCTTGCTGGACCCCTTCACCCGAAACATCCCGAGTAATCGAAGGATTTTCACTCTTACGGGCCACTTTATCAATTTCATCAATGTAGATAATGCCTCGCTGGGCTTCCTCTACATCCAAATCTGCAACTTGCAGCAACCGCAGTAAAATATTTTCAACATCTTCACCGACATAGCCTGCCTCTGTCAAGGTGGTGGCATCGGCAACGGCAAAGGGCACATCTAACATTTGGGCTAAGGTCTGCGCCAATAGGGTCTTGCCACAACCCGTAGGGCCAATCAGCAAAATATTTGATTTTTGCAACTCGATGGCATCCTCAGGATCTTCGAGAGGATCTGCTGAACCGGCCATGGAACTGAGCCGTTTGTAATGGTTATATACAGCAACAGACAAAACTTTCTTAGCATCGTCTTGCCCGATCACATGTTGATCAAGATATTTCTTGATATCTCGAGGTTTAGGCAGATCACTCAAGGAAAACTGATTAGGATTTAAACGTTTCTTCTCAGTAACAGCAGGACGATTGGCAGGGGGCATACTACCAGAGTCAAATAACTCCTCGTCTAAGATTTCATTACATAAGTCAACGCATTCATCACAAATATAAACTCCCGGCCCAGCGATGAGCTTGCGAACTTGTTCTTGAGACTTTCCACAAAAGGAACATTTGAGATGGGAGTCATATTTAGACATGGCTTTCTCTTAATGGACTTCACTGACGGCTTCTGAACGACTGGGCAGATTTTGTCTAGTGAGAACTTGATCAATCAAACCATATTTTTGGGCTTCTGCTGCTGACATGAAGAAATCTCTCTCCGTATCCGCTTCAATACGCTCAAAGGGCTGACCTGTATGGTTTGCCATCAGATGATTCAGATTATCTTTGAGATACAGGATCTCCTTGGCCCTAATTTCGATATCCACTGCCTGACCTTGGGCACCGCCTAGGGGTTGGTGAATCATAATTCGGGAGTTGGGAAGGGCCATGCGTTTACCCGCTGTTCCAGCACAAAGGAGGAATGCACCCATACTTGCAGCCAAACCAAAACAAATGGTGCAAACATCGGGGCGAATATGCTGGATGGTATCGTAGATAGCCATGCCGGCGGTAATTGAACCACCCGGAGAATTGATGTAAAGATAAATATCTTGCTCCGGGTTGTCAGACTCTAAGAACAATAGCTGAGCAACAATCGCATCGGCAACCGTATCATCAATACCGCTTCCACTCGCACCGCCACCCCCTAAGAACACAATTCGTTCTCGTAGGAGTCGGGAATAGATGTCAAAGGCGCGCTCGCCTCGACCAGATTGCTCAACCACCATGGGAACAATATTGCGAGGTGGGTTATAGATGGGGTTTTGTGGAGAGGTGAGAGAGAAATCAGAAGAGTGGGGAAAGAGCATAGATCGCGAAACTCGGTGTGAATGGGGCCAACTAGCTGAAAGCTAAGGATGAAAGAAGATGGAGGTCTAGCTTTTGTCCATGGTTTTATTATGCCTTAAGCGACTCAGGATGTTCTGCAACCTATTGTAAGTAATATGTAAGCAGAATTATTCGTTGACAGCAATTAATTGCCTAAGGGCTTACTGAATCTTGGCATCACCAAGGCGAAAGCGAGTAACTTAATGCAAGATCCATCGATTCAGATTTGTTTAATCTGCTGTTGGGGGTGAGTCAGTCGATATTTTCTTAGTTTTGGCTGGTGTTTTAGCAGCTTTTTCCTTGGAAGATATTTTGGGTTCTGCCTCCTCTGTTGGCGAAGACTTCGGACTGGTTTTAGAGGTGGATTTTTGGCGGTGGGCTTTGCCGGAGTGGCTTCTGGTTCTTGGTTGTTGGCAGAGTCTGCTGAGGCTACCTTGGTTTTGGCCTTAGGGGTCGGTTTTTTAGCGGTAGATTTGACTTTTTTAGATTGCTTAGCGGCCTCTGTATCTGGATCTTGATCCGCTTCGCTCTCCGTTTTTACGTCTTTTTTAGCGCTAGAAGGTTGTTCTGGAGCTTCCTCTACCTCAGGAGTTCCTTCATCCTCCGGTAGGGCATCCACTAGCTTAACGGTTGAATGTTCCTTCAACCAATTCATTACTTGCTCTTGAAGCAGTTCGTCTGCAACGATCTCTTGTAGGCGACGGTGATCAACCTTTTGATCTTGCAGGGCTTTCAAAATTTCTTGGCATCTGGTCTCTACTTCTTTAGCGTCTGGTTTGATTGATTCTTGTTTCGCTACTTCTGCAAGGGCTAATGTTCGCCGCAAGCGGTTTATTGCGTCAGGCCGCATCCGCTCTTTCATCTCAGAGAGCATCTCTTCGTTGACTAATTTGCCAATGTCTAAGCCATTAGATTGCAGCCGGCTGAGGGTTTCTCGAACGATGACATTAAGCTCATCTTGAATCATCGTCTCGGGTAGGTCGACTTCCAATTCTACGAGTAAGGCTGTGAGTAAGGCCTGATCTATGTTTGCCTCTGTATTTGCTTGGGCTTCATCTTGATATTTCTTTTCTAAGAATTCACGTAATTCTTGGAGGGTTTCAAACTCACTGACATCTTGAGCAAAGTTGTCATCTAAGGGGGGTAATTCTTTGCTCTTGATCTCCTTAAGGGTGAGGGTGAAATTGGCTGATCGACCGGATAATTCCGCTTGAAAATGTTCTTTTGGCAAGGTGACCGGGATTTCCTTTGTTTCTCCCACCTGCATGCCGATCACACCTTCCACCAAATCGTCTAGAAATTTACCCTTGACCAGTTCTAGTTGGAAGTCTTCGATGTTTTCACCGAGAAGATCTTCCTCCTTTTCCTCTGAATCTGGATCTTCTAGGGGCAGAACCTGACTATTAAAGTCCACAAGGGTGACGTCTCCTGCCTCTGCGGCTCGATCCTCGACGGGCACCAAGGTGGCATGGGTAGACTGATAATCTGCCAAAACATCTTCGATATTTGTAGGGTTATAGTCTACTTTCGCGGCGGTCACCTCAAAGCTTTGATGCTTTTTGAGTTGCACCTCTGGGTGAATATCTACTGTGGTCTTGTAGGTTAGTGTTTCCCCAGGTTGAAAGTCTGCGGCTAAATCTTCGAAGGAAGATTTTAATTGCACGTTCCCTAAAACCTGTATGTTCTCTTGTTTGACGACAGTTTCGAAGGTTTGTGACAAGATCTTCTAGGGCAGAGGCTTTGAGTTGGTCTACCCCAAATCGCTGCAGAATAACTTGTCGGGGTATCTTACCCTTGCGAAAGCCAGGGATATTGGCAGATCGCATGAATTTGACGATGACTTGCTCATAGGCTTGGCGCGATCGCTCAGGAGAAATTTCAATCTCTAGACTGATCTGACTACCTGGAAGCTTTTCCTGAGTCACCTTAATCAGCTCTTGTGTATTAGACAAATTGTTTCCTCTCCCAGCAGACTATTTGATATGCAATCAATCATTCAGTAATCAGCACTGTAGCAAACCTTAGGTCTACCCTGATAGTTATATCCCCAAGGGACAGAAGGTTTATTTTACACAACCTAGTCTGTCATGGAAGCCAAATCCTGATCACCCTCTAGATTAGCGAATTTTTAGAAGGGGTTGACAAGGAGATTTGCTAGATAGGTATGGTTTCCATGAGCAAGAAGGTCCTTTTGTCAGCCTAGATAGGTTTCTTGAGGCTGTTGAGGGTAGCTTCCTGATTCTGGTAGATGTATGTCTGAGAGGCCATTTTCTATCTTCACTCGTTGAACTATTCTCTGTGGCTAGGGTCTAAAACGACGACAGGGCGACAGTCGATGCTAATCTAGGGCAAACTGTAAGTGAGAGGCATGATTTTCAGAACTTTTTAGTTTAATGAACTAGACTAGAGGAGAGCATGGGAAGAGAAACTGGGGCGATTGCCTATCTCTTTAATACCCACCACGTGCCACTCGATTTGTTCTGTGCCAGTTTCAGTCTGCCATTGCCTACCCAGTTAGTCTGATCGCAACCATTAGGATTTAACTAGGGCGTTCGGTGAGCCTCAGCCTTTGACGGATCATTTTTATCAGTTTTTAGTGTTGATACAGTATTGTCGAAAATTATATTAATTTAGAGGTGGAGGAAGAAAACTTGGGTCAAACATACCGAGTTGCAATCTTAGGTGCAACAGGTGCTGTGGGTGCTGAACTCATTGAGCTTTTAGAGAAACGCAATTTTCCTGTTGCTGAATTAAAGTTGTTAGCATCTCCCCGTTCGGCGGGCCAGAGGCTCCAATTTCAAGGAGAATCTCTCCCGGTAGAACCGGTCACTGCTGCCGCTTTAAAAAATATTGATTTGGTCCTAGCTTCTGCTGGGGGGAGCGTTTCTCAGGAATGGGCACCCCAGGCGGTGGCTGCAGGGGCCGTGGTGATTGATAATTCTAGTGCTTTTCGCCTGGATGCTGATGTGCCTCTGATTGTGCCAGAGGTTAATCCGGATGCGATCGCACATCATCAAGGCATCATTGCCAACCCCAATTGCACCACGATCCTGATGAATCTTGCGGTGTGGCCCCTGCACAAAATCCAACCTGTCCAACGTATGGTCATTGCTACCTACCAATCTGCCAGTGGAGCAGGGGCGCGGGCCATGGCGGAGGTTCAGCATCAAGCCCAAGCGATCCTTAAGGGAGACCCACCGCCCACAGAGATTTTTCCCTATCCCCCTAGCCTTTAACTTATTTCCCCATAATTCTGATCTCAATGAGCAAGGGTATTGCACTGAGGAGCTGAAAATGGTGCAAGAAACCCGCAAAATTTTTGACGAACCTCAGTTGAGAATCACAGCTACCTGTGTGCGTGTGCCTGTATTACGGGCCCATTCTGAAGCGATTAACTTGGAGTTTGGCTATCCCTTTGCGGTGGAAGAGGCTAGAGCGATTCTCAAGACTGCACCTGGGATCAAGCTTGTGGAGGATTGGCAAGCTAACTATTTCCCCATGCCCATCGATGCTACGGGTCGCGATGAAGTCTTGGTCGGACGCCTACGCCAGGATATCTCCCATGACTCTGGCCTGGAATTGTGGCTCAGTGGCGACCAAATCCGAAAAGGTGCGGCCTTGAACGCAGTACAAATTGCTGAGTTATTGGTTGAGCGACATTTATTACAGCCGCAAAGGGCTCTTAGATCTATCTAGCATGACAACTAGTATGACAAAAACAAGGTTACTTAATATTTCCCTAGAGGTGTAAAGGGCCAGTGGCAATCTTTGGGCAAATTCTCACGGCCATGGTTACTCCCTTCACTGAAACTGGTGAAGTGAACTACTCAATGGCTGAGCAACTCGCAGTGCACTTGGTTGAGCATGGTTCCAATGGGATAGTGGTCTGCGGAACCACAGGGGAATCCCCTACCCTCTCTTGGGATGAGGAATACCAATTATTTCAGGTTGTGCGTCAAGCGGTGTCTGGGCGAGCTAAGGTCATTGCTGGTACGGGGTCAAACTCAACCAGTGAAGCAATCATAGCGACCCAAGAAGCCGCTAAGCTAGGTCTAGATGGGGCCTTATTAGTGGTACCTTATTACAACAAACCCCCTCAAGAAGGCTTATATGAGCATTTTCGTGCGATCGCAACCGCAGTTCCCGATTTACCCACAATGCTCTATAACGTTCCAGGGCGCACCGGCCAAAACATCGAACCAGCGACCGTCGCCCGCCTTGCAGAGATTGACAATATCGTCTCTATCAAAGAAGCGAGTGGCGATCTTGACCAAGTGAGTCAGATTCGGCGTTTAACCTCTCCAGAATTTTCTATTTACTCTGGGGATGATTCCTTAACCTTACCCATGCTGGCCGTAGGTGCAGAGGGAGTTGTTAGTGTCGCTAGCCATCTCGTTGGCAAATCCCTGCTCCAGATGATCGAAGCCTTTCGTTCAGGCCAAACTCAAGTGGCAACCACTATTCATCTACAGCTTTTGCCCTTGTTTAAAGCCTTATTCGTTACCGCTAATCCAATTCCCGTCAAAGCGGCCTTAGCCATCCAGGGATGGCAGGTTGGTTCAACGCGGCTGCCTCTCCCTCCCGCTCCAGCGGCAGTAAACAATCTTCTGCGTGAGACTTTAAAGGATCTTAAGCTTTTGTAATCCTCCGCAGCCTTGATGGGCTAGTCCGCTACCAAAATTCAGATCTTATCAATAATGTCTTGAGTCATTGCTGCTCAAGCCTTTTCCCAACATTACCTTCGATCACATTTTTATCAGATTCTTACACTAAAGGACCTCTATGACAGATAACACAGCAGCAACAGCCTTGAAAATTATTCCCTTAGGTGGATTGCATGAAATTGGCAAAAATACCTGTGTCTTTGAATATGAAGACGAGATTATTCTCTTAGATGCTGGCTTAGCCTTTCCCACCGACGGGATGCATGGGGTCAATATTGTGCTGCCAGATATGACCTATCTGCGTGACAACCGGCACAAAATTAAGGGCATGATTGTTACCCATGGCCATGAGGACCATATTGGCGGTATTGCCTTTCATCTCAAGCAATTTGATATTCCGATCATTCATGGTCCTCGTCTGGCGATGGCCTTGCTGCAAGGCAAGCTTGAAGAGGCCGGTGTCGCCGGTAAGACTCAGCTCAAGACCGTTGCCCCCCGCGACATCGTTCGCATCGGCACCCATTTCTTTGTGGAATTTATCCGCAATACCCATTCCATGGCGGATAGCTTTACTGTGGCCATTCATACTCCCTTGGGCGTGGTGATTCATACAGGAGACTTCAAGATTGATCACACCCCCGTTGATGGTGAAAACTTTGATTTACAGCGCTTAGCCGAGCATGGAGAACGCGGGGTGCTCTGCTTAATCAGTGACTCAACCAATTCTGAAATACCAGGGTTTACTCCTTCGGAGCGGTCTGTCTATCCCAACTTAGAGCGGATCTTTAGCCAAGCTCAAGGGCGGCTATTGGTGACGACCTTTGCCTCCTCTGTGCATCGAATCAATATGATTCTAGAGATTGCCCAAAAACAGGGGCGCACCGTATCCGTTGTGGGTCGTTCGATGTTGAACGTGATTGCCCATGCCCGCAATCTGGGCTATATCAAATGCCCCGATCAGTTATTTGTTCCCTTAAAGGCCCTTCGCAATTTTCCTGACCACAAAACCTTGATTTTGACCACCGGCTCCCAAGGTGAGCCCATGGCGGCTCTGTCTCGAATTGCCCGCAAAGAACATCGTCAGTTGCAAATTCGCCCCGGCGATACCGTGGTTTTTTCTGCGAACCCCATTCCTGGCAATACCATTGCCGTTGTCAATACCATTGACCAACTGATGATCCAAGGGGCAAAGGTGATCTATGGGCGGACTCAAGGTATTCATGTCTCTGGCCATGGCTGCCAAGAGGATCAAAAGTTAATGCTGAACCTGACCCGCCCCAAGTTTTTCTTGCCTGTTCATGGGGAGCATCGGATGTTGATTAAGCATTCCCAAACAGCCCAGAGCATGGGTATTCCTGCTGACAATATGGTGATTATTAACAATGGCGACATTGTGGCCTTAGAGGCTGATTCGATTAAAATTGCCGGTAAGGTGCCTGCTGGCATTGAGTTGTTGGATCGGGCGGGTATTCTTAAGGCTCATGTTTTGGAAGAACGGCAACGATTGGCAGAGGACGGCATGGTGACCGTTGCGGCGACAGTTGGCTTGGATGGGAATTTGCTCACAGCCCCGGAAGTTCATCTGCGGGGGGTGGTTACGACGGTTATCCAAGACAAGTGGCAAGCTTGGGTTCAAGGGTCGATTGAACTGGCCTTACGCAATCGCTGGAGTCACTTTGATCACCAAGAGGATGACTCGGTGGATTGGGATGGGTTAAGGAACTATATCGAAAAGGAGTTGCAAGGCTTACTGCGTCGTGAGTTGCAAACCAATGCGACCTTGCTCCTGTTGTTGCAACATCCCCAGGCTGCTGCCAATGCCAAGGTGAAAAGCAACAAGGGCAATCATGAGGTTAGCCGACGTAAACCCACCTTAGTTAGTCGTTAGTTAGGGATTATCAACCAGAATTTAGGATCGCGGTGCTAAAGCGATAGAACTGCGATCCTGAGAAGGCAGCTTCCGGGGATAGGAAAGATTAATTTAAGCGTTGACCCGATGGTTAGCTTGATGGGCTGTCCTTAGGTGATCAATTCTGCGAATTTGACGGTGATTTAACGTCGATGATGGGCTGCTTGTCTGCCGAAGATCACCTTTAGGGGACTAAACTGGCTAACTGTAGGCAGAGTCGTTGAGGGTCTGGGGCAGTCCATTAAGTTATTCAATGCCTTTTTTAAATCATTGATCAACAGCAGGGAGGCTGGCTTGACAGGGCCTTTGTACTCAGACACATTTAAGGGGCGGCCAATGGTAATGGTTAAGCCACATCGCCAGTGGGGAATGGGGCAACCATAATCTAGGGCAACAGGTAAGACCTGGATATTCGATCCGGATTTGAGCTGTTGTTGGGCGCGCAGGGCAAGGCGTGCAAAGCCGGGTTTAAGAAATTGAGCATAGCGATCGCGTTTCACATCCCCTTCCGGGAAAATCACTAATACTTGTTCTGCCTTGAGCAGATCAACCCCGAGGCGTAGCGATGCCACCGAAGGTTGATCGGGATTAATAGGGAATCCGCCGCATTGACGAATGAGCCAGCCTTGTAGCCCTTGCATTTCGTTAGCTGTCACCATGAAATTTGGATCACGCTGAGTGACTGGCCGACCAAAGACATAGCCAATCATTAGGCCATCCCATCGAGATCGATGAATGGGAGCGATCACAACGGGCCCTTGCCGAGGAAAATGCTCTAGACCTAAAATTTTTATGTCCCCAAAGTAACTAGGCAAGACAATAGTGCGCCCTAATGCATAGACAATTGAGGTAATTGCACGGGAGACTAAGGACCGAGGAGTCGTCAATACTGAGCTTGACACAGGAAAATCTTCGTCCGACATCTAAAACAACTTGGCAGTATTAGGGTACACAGAAGGGCAAGACAAACTGACTCCATTTATCCATCTATCTTTCTTCACTCTATAAAGGGAACGAGGGCCCGCGTTGCCTTATCAGGACAGTTCACAAATTGTCACAAATTGCAAGGATCGACCATCCCTAGTGGCCGGATCGCTGTACGAGGATTATTAGGCTATCGTGTATTTGATAAATAGTCGTGATCATGAGTCGCGATTAAGCTCAAAGAATTTGGTTCCATGTTTCTGTTCTTGTCGAAGCTACTGCCCTTATTTCTCTATCCTTAGGCTTGACAAGCCTCTTGTTGGTGGTTGCGATCGCCAGCTTTTGGAAACGACCCAAAGTTGCGGCTGCCTGCGTTGGCTTAGGGTTAGGAGTCCTTTTTTTAGTGCCAATGCTTGGGTCGCAGATGGACTTATCCAATCCTTAGAAAGCCAATATCCTCCCCTAGCAACCCATCAAAGGGCTGATGCCATCATTGTTCTGGGCGGCTGTACCCGTTCTGCCCATTCCCCCCGTCCTTGGATTGAGGTGTCGGAAGAAGGAGACCGAGTTTTATATGCAGCTAAGCTTTACCGTGAGGGCAAAGCAGCGCAAGTGATTCTGTCGGGAGGGCGAATTGCCTGGCGCGGTGGTGGTCAATCGGAAGCTCAAGATATGGCTATATTAATCACCACAATGGGGGTGCCAGAATCTGCCCTTATCCTAGAACCAGATTCCCAAACTACCTACGAAAACGCTCGCCAAGTTCATCAGATTTTGATACAAAAAGCGATCAAAGGCCCTCTCTTGCTGGTTACCTCTGCCCGTCATATGCCAAGATCCATGGCTATTTTCAAAAAAATGGGTATGCCTGTTATTGCTGCACCAACGGATTTTCGCGTAACGGACATCAATGAAAATGCAGGATTTTTAGGATTTATTTTATCCCTACTTCCAGAGGTTGACGCTTTGCAAAACACCACAGATGTCTTCAAGGAATGGATTGGATTGGTCACCTATCAACTGCGAGGTTGGGCATGATCGAGGTATCGAGGGGAGGCAGAGACTGGCTTGTCAGAGATAGCCTTCTTTTTACAAAGCCTCAAGAATAGCTCGTAGAGTGAATTACTTGCTGGAGCAAGGAAATAAACATTTCCCCCACTTTAATTCTCATCCAACTGTTTAAGATGAAAAGGGAGTCTTTTGAATAAACTATGACTACTGTTACTGAGATCGAGCTAAAAAGTCATGTTTGGCATTGGCAAGAATTTCCGATCCAGTATCAAACTGCGGGCAATGACGGACCTAATTTGGTTTTAATTCACGGTTTTGGTGCCTCTAGCGGTCATTGGCGGCATAACATTCTTGAATTAGCCAAAAATAATCGAGTATACGCTATTGATCTTCTCGGCTTTGGCCAGTCTGCCAAGCCCAGGCCCGGGCCATTACAACCGGGTCAGCAAGCTGAATATTCCTTCGAGACTTGGGGGCAACAAGTTGCTGACTTCTGTACTCAGGTGGTGGAGGAATCTGTCTGTCTTGTGGGTAACTCTATTGGCTGTATCGTAGCCCTCCAAGCAGCCGTCTTTCAGCCCGCTTGGGTGACGAGTGTGGTGATGCTGGACTGCTCTTTGCGTTTGCTGCATGATCGCAAACGTCACACCTTACCTTGGCACCGCCAATTGGCAGCACCGATCTTTCAATGGATCTTGTCCTATCGGTTGCTGGGTCATTTTTTCTTTCGACAGCTAGCTCAACCAAAGGTTGTGCAGCAGATTTTGCAGCAAGCCTATGGCAATCCAGTGGCAGTCACAGAAGACCTGGTTGAGATGCTGATACTGCCTGCCCGTGAGCTAGGGGCTGCGGATGTTTTTTTAGCCTTTATCAGTTATTCTCAAGGACCTTTACCCGAGGATCTGCTCGCTCAAGTGAGCTGCCCTGTTTTATGTGTCTGGGGAGAAGCTGATCCTTGGGAACCTGTCGAGCTGGCTCGTGAATTGACCCGATTTGCAGTGGTGCAAGATTTCATTGTGCTAGCGGGTATTGGCCATTGCCCCCAGGACGAAGCGCCGGAGACAGTGAATGAGATTTTGGAAAGCTGGTTAGCTCAACAAGCCTAGCCCCTCGCCATCGTCATCTACCTTTATTTAGCGAAGAGGGACTACCATAGCCCCAGTAGCATTTCCCCGAAACAGTAGGGGAGAGCTGGTTGACTGAAAAAACTTTTGTAATCTATGTGAGACAAGCATTCTAGATTCTGCCATCAAGATCAATGAGCTTCTTGTCCTGTAAGGATTTTAGGCTTATGAGATCACTCAAGAATGGTGGCTCACAGCTATCCTTTAGGATATAATTTTGGCTCAAGGCTGGAAGACTTATTTAGAAAGGCTTTCGGAGGTTAAAGCTTAACTTTCGTCAGTCAACCAGAGGGGAGAGACACTAGGGCAATTTTGTCTTTCTGCCTCGTTATAGAGATTAAGTCCCTGGATACTTGGCGATGATCCTGAGTGGCTTTTAAGATAAAAAAGGCTAAACCTTGAATACTTTAATCTGAACCAGTCTGTCAGTTTCAACCCCTCCTGATGAGTTTATAGTCAACCCCACTCGAGCTTCTTTCATCTATGTATGACGATATTCCTGAAGCCCGTCGGCAAACCCTTGACAAGGTTTCCCCGGCCCCGGCTACCTCAAGCCGACCCCTGTGGATAGGAGGGGGTGTCATGCTCGGGATACTCGCGATTGGGCTATGGTTCACTCTTGGTTTTTTGAGGACGGAACCATCCCGCAGTAAGGGAGAAAACCCTGCAAAAGGAGATCCTGGGACTGCAACTGTGGCCAGCTCTCCTTCCGTACCGGATACCACCTTGGGACATTTTGCCTATGATGTTGCACCTGAGAATGAGTTAAAACCGATTACAGCAGATGGTCAAATTAAACTGCGGGTGGTAGCGGCTCAATCTTTCCTGGCGATGTCTGCTGCAGCGGAAGCTGACGGGGTCACTTTACTGCCCCTATCAGGATTTCGAACTATCGAAGAACAAGACCATTTGTTCTTTGTCGTGAAGGCAGAACGGGCACAAGGTGCTCAACAACGGGCTCAGGTGAGTGCTCCCCCTGGTCGAAGCGAGCACCACACCGGCTATGCCATTGATATTGGAGATGCGACACAACCCCAAACTCATGTTCAGACAGAATTTGACCAAACTCTTGCCTATCAATGGTTGAGTCAAAATGCGGTGCGCTATAGTTTTGAGTTATCTTTCCCTAAGGCAAACGCTCAGGGTGTTAGTTATGAGCCCTGGCACTGGCGCTTTGTTGGTGATAAAGATAGTTTAGAGACTTTTTATAATGCTCGTAAGAAGTGAGCTGTGGCTTATCCAGTGCTTGCGGCATAGGGGAGACTCTGATGCTTCCAGTTCCTTCAGGGCCAGCGTCGCTCAGTTTTAGATTTGTCTGTTTGATCTGCAAACAAACCTAAGAGCGGCCCTAGAATGGCCCCGAAGACAAAGCCTCCAGCATGTGCCCAATAGGCAACACCACCCATGTCTATGGAGACATTTAAGCTGGCAACGCTATTAAAGGCTTGTTGAGCGAACCAAAGGCCGAGGAAGAACACAGCGGGTAGGCGGACTGTCCACCAAAAAAAGCCCAAGGGGATGAGGGTTAAGATTTCAGCTCGCGGAAATCTGAGAATATAAGCCCCCCATAACACCTGC
>JAAUUW010000161.1 GCA_012030735.1 Acaryochloridaceae cyanobacterium SU_2_1
CACCAACGAAACCTATCATTCTCGCCTAATTCAGATTCAAAAGATTGCAATGAAGCGTAACTAGACCCCCCTAAATATATCATAAACATCAAGTATAAGATAAAATTTCATAAAGGATTGAAGCTAATATTTTAAAAATTGTTTGACAACCAGTCCCTCTCTCCCAAGGTTTTAGGTTGCCAATCAAGGCCGAGCCGACTGTCCGCAGCGCTGATTTCCAGGTCTTTATGCCTGTTTAGGGGATAAGCGTAGATCCTCGCATCATCACAGATTAGTCCTAGTAAACAGGACGTTTATTACCCTATCGGTGTTGTTAAAGTATTATTCCCATGGATAATCGTCATATTCGATTTTGCGAAGGTCTTACTCAAGATCAATCTGAACAAGACCTGGCTGCGGCGATGCCGAAGTTGCAGCGGTTATTTCAGTTGGGTGCTTTTTGGGCTGGTGAGCGGTGCCTAGAGGATTGGGCGATTGCCATTGCCCATAGCTATCCGATCATTAGCGTTTGGGATCGCGAACAATTGATTGGCTTTGCCCGTGCTACCTCCGATGGTATTTATCGAGCCATGATTTGGGATGTGGTGATTCATCCTGACTATCGAGGTCAGGGCCTTGGTCGTCAGTTGGTGCAAACTCTTTTAGCCCATCCACATATGTGTAGGGTGGAGCGGGTTTATTTATCGACGACCCATCAGCAGCGTTTTTATGAACAGATTGGCTTTGTACAGAACGCTAGCACAACCATGGTGCTAGAGCAGCAGCAGGCCCTTGTCCTTCCCGATGAGGTGATTGATCAAAGGGCAACTAGCGACCCAGAGCATGTAGAGCGTTGATGGTGTCCGCACAGGATTGAGTTACGGCAGCCAGTTGAGCGCGATCTCCGGCCACGGGTGGGGGCAGTATTTCCCCCACCCGAATCGTGATCGGTGCAGAACGCGGTAATTTTTTGTCTTGGATAAGAATATTTTCAGTGCCCCACAGACAGATCGGCAACAGGGGTGCTGCAAGTTTACTCGCAATTAATGCTGCACCTAACTTCGGATCGTAAATCCGTCCATCTGGGGTTCGAGTGCCCTCCAAGAACAGGCCCAAGGCCCAACCGGCCTGAGCAGAAGCTAAGGCTGATCGAATCGCACTTCGATCAGCAGACCCTCGGTTGACTGGATAAGCGCCATACCAGCGAATTAAGGTTGCCAGTACCGGAATTTCAAAGAGCTCTTGTTTGGCCATAAAAGCCACAGGGCGTCGCACACAGTTGGCGACCAGCACAGGATCTATATCACTAGCATGATTGGAAACTACCACTAAAGGTCCCTGTTGAGGTACCTTCTCAGCCCCATAAATCCGGCCTCGAAAATAGGTATGGAGTGTAGGACTCACCACAGACCACTTAAACAATGGTAAAGCGCTAAGCTGATCAATGGCTCACGGGGTTTGGCCATAGTACAAGGTTGATTGCAATCAAAAGATCTTGAGGACTGTTAAAAAAGGCTGGAATTCCCCTGCAAAGGGTAAAGGTTTTCTTGCAGAGCAAGACAAACAGGCAGAACTAGACACCTAACTAGGCAAGCTGTCTAAGCTATTGATATTGACTAAATTCATGTCGGGACAGATTCGCTTGACCAATCCAGTCAAAACTTTTCCAGGACCTACTTCTAGCGCTTCTGTGATGCCTTGCTCACCCATGACAAGGACAGTTTCACGCCACCGTACTGGCCCGGTCATTTGCTCAATTAAACGCTGCTGCAAAAGAGCTGGATCTTGGGTCGGTTGCGGCTCAACATTAGAGATAACCGGTATTTGGGCCGGATGAAAGGTTACTTGACTCAGCATTTTCTGATAGTCGGCGGCGGCGGTGGCCATTAAGGGCGAATGAAAAGCACCGCTAACCTTTAACTCGACCACTCGTTTGACTTTGAGTTGGCCTAAGATAGTCTCGACGGCTGTGGGCGTACCTGAAATCACGGCTTGTCCATCATGGTTATCATTGGCGAGGACAACTCCTTCGGTTTGGGCCAGTTGTTGCTTGAGTTGATCCCGATCGAAGCCCATTAAGGCAGCCATCTTGCCATCAGAGGCTTGGGCCATCAGGGTAGAGCGCTGCTGCACCAGCCGTAACCCTGTTTCAAAGTCGAAGACTTGGGCGGTATATAGAGCGACATATTCTCCTAAACTATGACCTGCAACTAAGTTAGGGTGGTAGCCTTTACTGGTTAATAGGTCCGATAAGATGGCGGACACCACGTAAAGGCAAGGTTGAGTGTAGTGGGTTTGGGAGAGACGGGCTTCATCCCCTTGGCAAAGGCTAGGAATAGACCAGCCTAAGATTGCCTCTGCTGTTTGGAATCGTTGTTTGCCTTGGTCTGTTTCGAGTAAGTCGAGGCCCATGCCAAGGACCTGAGATCCTTGCCCAGGAAAGATCCATGCAGTTTTGGTCATAGTCAATGGTTCATGTGATCGGTTTCAGCTTCTAGTGTGGCACTGAACGGGATAGATGCGACTGGTTGCTGTTAATTTGTGGGGAGGCGATCTTAGCAGAATTCTGGGGTGGATAGCTGGCTCCAGTCCAACCGAAGATTCTGTTGCAAATGGCTTTGGAGCTCTAGTAAAAACTCTGCTCTTTGGGAATGCTTTTCGGTGCGCTTTGGCTTGCGCTGTTGATCTAGAGTCCAGCCATAGTCGCTACCGAGGCGGAGTGTTCTATTCCAGTCAGCAATGGAGACAATCAGTTGCTCTGCTGGTGTGTAATCGTAGCCATGGACTCGAAACACATAGTTGAAGGTGTTTTGCTGGGCAGCGGCGACTGTAGAAGCCTGACCATAAGTTTGCGCAAGCTGATCTTTGATTTGGCTGACTAGCGCTGGGCTCTCAATTTCTGTTAATGTCCGCACACAAAGTGTGATGGCAAAGTAAAACTCTTGTACGGGTACAAATTCAAGTTGCATGCATCTACCTTGGTGATTGCTGTATTGATTGAAGAATTAGACGTAACGGTCGATAACTGCCTGGTAAGGAAGAAGCTAAGTCCTAGGAAGTCAGGTTAAGGGCGATTGCAAGGATCTTTACTCTCTATCGATGGGATGTGTCAGATCTGTCCTAGACTTGGCCCTCAACTATATTGACAGATGGGGGCTGTAAACTGAAGCTAGTTGATCTCTCGTGATTAGGAAATCTATGGCAGGCCATTTATTGTTAGTGGATGATGAGCCGGGTTTGCGCGAAGCCGTTCAGGCTTATTTGGAGGAGAGTGGTTTTACTGTTGATGTGGCCAGTAATGCTAAAGCAGGCTGGGATATCCTGCAAGAACGCAGTCCTGATCTAGTCATCTCCGATATTATGATGCCGGAGGTGGATGGCTATCAGTTTTTGCAGCAGATGCGTGAGGATCCTCGGTTTAGTCGCTTGCCGATTGTGTTTTTGACGGCTAGGGGAATGACTAAGGACCGAATTGAGGGCTATAACGCTGGGGTGGATGCCTATTTGTCCAAACCCTTTGATCCCGATGAGTTGGTGGCTATTGTCACTAATTTAGTGGCCCGTCAACAGGCAAAGGATGGGAATGCGGTGACGGATATTGCTGATTTGGCCAATCAAGTGGCCGAAATTCGGGCTTTGCTGATGAATCGTTCACCTTTGCCTACGACTACACCGGGGATCAAGATTGATTTTACTCCTCGGGAGCAAAGTGTGCTGGATTTGGTGGCGCAGGGCTTGATGAATAAAGAAATTGCCCGCCGTTTGGAGACGAGTGTGCGCAATGTGGAGAAGTATGTCAGCCGGTTATTTAGTAAGACGGGCACTAATAGTCGGACAGAACTGGTACGCTTTGCCTTGGAGAATGGTTTAACGCAATAGCGATAAGTTATGAACGGAATCTGGCAGGTCCTGACCTTGGCGAAGGTCACACCCCATCGTTGGAAGCAATCGAGTGTTTTGTGGCGAATGTTGGGCTTTTTGCGTCGCTGGCGACAGGGGAGTTGGCTGCTGCAATGGCAGGATCAGATTGGTGTGGGACTTCTGATGCTGTTGCTGGCCTTGGCTCCCTTTGTGCCGAATGATTTAACAGGGTTTCTGGCTTTGGGCTGTGGTGCTTTCTGGTTATTGCTGACTGCTTCGGAGAATGGCAAGCATAAAGGGGTGTCACCGATTTATTATCTGGTGTTGTTGTATTGGGGGGGTGGCTGCGATCGCAACCGCTCTATCCCCTGTTAAAGCAGCGGCGGCTCTGGGTTTGATCAAAATGACCCTCTATTTGTTTGTGTTTCTGTTGATGGAGCGAGTGGTGCGATCGCCCCGCTGGCGCAACTGCTTGATCACGACCTATTTACTGACGGCGGTAGTTGTATCCATCCATGGTGTCCGTCAAAAGTTTTTTGGCGCTGATGCCCTTGCCACCTGGGTTGATCCCACAGCTCCCGATGCCAATGAGATTCGAGTTTACAGCTATCTTGATAACCCTAATTTATTGGCAGCTTATATTCTACCCGCGATGATTTTAAGTCTTTGTGCCCTTGTGGTTTGGCGGCAGTGGGGACCGAGGATCTTGGCTGCTACCTTCCTCGCTATCCATAGTGCTTGTCTATATTGGACCGGTTGTCGTGGTGCCTGGATTGGCATGGTGGGGGCCTTGTTGGTTTTAATCATGATCGCCTTGTACTGGTATTGGCCCCATCTGCCGCGTTTTTGGCGAACTTGGTTAATTCCGATCAGCCTTTGGGTGATTGTGGCTGTGGTGGGTTTGAGCGTTTTGACCGTCGCTCCTTTACGAAATCGATTCATGAGTATCTTTGCGGGTCGCAGTAATAGCAGCAATAATTTTCGGATCAATGTTTGGGAGGCGGTGCAGGTAATGATCCGTAAACGGCCTGTGCTAGGGATTGGTCCTGGCAATTCGGCCTTTAATAAAATTTATCCCCTTTTTCAAAAGCCGAATTATTCGGCCCTTAGTGCTTATTCCATTTATCTAGAAACTCTGGTGGAGTTTGGGGTGATCGGATTTTCTATCTTTTTATGGTTGGTGGGCCTTATCTTTTTATCAAGGTTGGCTGTCAGTTACAACGGTTACGCAGCTTGCAAACCAAGAGGCGGTTTTGGCTCGGGGGGGCGATCGCAACCTTAACCAGTTTTTTGATCCATGGTTTTGTAGACACCGTTTGGTATCGTCCCGAAGTGAATACGCTCTGGTGGCTGATGGTAGCCATTGTGGCAAGTTTCTACCGACCTAGCTTGGCAGATAGTCCTGAGCTCGGGATCACTGATCCAGCCTAAGTTACTGGCAACAGAAACTATTTTTTACTCTGCCCGTCACTAGCAATTAACCATCGGTTAGTGAACCGTTTGCAGAATTTTTGGTAAGGCAGTGATACTTATGAAAACCAAACTCCTCCCCTCTCTCTTAACATCCATGGTTGTCCTTAGCTCTGGCCTATTCTCCAGCGCTGCCATGGCTCAATCCTTTCCTGATGTAGATTCCTTCGATGATGTGGCTAGGCGCTGGGGCTATGACTGTCGCCCCCAAAATGAGGGCTACTATTGCACCAAAGCTTCTAGAAGAAGGGGTGATCGCTGGGGCTCAAGGGACGATCGTAGTCGGGATCAACGCTCTGATCGCTTCAACTCTGGTCGGTTATTTAAGGGCACTGTGCTGCCGACTCAGACCCGCAACCGCGATCGCTTAACCATTCGTCGTAATGAGACCGTTAATTTAACGCTCTACGTCGAGCGCGACATTCGATCTGATAATTCAAATCGGGTCGTTATTCCTCAAAATAGTCGAATTGAAGGTCGTCTACGGCCTCGAAGTGGGGGAGTTGAATTTGAGGCAGATCGCTTAGTCCTCACGAATGGCCGTAGCTATAACCTAGAAGCCCGTTCCGAGATTATTTACCCCAATAATCGGGGTCCGATTTCTACCTCTTCGACAGGTCGCGAGATTTTAAGCACCATCTTGGGAGATCGCATCGATCGTCGAGATGATGGAGATAGAGATGGCAATTTAGTGGTCATCTTTCCCAATCGCGATCTAGATCTAAGGCTAACGGAAGATTTAAATATTAATTAGTCTCCGTTACATAGTCTGATCATGACTTTGAGCGGTTGAGCAGTCAGAATGGACTGTTACCGATAACCATATTCTCGTTGTTTATAGGGTTTGGGGTCTAAATATGTAGTTTTTGTCTACAGTTT
>JAAUUW010000162.1:0-2423 GCA_012030735.1 Acaryochloridaceae cyanobacterium SU_2_1
CACCAAAAATCTGAACCAGAAGACCTCCAGAGAGCAGGGAAGAGCAGGCATGGATATCGTTTCCAAGCGAGAAATAAATGCAACTCTAAAAAAAAATCACAGGCTTCAAGTTTTTGAATCTCTCTGTACCTTGGCGGTGTTGTTAGGAGCAGTGGCCACATTAGTCACACAAAATATGGTTCTCGCGGCCCTGCCGTTGACCCTGTTTCTCTGGATTAATTTACAGCATCGTCAACAGTTGGATCGCTTGTCTCAGCAGTTTGCGACTTTGAAGTTGGACAATCTCGAGCGATCCCTAGCCGTTGATCTACAAGCCATTCAAGAACACCTCCAAGATCGGGATCACAAGAGTGGCCGAGTTGAAGAGGTTGAGTGCCAACAAAGGATCACTACTCTGACTGCTAGAATAACACCCTTAGAAGCTAAGGGTCGCGCCTTAACCCAGGGGGAGGATCCAGCCTTACAGGCTCTTGATGTGACGCTGCAAGAATTAAAAGCTCAAGCATTAGGTTGTGCCCAAGCTTTGGCAACCCTTGACCCTTTTGTACAAACGCATATAGCCCTTCGATCTTTACTCATTCACAAGCTGGCTGATTGCAAGGCTACCCTCAATTCCTCGCCCTTGCCAACCCCAGCAGATTTCCCCCTGTACCCTTCAGCTTATGCACAACTGTGTTCCTCAGTATTAGTTGATGTCTCTAACCTGCGCGATCGACTCCAGCCTTTAATGGTTCAAGTCGAGCAATGGCAACAGAGACAGCAGACCCAGCCAATCCTAGAGCAGATTAGCCAGATCCAAGACCACATCTCGCAGCTCAATCAACAGTTGCAGAAGAAACACAAAGCCTGGTCTCTTCAGTTTCTGCCCTACCAGCAATCGGTACAAGCCTTGCAAACTAGTCTTCATGGTTTGCAAACCCAATTGGCAGACTGCTGTGACCTAGCTTCTAGAGAACAAAAAACTATCCTCTCTATTGGGTTAGTGCCTGAATCTACAGTTCTCCAAGATCTAGAGGTTGAGGATCAAATTCAATTAACCTTAGCCCCTGTGCAAGTGCAGCTCGTTACCCTTGAAAATCAATTGGATCAGCTCTGTTGGGAAATTCAAATTGCCCAAAATCACGCCGAGGAAGTTGAGGCATTACAAAGGCAAATCTTAACAATAAATACCATCATTAGCCTGATCACCCAGTCCGGCTAAGATCAAAACCTGATAGCGTCGAACCAGACGGGGTGGGAATTAGGGATAGAGAGTGCTGACTCATTTGAGCCTGTTTTTGGCGTCAACGACTTCGACTGGAATTTCTGCAACCTCCGAGGATGGCGAACCAAGAATAGATCTCCGTGTCTGTATATCTAGGGTTGATAAAAGTTGCTTCACCTGGGGTAACTGCTCCCTTTGGTTGACGAAGAAAATACTGACCAAGGTGAGGCACACCCCAAAGGTTTGCACGGGACTCAACACTTCTTCTAGGAAGAGATTGCCAAAAGTAAGGGCAAAGACAGGGGTTAGGAAGGTTAAAGAGCTGAGACTAGTGAGATTGCCCTGGGAGGCAAAATAGAAGAATAAGCCATAGGCGATCGCACTCCCAAAAATAGCTGCATAGGCGATCGATAGCCAATCTGAACCCGTGAGATGCACCCATTGCTCTGCTTCCCATCGCCCAGAGCCAAGGAATAGGGGTAAGCCCCCTAAAAACATATGCCAACCTGTGGCACTAATAGGGTCAGCGTAGCGACAAACTTGTCGAATCATAACAGTACCCACGGCCATGGATAAAGCCGCCAAAAGCATTAAAAATTCGCCACTCTGGCTAATCTGGCTGACATAGTGCCAACTCAGCAAGGGTCTCCAATTTTGATGAAGCCATTCTCCAGTTGTGATCTGCACAATCCATGTTTCTGGTAAACCAATGCAGCTAATGCCAACAATGCCAATTCCCAAACCAAGCCAACCCCAAAGCCCAATGCGCTCTCCATATAACACCAGTGCTAGGAGGGCAACAGCCAGGGGTTGAGAATCGATCATGACCGAGCCTAATCCAGCGGAGGTATTGGACAGTCCTAAGGCCAAGAACCCTTGAAACAAGGTGACATCCACCAAGGCAAACAGAACAATCCATAGCCAAGCTCGACAGCCTTTGGGCTGAGCTTTACCCATTACCCAGGCCGCGATAATCAACAGGAGTCCTGCTGGTGCAATCCGTAGTCCCCCCATAAACAAGGGAGAGGTGTGAGGTAAAACACCTTTCATGGCCACCATAGCGGTTCCCCATAGAAAGAAGGGGGCAATCAAAAACAGGCGATCGGGTAACGGTTGGGTGTTGGCTAGACTAAATTGCATTGTTAATCTTCAGCAAAGGATGGGCAATGAAGTTTTTTCTGTAAAAACCAGTGACTTCTTGATAAGAAATGTAAAGCAA
>JAAUUW010000162.1:2523-6077 GCA_012030735.1 Acaryochloridaceae cyanobacterium SU_2_1
AAGTGAAAGGTGCGATCGCAGGGGGTACCCGCAAGCATATGCTTGAAGCCCTCAAAACCATTGAGGAAAAAGGCTACCCAGCCCTCCTCCTCCGCATTGATAGCCCAGGGGGTACGGTGGTGGACTCTCATGAAATTTACAGTGCCTTGATGCGACTTCGAGAAAAAGTGAAAATTGTTGCGAGTTTTGGCAATATTTCCGCCTCTGGTGGCGTATACATCGGTATGGGCGCTGAACACATCATGGCCAATCCAGGGACGATTACGGGCAGTATTGGTGTAATTCTGCGCGGCAATAACCTAGAACGGCTCTTAGATAAGGTCGGTGTGTCATTTAAGGTGATTAAATCGGGTCCCTACAAAGATATTTTGGCCTTTGACCGCGAACTGACAGAACCTGAGCGACAGATCCTACAAGATTTGATTGACAGTACTTATTCTCAGTTTGTACAGACCGTTGCCAATGGTCGTAATTTAGCAGTAGAGGCCGTCAAACAATTTGCTGATGGTCGAGTCTTCACCGGAGAACAAGCGCTGGATCTAGGGTTAGTAGATCGTTTAGGCACAGAAGAGGATGCTCGTCGTTGGCTGGCAGAATTAGCAGGGCTAGATCCTGAAAAAGCTAAATGCAAAACCATTGAAGAGCAAAAGCCGTTTTGGAATAAACTATTGCCCGGTAGCCAGCAAGCCCAGATATCTTTGCCTGGGCCAATGCTGGATTGGATTGATTTCGAGCTAGCCACTAACGGTCTGCCGCTTTGGCTGTATCGGCCTTAATGACAGAAGGCCAAGTGTTTTGAGCTACAGGCATCAGCGGCGAACACTGCTCAAATTAAAATGAAGACACTTATCAAAACCTCACTACACAGGTAAGGTGAAAAATGGTAGTTGTCCTGTGCGTCAATACCCTAGAGATGTCAAGTTTGCTAACATGGCGCAGGTTTTCGTAAATCCTGAGGCATGATTTAGCTATGGAGGATACGTCTGTGTCATGGAGAGTGCGTGCAATTCGGGGGGCAACAACTGCCTCTGAAAATTCCGTCGATGCGATTCGAGAGGTCGTCCATGAGCTGATAGATGCCATTGAAACAGAGAACACCTTCGATTATGAAGAAATCATTAGCGTGACCTTTTCGGTGACATGGGATTTAGATGCTATTTTCCCAGCGGCGATTACTCGCGAACGGCCTAACTGGGACAATGTGCCCCTGCTAGATGTGCAGCAAATGCATGTTGAGAGCGATCTTGACTTTTGTATTCGCTGCCTTATCCATTTCAACACCGCCCATCCGGAGCAGCCCATCCATCATATCTATCAACGGGGTGCTACAAACCTGCGCCCCGATTGGGGGTTGGTTCAAGCTAGAGTGCCCTCAACCCTTCCGTCTCCCTCGGCTAGATAGCCTCTCTTGAGCGGATGGAAGTGGTTTTAGACATTGCATTGTATAGGTTAAGTTCATGGCACTATCTGCATCTGTTGTCCAAGATTTTATGACCACCAACCCTGTTACGGTGACGCCTACGGATTCTTTAGAAACCGTCATTAAGCTGCTAGAAGAGCATCGCATCAGTGGATTGCCCGTTGTCGATTCTGCTAATCAAGTAGTGGGCATTATTTCCGAAGGGGACTTGCTGGTGAGGGAATCTCCTATGAAGCCGCCTTTGTATATGACCCTACTGGGCAGTGTCATTTACTTTGAATCCCCTAACCAATTTCATCAACATATGAAAAAAGCCCTAGGGATGCTGGTTCAAGATGTGATGACGACCAAACCCATTACCACCCAAGCCGATGTGCCCTTAGCAACGGCTGCTAACTTGATGCTGACTAAGAAAATCAACCGTTTACCTGTGGTTGCTGAAGATCAGACCCTTGTTGGCATTATTACTCGCCATGACTTAGTGCGAGCTTTGAAACCTGCTGTGGCCTTTGAAACAGAAGCAACCTAGTGGCGACAAACATCATGACCTTTATTAGTATTGGCATTGCGATCGCCTTCATAGTGTTAGTCCTTTGGTTGGCCTTTCAACCCAAACAAGGAGACAGAGAAGCTAATAGCCCTGAACGTGTTTCCCCGGCTTATCCTCCCCAAGATAGCCCCCATCGACCCCAGGATGACCCTAATTTTAGAGATATCTTAGCGACTCCCAATACCGCGCACGATCCTCTCCGTTCCTCAACTCCAATCACCATCAGTGCGGATCTCAACCAGCAAGTTCGGCAACTGGTGACCCAAGGACGGACCATTACCGCCATTAAACTATTGCGCCAACAAGGGCTGGGGTTAGCGGAAGCGAAACGATATATTGATGATCTTATCTGGATTGACCCACCCACAAACACTTCTGAACCCCAATATCAATTAGAGATTGAGGCGCAAGTGCGACGATTGATCGGTCAAGATCAAAGAATCCAAGCCATCAAATATGTGCGCCAGGAATTGGGCTATGGCCTGAAAGAGGCCAAAGACTACGTCGAATCTCTGGATGGTTAGAAGGCATTCTCATTTTGTAGGTAATGGTAATATCCCTCCAGTACCTACCGTATACCCACAGTTATCCCAAATAGTGTCATTCTGGAATTTGGACTCAGGTCATTTATGTGTACACGGTAGTCCCCCAGTAGCCGATAATATTTGAGGATGAAATGAATCGTCTGACAGGTGAGGGAAAGTTCGTGACAAATTTGGTCAATCCGCTTCAACAAGTATCGCAGTTGCCTATTCCCGTGGGGGTTTTAGGGTTTGGGGGGCTAGGGCAAGCGGCGGCTAAGGTCTTAGCACCTAAACAACAAATTCAGTGGGTGGTGGCTGCTGACCAGAAAGGGTTTGCAGTGGATCCCAGCGGATTAGATGTGCAGCGGGCGATCGCAACCTATCAAACCCAAGGCTCCCTCGGCTACCTAGAGCCCGAAGGCACCCTTAGCACCCAGAGCATTGCCGATTTAATCCAACAAAGTCAAAACGTTGCTGGATTTTTCCTGGCCCTTCCCAATCTTCCCAATACCTTCATGGCCTCCGTCGCTCAGCAATTTATAGAAATTGGTTGGCAGGGGGTCTTGATTGATGCCATCAAGCGCACCAGTGCCGTGGAGCAATTAGTAGATTTAGGGTCCCAACTTGCCGCAGCCGGCATTACCTATATCACAGGCTGTGGAGCAACCCCCGGCCTATTGACGGCGGCGGCGGCTCTAGCAGCCCAAAGCTATGCTGAAGTTCATCAAGTCAAAATCACCTTTGGGGTCGGCATTGCCAACTGGGATGCCTACCGAGCCACGATCCGAGAAGACATTGCCCATTTGCCCGGTTACGACGTGGAAACCGCCAGAGCCATGACTGACGCTGAGGTAGAAGCGTTACTGGATAAAACCCAGGGTATTTTAAGCCTAGAAGACATGGAACATGCCGATGATGTGATTTTAGAAATGGCAGGCATTTGTGGACGCGATCGCGTCACCGTCGGTGGTGTTGTCGATACCCGCCATCCTCAGAAACCCCTGAGTACCAATGTGCAGGTAACAGGCCGAACCTTTGAGGGCAAAATCTCCACCCATAC
>JAAUUW010000163.1 GCA_012030735.1 Acaryochloridaceae cyanobacterium SU_2_1
GGACAGTTGCCGGCTCCCTATCCCCTAGCTGCCTGCAAAGATCGCTCAGAGGGAGATATCGAAATTCGCAGCAAGGTGGGTTCTTCGGGTAGCTTGCAGTTTACAACCTTTATCACTCAGAGCACGAGTGATTTGCTCAACAATGCTGCCATTGAGGCCGTGAAGATTTACGGCCTCCAGAAACAAGCTTCGGCAGAGGAATTAGGCAAGGTTGTCAAGTTTCCCTTTAGCTTTCGTTATGATCCTGCTATTTGTGCGGCTAGTCCCAATATTGAGCCAGGGCAAGCGCCAACTCAATCCCCCAATCAGACCGATAATACAGGGGGTAGCATGCCAGAGCAGAACAAGACTACTCCACCCAAAAAACCTCCTCGAACTAACAATACAAAAATTAGCCCACCTAAGAAACAGAAAGAGGATGCTGCGACGCCACCGCCTGTCCTACCATCCTCTCCTGAAAGTCCCAATTCTCAGCAGCTCAACAATCCGGATGCTGAAAATTCTCAGCCGCAGTCTCAATCTAATCCAACCCCCTCTCAATCTGCCCCATCTCTAGAGCCTGTTGCTCCAGGGGTGTCCCCATCCCCAGGACAGAGTCCTCAACAGAAACCTCCGGTGGCCCAGCAGTCTCCATTGGATCAAATCTTAGAGGATTCTGGGCAAAATTAAATCCTTAGAGGTTGTTTTAAAATTCAACCAGAATCCTGACAAGATATGGATGTCAGCTATTTCACTTCCTACTCTAAAACCCTCACTAGCAAAGGCTTTTAGAGGCTGTTTGAGAACATAGGCCTTGGCAATAAAACCACTTTGGAGAATTCCGATAACATGGGTCATGAGATTGACATTCCTGCTCAAGGATTCTGGGCGCAGTGATGTTCTCTTTAATCATCAGCGTGGGAAGAGTTTAAGCCCCTGTTATGTGTCGATTGTTAGGGTATTTGGGTAGACCCATCCTCTTAGAAACCTTATTAACCCAACCAGAGCATTCTCTGGTGGTTCAAAGTTATAATCCCCAAGAAATGACGGCGGGCCTGATTAATGCCGATGGCTTTGGTTTAGGTTGGTATCCCTTACTAGAGGATGGGCGACCCTATCGCTATCGCAATATTTTGCCTATCTGGAGTGATCCAAATTTGGTCGACTTAAGTCGATATGTCCAAGCCAGTTGTTTTTTAGCGGCTATTCGCAGTGCAACCCTGGGCCAAAGTCTACAGTGGAGCAATTGTCAGCCTTTCCAGCAAGACGATCTTTTGGGTATTCACAATGGGTTTATCGATGATTTTCGTCAAACTCTTTGGCGGCCCATACATCAGCATCTTAATGATAAACAAGCACTAGCAATTGAAGGGTCAACGGATTCTGAGCATATCTTTGCGCTAATTTGCCAGGAGTTGGAGAGCTTAGGACAGCAGGAAGGTGGGAGACGATCGCAGCAGTCCATCGCCACCGCCTTAGCCAATACCCTAGAACAGATCACCCGCTGGGCTGAATCGCATCAAACCCGTGTCAGCCTAAATGTGATTCTCAGCGAGGGGGAGCAGCCTAGTAGCCTCTCGATTTGCATACCCGGAGCCGCCCCCTTCCTTGTATTGGTCCGCCACCCCTCAAGGAACTGGAGTTATTGTTGCTTCAGAACCCCTGGATAGCAAGCAAAAGCCTGGATCATCAGGCGGTCGTCACTGGCTGCCTGTCCCTGAGAATAGCCTACTCACCATTGATCAAGAATTTCATGTCGAAACCCATATCCTTTAACCGTTCATTGGCATCCCCTAGCTCGGTCCAGGCTGCCTCTCGGCACCACCTAGAGCAGACCTTAGCCCAAACCCGCGCTATTACTCTCGATCTCTTTGAACAAGTTGACCCTGATACCTTTAGGCTGCAAGCCCATCCTGACTTTAGTCCTGTCGGTTGGCATTTGGGCCATATTGGTTTTACTGAAGGATTGTGGCTCTTAGAAAAGCAAGGGGGCTACCCGCCCCAATTTCCAGAATATCGACGGTTATTTGCGGCAGATAGCTTGCCCAAGGCAGAGCGCCAAAATTTACCGACCTATTTAGAAATTTGTGACTATCTAAAGCAGATTCGTCTGCAGGTTCAAGATTATTTACAACTGGCCCCGCTCAAAACCCAGGCAAGGTTATGGCATTGGTTACTTCAACATGAAAGTCAGCATTGCGAAACGATTGCTTGGATATTGCAGCTCCATCATCACCGCCAACAATCGCACCAAGTTAGCCTGGGATTGAGCTTCGACAAACCCTCTGTAGCGCCCATGCAGCAATGGCTTAATCTCGAAACTTCCCTAGGCAGTAAACCCACCACTGCCAATATGGTTAAGATCGAGGCAGGTCCCTTTCTGATGGGCAATGAGGGTCTAGAGGCCATTGATAATGAGCGATCGCAACAACTCCTCACCTTAGACTCCTACTGGATCGATCAATATCCTGTCAGCCAAGGCGACTATCAGCAATTCATTGAATCCGGCGGGTACCAGAACCCTGACTGGTGGTCTGCCATCGGATGGCACTGGCTGCAAAGCCATCCCGTCACTATCCCCTACCATTCGCGAGGGGAAGGCAACCATAATCACCCAGTCTGTGGCGTCAGTTATTACGAAGCTGAAGCCTATGCCCAATTCGTCGGCAAACGATTACCCACAGAAGCAGAATGGGAAAAAGCAGCCCGTTGGCATCCCCATTGGCAAAATTCTGAGGCCATCCTTACCTATCCCCCCCGAAAAACGCCCTGGGGAGGAGAGGCGCCCACACCTGAACATTGTAATTATGGCGGACATCATCCTCAGACCACACCCATTGACCACTATCCCAGGGCCAAAGTGCCTATGGTTGCTACGACTTACTCGGCAATGTCTGGGAATGGACCGCAACCTGGTTCCATCCCTATCCAGGCTTTCAGCCCTACCCCTATAAAGGATATTCTCAGCAATATTTTGACGATCACCATCGAGTCCTGAGAGGGGGAAGTTGGGCCACCCAAGCGCCCGTCCTGCGCTGTACCTTTCGCAACTGGTATACACCCAACACCCGCATTCACTTTGCGGGCCTCCGTTGTGCCTATAGCTCAGAATAACTGCTAGCCAAGAAGCATGAAAACTAATGGGCAATCGTTTACAGTAAATGGGAAAGATCGGCAGTTTTTTACACCCTAGTCGCTCTCGATGCCCTAGTCTGTTGCCTCCTCCTTTGAGGATTCATGATTGATGTTCAGCTTTAAATCCTCTTATCCCACCCCTTTAGTATCACCAGCCACAAGTGATGGTCAACTCAACCCTCGCTTAAAAATTACCGAACTGCTGGCTAGTCCTCCCCCCCAGACCCTTGTAGAACCTCTCAGCACTGACCTCCTGCGAGGCTTAACCCAAACACCCAAAACCCTGCCTGCTCGTTATTTTTATGATGACCTAGGGTCCCAATTATTTGAGCAAATTTGTGATCTACCCGAATATTATCTAACCCGTACAGAGACAGAGATTCTTCGTAGATGTGCCCCTGAGATTGCCCACCGCACAGGTGCCTGCGAATTAGTGGAACTGGGGAGTGGCAGCTCTACCAAAACGAGGCTATTACTCGATGCCTATACGACAGCAGGCTGGTCAATCCAATACTGTCCGATCGATGTCAGTGGGGGCATTCTACAGGAGAGTGCCGAAGCTCTCCTGCAGGTCTATTCTGATTTGCACATCCATGGGTTTGTGGGCACCTACGAATTAGCCTTAGCCTCTTTACCCCAAACGCATACCCAGCCAAGAATGATTTGCTTCCTCGGGAGTACGCTGGGGAACCTCAATTCTCACGAATGCCAAGTCTTTTTTGCCCAGTTGAGGCAGGCCCTGCAACCAGGAGAATTCCTCCTGCTAGGGGTTGATTTACAAAAACCAATCCCCCAACTAGAGGCGGCCTATAACGATAGTCAAGGGATTACTGCAGCCTTTAATTTGAATAGCTTACGCCATCTGAACTGGCGATTTCAGGCGAATTTTAACCTAGCGCAATTTGAGCATTGGGCTTTTTATAATAGCCAAGCCCATCAAATTGAGATGCATCTCAAGAGTTTATGCACCCAAACCGTTGATCTACTGGCCTTAGATCAATCGATTGAATTTACAGCAGGCGAAACGATTCGCACCGAAATCTCCCGCAAGTTTGACCTAGAAGTCTTGCAAGAACAGTTATGCCAGCCCGAAGAAGAGAATTCAAGTCAGACTTTGGCTAAGCACCTTGCCCCCATACAAGTTTGGACAGATCCTCAGAATTGGTTTGGATTACTTCTGTGCCAGTGCCAGAAGGGTTAAGATCTCACAGCCTCCGGTTCGCCCTCTATCGATCTGCCTGAATATCTAGACCTAACAATCGCCATCCCTTAAGCTACTCATAGATCAAGATTTATCAATTCACTGTTATTTATCCGATTCCACGGGAGAGATCTAGATGGGCTTTATTGCATACATACTTTTTATCAGTGTTTTTATCGGCATGGCTTTAGGGCTTTACTTTGGTCTCAAAGCCGTTAAGATAATCTAACCCTGGACCGGTGGCCTGGGGCGGCTGCATTCCACCCCAGGCCTTGATTCTCTCTAGGATGGCCAATCGGAGCTGTGCTGATGTCTGCCCTGCAGGCAAAACTAGCTGAGATAAACTTCTGCTAAGCCATAGCCACCCTATCTAACCACAGCAGTCAGCGCTTTTAGCTAACCTTAGAAAGTCCGAAAAATGCCTGAGTGGAGTTTAACCTAAATGGCTTAAGACCTTTAGATCTTCTTCATCGAGACTGGCAGCACTGCCACTGCGAATTAATTCGGCAAAGTTTTCATTGGGAACCATAATACATAATGCATAAAGACGGGTAGAGCCAGTATTCTGAATCTGATGGACCCCAGTGGGGGGTACGAGCAAGCTGCAACCGGCATGAATTGGTACGGATTTACCATCACAAATAGCTAATCCTTCCCCTTTAATCACATAAAACATCTCAATTGCTAACTGATGCCAATTGGGAGGAGTTTTACCGCCACGATCAAAGATTTCTACACAAATTGTCAAGGAAACATCTGCATCGGTTTGGTCAAAGACAATGGCTAGACGATTAGAGTCCTCTGGATTGATCCGAAACGCCTGATAATCCTTGGGCGTTTTGACAATGGGGATCATGCATTTTGGTTGAGTTTTCATCTTAATTCTGAAAAATAGTATAACTGGCTCATAAATTGCCTTTTATATCGGATTTATTCAAGTATTCCTGAATAGCTTGTGGAAAAAACTGAATTTCAATAAGATCGCACTTTAAAACTATTGACAATGGGAAAAAGCCATTAAGCCCTTGCTATAAAAAGATTTTCTATTGATTGAAAGCAGCTGGGAGGAACAGTCAATAGAGCACTGAAATTCCTCAAGGCAAAGCAAGTAGATCTTACCCCCTGCGCTCTATCCTCAACTGCCAGCTCATCTGAGTCAATGATCTAGGCTAAAGGATTAACGTCACCTGATCTCGCAGGGCTATTTCAAGGGCAGCGACACTGCCTTAGTAAGAGAGAAAAAGGGGATATCAGCGCGAGACAAGGTCAACCCCTGCTTAGCCGAAATAGCGCTAACATTGGCTCCATGAACTGGCAAGCACCGGCTCTTACCCTGTACAAGCTACCCCGTCTTAAATGGACATCCTTTCCACCAGACTCACTCTGTTTCCACCGGACCCATTAGAACTCTAAGACTCAGGTTGCAAAGAGGTTGGTTTGACATATAGCTCTTTGAGTTGCTGGGGATCAACTCCAGAGGGGGCCTGGGTGAGTAAGCAACGAGCTTGCTGGGTTTTAGGGAAGGCCATCGTGTCTCGAATAGATGCTTCGCCACTGAGGAGCATCACCAAGCGATCAAGGCCATAGGCAATGCCGCCATGGGGGGGGTGTTCCATATTTAAAAGGCTTCTAACAAAAAATCCAAACTTATCTTGGGCTGCCTCTGGCGATAATCACCGAACGTG
>JAAUUW010000164.1 GCA_012030735.1 Acaryochloridaceae cyanobacterium SU_2_1
ATATTTAGGGGGTCTAGTTACGCTTCATTGCAATCTTTGAATCTGAATTAGCGAGAATGATAGGTTCGTTGGTAGTCCTTTGAGTAATGCTGTTTTGTATGAAAAGTTCTGTGCGAGTGAATTCACAGCTTAGTTCGAACAACTCAAGTCAAGAAGGCTTCAGTGACTATGTTGCTCATTTGCAACTTCACATGACGTTACAAGCCCGCAACTTAGTTCCCACCTTAACTCGACCAGAAGACAGCCGAGAGAAATTACTGCAAGAAACCCAAGCAGTATTCGAGAAACATGTTTCTCGCCAAAGCTTACCTGTGAAATAGGTAGATGCGCTGATGGCCCGAGAGGGTAGCGCTAACTGAATTCATCTTCATGGTTTTAAAGGGTAGTCTGCTTGTTTAAGCATCTACTCTTTTTTATTGCGTTTTCTCAAGGCTCTAGGGCAGCTCGATTACCTGGATTCATTAAGCAACTGATATTGTGCACCCTGCTCGAACAGCATAGCAGTCATCGGCTTTCATGCCTGCCTAAGAAAGCTGTATTGTTTTAGCTAGGCAGTTTGTTGGGCAAAAAAGACCCCAAAACGAAAATAAAGTCCCTTCGGCATCAGTGACGATCGTGCCTTTGCGAACAAAGGGTTAGACTCACCGATTTGCGTCTTGCTCTTTCGAGACAAGTTGCCGGTTCGGGGACTTGACTGAGCTATACGGGGGGATCGATAGCCCATCTAGAAAATCATTATAGACTGAATATTTTGTGAATGTCACCTAAATCTCTAAATTTCCTGTTTTAATTTGTACCTCTGGGACCAATTTTGCTTGATTCTAAGGTAGTAAGTTGAAGTTAATCTAAGTCTAGAAGGGTTTTCAAGGAGCTAGGCCCATCGTTTGGGCAATTAGGTCTAGATCTGGGGCAATACCCTGGTGAAATTGCTCGGTTTTTTGTTGTAGGGCAATTTCTGGATCCTTTAAGCCATTGCCAGTCAGGACGCAGACAATGGTTGCACCTGCGGGCACCTCTGCCTTGGCTTTTAATAGTCCGGCGACGGATGCAGCACTGGCGGGTTCGCAGAAAATCCCTTCATCTGCGGCTAGTAGTCGATAGGCTGCTAGGATTTCTTGATCTGTGACGGCCATAAACTGACCTTGGCTAGCCTGCTGAACTGCGATCGCTTTTTCCCAGTTGGCCGGATTACCGATCCGAATGGCCGTAGCTAGGGTATCGGGTTTTTCAACAATGGCGTCATGGACAAGGGGGGCAGCCCCTGCGGCCTGAAAACCCATCATCCGAGGCAAGCGAGTACAGCGTTGTTCCTGCTGATATTGACAAAATCCGCGCCAGTAGGCAGTGATATTACCTGCATTTCCCACGGGAATACAGAGCCAATCTGGAGCATCTCCTAAGGCATCTACCACTTCAAAGGCGGCTGTTTTCTGGCCTTCCAAACGATAAGGATTGACCGAATTGACCAAAGTGACAGGATAGTTCTCTGAGACTTGACGCACAATCTCTAGAGCTTGATCAAAGTTACCCTGGATGGCGAGAACCTCCGCTCCATAAAGCAATGCTTGCGCCAGTTTACCCATGGCAACATAGCCATCAGGAATAATAACAAAGGCTTTCAGACCTGCACGACGGGCATAGGCTGCTGCTGAGGCGGAGGTATTGCCAGTACTAGCGCAGATCACGGCATTAGAACCACTTTCTTTCGCCTTAGAAACTGCTAGGGTCATGCCCCGATCCTTAAAGCTTCCGGTTGGATTCAAGCCATCATATTTAACAAATACTTCAACTTGCTTGCCAATCAGAGCGGAGATCGTCGGTAGGGGGATTAAGGGAGTATTTCCCTCATGGAGGGTGACAACAGGCGTCTTATCGGTGACGGGTAAGTACCTGCGGTAGGTTTCAATCAGACCTGGCCAATATTCAACCTTGGTTTGAAAAGGGGTCAGCGTTAGGGTCACAGTGGTTGCTTCAGTGAACAAAGATAAACCATAAGAACTGCATCTTGACTCACTTAGACAATCCTATAAAGAAGAGCGCAGAGAGCCAGCCAAGGTGAATAGGCCAAACAAGCGCAGCACAATTGCTTTACATACTGAAAGGAAGCAGAGGCAGTTTTATCTCCCCAGTTTAGCGCGATTCAGTCCACTGTTCAGAGGGGGAATTTTAACCCCAACAGGGTTCTCTGATGGGATGCAAAGGCTCAGTTTACCTTTGCTCAGCATCAAGACAATCTGAATTTCGTAAGGGGTTGGTCTTACATTTCGACGGATACAGAGTTAGGCTGTTGCAATAAGCCGACCAGTTCATCGATGCCCTTTTTAATGCGTCGAGTCACGGTTACAGGGCTGACACCAATCCGTTGCGCCACTTCTTGACGAGAAAGTTGATGCACAAAAACAGACTCGATCATTTCGCGAGTTCGGTCCTCTAGTTGATCTAAGGCATGCTGCAGCTCGAGGCGATCTTCTTCATTGGTTTGCATGACTTGACCATGGGAATCCATCAGGGTGTCGCCTAGGGTCATCACTGAGTCGGCCTGCTGATGATAGTTGGAAGAGACACGGGCATTGAGGCTGAGAGGAACTCGATTGGAGGCGGCTAGCTTGACCGCGCGCCATTCTTTCAGATCGAGATCGAGTTCATCGGCAATTTCTTGGTCACTGGGTTGGCGGCCAAATTCCATGGTCAAGGCTTGACGGACTTTAGCACCATCTCGGCTGAGCTGTTGCCAGCGACGGGGGATCCGGACGGTATTGGCGCGATCTCGCAAGAAATGTAGAATCTCACCTCTAATATAGGGAACAGCAAAGGAGCTAAAGGCATATCCTTGGCTAGGATCAAATCGCTCAATGGCTGTAATCAAGCCCAAGAAACCACATTGTTCTAAGTCTTCGTATGGTTCTGCACATTGATGGGCCAACCGATGGGCCACCTTGCGGACTAAACCCATGTTCAAGCGGACTAATCGATTGCGCACTTGAACCGTGGGAGCGTTGCGATAGGCAACCAGAAGTTCCATTGTTTGAGACTGGAGGGAAGTTTGATAAGCCATAGTTTTCTTTGGTCCTGATTCCTGTACCTGCAAAACATTATCGAGATACTTAGATAGGAAAACCATCGTTAAAATACGGGACTTTCGGCAAGGGCTGAGTGAGAGCCTCCGCATTTTTACTGAGGTTGTTTGATCGCTCTCAAATTTACATTTGGTAACAGAAAAAAAACTTTCCGTATTGATATAGACTACAGACCTGATGAAGCTTGAACTTTGGTCCTATCCCTCTCCCTGAAACCCGTCCCATTCAGCCCTCAACTGACAGGCCGGATTCCCTCACCCCTTGGCTCCCCCCAATGAGGAGAGTTAGGGCAAAATAGGAATATCTAGACCTCGATAAATTTTAATGTTGTTCAAAAGAGGGAATCCGTGAGTAACACCAGTAATTTTCGCGACGCGATTCGCGAGGCTAAACAAAATGCCCTAGTGGGTCCTAATGTCATTCAAAATGCTCTGCCCTATGTTGGCGGTGGTTTAATTCTCACCGCTGTGGGCACTTGGGGTGGACTAGGTGTGATTCAAGCCGACCCTCGGCTTTTTATGACCAGTTTTTGGGTAGCGTTAATTGCTGAATTTGCCCTATTTTTTATAGCCCGTGGCATTGCTGAAAAGGGCAATAATGGTGTGGCTTTGCCGATGCTAGCCACCTATAGCCTGTTATCTGGCTATACCTTGGCGGGCCTTATTAGTTTGGCCCTGCGCACCCCTGGCGTTGGCTTGATGGGCATGGGAATTGCAGCCCTCAGTTGTGGGGTGACCTTTATTATGGCCCGCTCCGTTGGTTCTAACTTGTCCGATGCTGATGGTATAGCGCTTAGCAAAACTGTCCGACTAGGCATCATTGCCTTGTTGGTGGTGATTGTGGCTCAAGTACTCTTTGCCTTGGGTGGTATTTACACCCCTCAGCCCTTTGAAATTGCAATTTCTGGCCTAGGCGTCTTGTTATTTGTCGGTGCTGCTGTTGTTGACTTTTATGTTTTGCCTCGGGCCTACCGAGATGAGCAATATTTGCCGGCAGCTTTATCGATGTACTTGACTTATATCAACTTATTTGTATTTATTCTGCGGTTGTTAATTGCAATCAATGGTCGCGATTAAGTTATTCATACAGCGTATGTCATGCTGTTTGATTCTTGCGGGGGGATGGGGAGGCTACCATCTCCCCGCAACTTTTAGGGCCAGATCGCAGTCAAGAAAATTTTGGTAGCTCTGGGGTAGATGATCAAAAAAACTATTTTAAGTGGGCTAGGGATTCCCTTGATTTTGGGACTAATTTTCTGGTCGTCGGGAAGGGTGCGATCTCACCCCTCCCCGACAGTCTTAGCCAGACCTTGGTTTAACTGCCTCACTCGGGAGCTATGGAGCCCAGAGAAAAAAGCCTGGTGCCAAGGCCAAGACCAAGATCTACTCTCAGGGTCTTCCACCCAGCAGCCAAAGGATCGCAACCAATACGAAAGCCTTGATTTGAATCGTTTCCCTGCCCAGGACATAGTGGGAGAGGATCCAAAGACGATCGCACTTCAGATCTTTGCCTTACCCGAACTCTCTGAGGACAACTTTCAAGAGCAGGTTAAGGTCTCCATCGATAATGATCAAACTGCTATCGTGGTTTTAACTCGAATTGGCCTTGCCGATGACTCTGTACGCGGCCTGAAATATTTACTAGAGCTTGCCCCCACAGGTATACCCATACAACCCCCAGGCACCCTTGCGCCCCAAAGACTTTGGAAAGTGACCTGGATTGGTCGGCAACAACTCTGTCAACCCAAT
This sequence comes from Acaryochloridaceae cyanobacterium SU_2_1, assembly GCA_012030735.1. GTDB lineage: Bacteria > Cyanobacteriota > Cyanobacteriia > Thermosynechococcales > Thermosynechococcaceae > Acaryochloris. The sequence goes on from JAAUUW010000164.1 coordinate 4,826, forward strand.
CGAGGCTCCCAAGACTGGACAAGGGCAACCTGCAATTAAATCTTGAAGAATGGGTCAGAGCAGAGCAACTCTAGCTCACCAAAATTCAAGGGACTGAGCTAGGCTCTAGAGAATTCACCCCATAGCAAGGTTTCTCTCACAATGCTTGGTAAGGCTTTTTTTCCCTTTGTTTCAGCACCCCTAAATCGCCCATGGAAAAAGGTGCTTGCCTGGTTGCGATTCATCATTCTGGGGATCTTGATTAGTGAATTATGGATCGGATTTTGTCCTGATCAGGTAATGGCCGTTGAGACAGGGGTTTCCCTGACCGATCTAGCCAGCTATCAGCAAAAGGTGGGCTATAGCCTCGATGGCATTGGCAAAGTCTATATGGGCCGAGAGATTGCCCAAGTAATGGGCAATCAAGGAGCAGGCTGGCTAGAACGTCCACAGCGAGCTAGCAGCGAAAGGCCTGACCGCCTAGTGGAAGCCCTAGGCTTGCGTCATACGGATGTGGTAGCAGATATTGGCGCTGGGACAGGTTATATGAGCTTTCGGATGATTCCCTATTTGCCTCAAGGGAAGGTGCTCGCCATAGATCTACAGCCAGAGATGGTGGAGATTCTCAATGATTTTAAGCAAGCGCGCCAAGTGGATAATTTGGAAGCCATCTTGGGCAAGGAAACGGGTCCCCAGTTGCCCCCCAATAGCCTAGATTTGGTTTTAATGGTGGATGCGTACCATGAATTTGCCTATCCAAGGGAAATGATGAGTAGTATTGTTCAAGCTCTCAAGCCCGGTGGTCGGGTGGTGCTTGCGGAATATCGGGCTGAGAATCCTCTGGTCTTGATTAAGCCCCTCCACAAAATGTCGCAAAAGCAAGTGCGCAAAGAAATGCAGGCGGTCGGTTTAACTTGGCAAGAGACCAAAAAATTATTGCCCCAACAACATCTGATGTTTTTTCAAGCCCCAGTTTCTTAGCCAATATCGAGATATTTTTGCTGCAACTTTTCCCATACCCGCCCTAGCCCTACGGTGTACACACAAGTCGGTTTTGAGCTATTTCCCATGCAAAGAACATAGCCTCAAACCGTTTCAGGCCGTGGGTTAGAGTTGCTGTACCTGGAGGTCTTTGAGACTGATACCCCTTCCATC
>JAAUUW010000165.1 GCA_012030735.1 Acaryochloridaceae cyanobacterium SU_2_1
AAAATGGTAGCAAGGTAGCAGCAGTTCATCATTGGGCGATATGGCAATCACAGCATCAACGGCCTTACACCGAGGTTTTTCGATGTCATTACCTCCAGCTCTGATTAACTCCAAGGCTGCCTTGTTATAGCCTAGGTTCCGATATTTCCTAGCACTGGTTTCAATCGCTTCCACAATCTCAGGGGTTGGATTTTTCTTGTTGTTGTAATTGGCATGGGCTGTAAAAGCTGGATTTAGCCAAACACGCACCCCTAAACGCTGACCCAACTCTGCTACCTCATGAATTCGGCCATAGTTTTGGGCCGTCACCGTATGGTTGAGAACAGGATACTCACCCAGTTGCAGCGCTATCTTGACAGATTCGACAAGGGTGTCGAAAATCTGAACCCCCCGAGATTGATCATGGGTGTCAGCATCAGGTCCATCCAAAGAAAAGTTAAGAAAATCGACTAATCCCTTCATTTCTTTCGCTTTTTGGGGATAAAGAATGGTATTAGTCGTCATGCTAGTGTAGAAGCCAAGTTGCTTAGCGGCCTGATAAATTTCACTTGCATCAGACCGTAACAGGGGTTCACCGCCAGTAAAATCCACATACTTGACACCTAATCGTCTTAGGTCTCTGAGATTACCCTCAATGGTCGCAAAATCGGCTTCCTTCCCTGGGTCTAAGGCCCAGATGTCACAAAAGTGACAGCGCGCATTGCAGCGGTAGGTCAGATAGTAATTTGCAACTAATGGGGCCATACTCTGTCTCTGTCCCAATTATGAATAGGAGATTGTAGGTGATATTCAGCGTTGATATCTTAAACTTATTAAACTATTGCGTTTGATGCTCTCTATTATGCCATCTGGGGGTAGATTCATGTTTCTCAAGATGGTGATAGGGGTTTAGTTCCTTAAACTTCAGCAGCAGCAACGTAATATCTCTGGTTAATTTGCCCATACTGCATAGATGAGGTGTCTTGATTGCGGTTATAAAAGGAGGCGTTCAGATGACACAGCTCTTAGATAGTATTCAGCCTGCCAGCCAACGGGACGTGAATGTTTACTTACCCTATTACCAAAGCGGGAAACGAGATTTGTTGCCCTTAGCGATTTCCCTATATCAAGAGAGCAATCTGGAAGGTCAGCGGGGCATAGAAGGGGGGGTCAATATTCCTTTTGTGGCAACTTGGCACATCTCCAAGTTGCCAGCTGATTTAACCCGTTGCCGACTTCAATTCGATAATGAGAATGATCTCAACTATGAAATGACTATTACCAATTTTGAGTTTATCGGCTTTTTGATTGAGTTGATTACAAATTACCGGCGGACGAAGGTTGCTGACTTTCCTAAGGCTTTCTATCGTAAGCTTTTAAAATTAGACGATTGATGTTGACGTGGTGAGGAGTGGTGAGTGTGCAAGCAAAATATTTGCTGATTGGTTCTATTGAAGCCTTTAGTGGAAAATCAGCGACGATTCTAGGCCTTGCCAAATCCTTCCTCGATCAAGGGTTGAGTTTATGCTATGGCAAGCCTATTCGTTTCCATCCCGATCAGGGGGGCGATCTAGGACGGGATGCAGATGTGCAATTTATTAGCCAAACCCTTGGGCTTAGCGTGAGCCAAGTTCTGCCGACTGTTTTAACGATTACTGCTGATGTTGTCACGCAAAAGCTCCTGGGGCAAGATCAGGATCATCATGCTCTCGGATTGTCTGCTTATCAGGAATATCAAGGGCAGGACTTAGTCCTTTTAGAAGGGCCTAGCTCTCTTAATGCGGGTTCTCTGTTCGATTTATCTCTGGCACAGATTTCTGCAAGGTTGGATGCGGGTGTTTTGTTGGTGGCTCGGTTTGGGGGCTTAGCCATAGTGGATGTGTTGCTCACAGCCAAGCAGCAGTTGGGAGATCGCTTATTGGGTCTTGTCTTTAATGATGTGGATAGCAAACATCAGCACTTGATGCAGAAAACGCTGCAACCCTACCTAGAAGCTCAAGGTATTCCTGTGCTTGGTGTATTACCCAGGCATGCCTTGCTGAGGAGTGTGAGTGTGGGAGAACTCGTTTACCAATTGCAAGCGGAAGTTCTGGTGGGCCAAGATTTTCTCAATTTGATGGTTGAGCAGCTAACCATTGGGGCGATGAATGTTAATTCAGCCTTGAAATATTTCCGTAAAGGGAAGCATATGGCTGTGGTGACCGGGGGCGATCGCACTGATTTGCAGTTAGCGGCTTTGGAATCCTCAACCCATTGCCTGATTTTAACGGGACATTTCCCACCTAATGATTTAGTACTGAGCCGTGCTGAGGATCTAGAAATTCCAGTGTTGCTTGTTGATTTGGACACCTTGACAACTGTGGAAATTGTGGAGCAAGCTTTTCAGCAAGCCCAACTCCACGAAAGTGTCAAGGTGGAATGCGTGCAAGACATGGTGGCCCAGCATTGTGATATTGATCGTCTGCTTAGCCTACTAGGATTCACCTCAGCTGTTACCTTATAGCAGCCTTGGGTGTGGCCCAGAGCTGATGTGATATCTGACAGATCAAGGACTAAGACCCCTTCCTGCCCACCTTCGATCAAGTTTCAAGTCTTGATGCAACCGTGAAATCCCAAAAGTTCCCTCATTTGATTGGATCCAAATGGACCGCGCAGGGATCAACCTTTGGTTGGCGACATTTTCGAGTGGTGAATCGCAAAAACGAAGGATCCCTTGTCTTTGCTGAATTAGTGGCAGCCTGCGATCAGACCGTAGTTTTTTGGATTAATGCTCAGGCTTTGAAGAATAGACATCTCTGGCGACCTGGGTGGCAGTCCTTGGTCGAACAATCATCTAGCCATCCGTCTAGGTGAAAGGATCATTGGGGCTTAGCTTCAGGTTAGTCTTGGTACGCTCAAGTGCTGCGGAATGACTCAAGGGTATCGCCCGCCTGAGTTGAGGTGCGATACTATGCACATTGACTTTTTTGCTGTAATGCTGCATGTCGTCTCTTCTATAATTTGCCAATGCTGGCCTTTGTATTTACCTCTCCTGGCGCAGAGATTAAAATTGGTCCCCTAACCCTCCATTGGTATGGCCTCATAATTGCCTCTGCGATTCTCTTGGGTGTCACCCTAGCCCAGCGACTGGCCACCTATCGAAGAGTGGAACCTGAGGTGATGGTTGATCTGTTGGTTTGGCTGGTGCTAGGGGCAATTCCTGGGGCCAGACTTTACTATGTGTTATTTGAGTGGCCCTACTATAGCCAACATCTGGATCAAATCTTTGCAATTTGGCGCGGCGGCATTGCAATTCACGGGGCTATTTTAGGAGGGATTGTAGCGACGCTATTCTTTAGTCGACGCAGAAGGATCTCCTTTTGGCAATTGGCTGATTTGGTGGCTCCTTGTCTGGTCTTGGGGCAGGCCATGGGTCGCTGGGGAAATTTCTTTAATTCTGAAGCCTTTGGTGATCCGACGGATTTGCCATGGAAACTCTTAATTCCAAGGGAGCGTCGACCCCTGGCATATATTGATTCTGCCTATTTTCATCCCACTTTTTTGTATGAGTGTCTCTGGAACTTGATGGTTTTTTGCCTGGTGTTGACCTTGTTTCGACGTTTCCCGCAACTGAAGCGGGGGACAGTGTTCTTGATCTACGCCATTGCCTATAGTTTAGGTCGGCTTTGGATCGAGGGCTTGCGCACGGATAGTCTGATGCTGGGTCCGTTACGCATTGCTCAGGTGGTGAGTTTGGTGGGCATTGTCGGTGGCGGAATGGGGTTGGTCTGGCTCTATTGGCTACGGCGCAATTTACCTGATATCAAGACAGTACCCCTTTAAGAGTCTGATTTTTGAATGGTATGTCTAAGGATAGTTCTAGTGAGGCATAGAGCAGGTATGGGCTTGGGGAGGCGAGACCAGTCATGACGATTTCTAAGGCTTCTAAAAACCGGCAAGTCAACCCTCACAGATGGGACAGCTCAAGCCTGCGGTTTATATTGTCGGTGCAGGGCCAGGTGATCCTGACTTGGTAACGGTGCAAGCCCAAAAGCTGATTCAGCAAGCAGATGTGATTGTCTATGCTGATTCTTTGGTGCCTCGGGAGATACTGGAATGGTGTCGTCCTGAGGCGGAGGTGGTGCCGACATCGACTCAAACTTTGGAGGATATTCTGCCGATCATGATTGACAGGGTGCGATCTCATCATACTGTCCTGCGTCTTCATTCCGGAGATCCCTGTTTATATGGTGCCCTTCACGAGCAAATGCAAGCTTTGGCAGCAGCGGATATTCCCTTTGAGGTGATTCCTGGGATTAGTGCCTTTCAGCTGGCAGCGGCTCGCCTACAAGTGGAGCTGACCATTCCTGGGCTAGTGCAGACAATTATTTTGACGCGGATGAGTGGTCGCACTCAGGTGCCTGAGAGCGAGGAATTAAGCAGTTTAGCCGCACATCAAGCCAGTCTATGCCTGTATCTCAGTGCCCACCATGTCCAAGAATCTCAGCAACGTCTCTTGGTTCATTATTCGCCCCAAACCCCGGTGGCAATTTGTTTTCACTTGGGTTGGCCCGATGAGCAAATCTGGGTGGTACCCTTAGCAGCAATGGCGGCTACCACGGCTGAGCATCAACTCACTCGGACGACGCTCTATGTCATTAGTCCGGCCTTGGCAAAGGATTTGGGCCAGAGGCGATCGCGTCTTTACCATCCTGAGCATTCTCACTTATTTCGTCCTAGCACAGACCATTGATCATTCTAGACTGAGCTGTCAAGCTTAATCTTCTCGTCTCAACCTCCGGGTATTACAGACCTCTATATCCTTCTCATGCCAAGCCTATGCAAGACTCTGAACAGGAATTAAATGATCTCAAAGGCGAAAACTCATTACTTTTAGGGTTAATGGTGGGGGGCTATGCCTACTTCTTGCATCACTTAATGCTGGGACATCAAAACGAGCAGGGTTTGTCTGCCGCCACTTGTGAACAAATTGTGGTGGATGCCCTCAAGCGGGTTCTGACTACCCAGGATCGCTTTGCCTGTGAGTATTTGGATGATTTAGAAAAAACCTTAGCCCAGATGACAAGGGTACTATCCTTAGAGCCTTACCTTCAAAAAGCCAATCGAGAAAAGCATGGGGAACATCTTGACCCATAATAGAAGCATGTTGCCAGGAGTGCTAGGTGGATGACTATCGACCCTTCTCAGTCCATTGAACATCAAAATATTCCTCAAGCCCATCAAGGGTTGCATGACTTTTTGTATAGTTCTGAGGATGAGCATTCTGCCTCCCCGGCCACCCATACGATTCCTGAGGGGAAGGCCGAAACGCCCCTACCCCTCTCTGATTGGCTGGTTCAAATCCAAGATGGTAAAGTGGCGGGGGTCTATGCGGTCCTAGATTGCGATCTCAATCCCCAATACATTGGCTATTCTCGCAATGTCACCCTAGCCTTAAAAACCCATCTAACCCAGCAGGGCGAACAGATCTGCGCCTTTGTTAAAGTTCATCCCTTCAAATTCCCCAAACGGGCCGAGATGGAGCAGCTCCGGGATGACTGGTTGGCAGCATTACCCAGTCCACCCCCCGGCAATGCCCAAGCACAGGCGGCCTGGACAGAGGCCCGTGGTGAGGCTGCGGTGCAAGCAATGTCAGAGGCTGAGCGCCAAGCCTATGAAGAAAAAAACAGAAACAAAATCAAAAAATCCATCGAAAAGTCAGGCAAAGATACCAAGAGTTTTGACCTTTTTCCCATTTTTATTATTACATTTTTGAATCCCATTAAATTGGTTGCTGCCATGAACACGACACGAAGAACGTTCAGTAGCTAACATTTTCAGCAAATAAAAATCCAGCTATCGGAGTTAAATCTCGTATGTGGGCATAACTCATCAGCAACGGTTACA
>JAAUUW010000166.1 GCA_012030735.1 Acaryochloridaceae cyanobacterium SU_2_1
GATTGCGCAAGGGCATCTTTACTGACCCAAAAGGTGAAGCTTCCCCTCTGAATCGAGTGCAGTGATATAGTCAGAACAGTTGTGGATGCGGTACTGTGTTCCCATTTTGCTGGGCTTGGGCTTGGTGATTTAAACCTAGCAGGCCTTAATTCATCCATCATGCCTATCTCATGCAACAAAGTCACTTTCGCAAAACAATTCTGATTGACGAATAATTTCTTGTAACTCTTCGCACTCCATTCCTTGAAGAGCCAAGGCTAAACCAGCATGAACCAAGGAAAGGCGTTGCCTAGCCTCTAGGCTCAAATCTTCTGAAGCTTCCTCAGCACAATCTAAAATAGTCGCTGTCATGTTTAGATTGTCGTAGGTAACTGCCAAGGCTTCGGCCAATAAACTCGTCAACATGATGACTCCCTGCAATATCTGAATCTCTCCTTTATCTTCGAGGAAGGTTCAGCAAGATAGAACAGGGTGATCACGGATTTGTCAACTGTTTTTTTAGTTTAGACTCTAGTGGTTTACCCGGAGATGCCCCTAGGGTTCACCTGCATCAGAATCACCCCTGAAGCTTCATCTAGCCTCTGTTTTCGAGGTTTCCCATGGCCTCTTGGCTGAGCAGGGGATCATCCTTGATAAAAATAGAATTAAAACATCAGCCAAGATAGAACAAATGAACTAAGCAGGCGGTTTTAAGGGGTTCCATTCCCAAAACACTAAGAAGCTTCCCTTGCCCAATCGAGCTACTTTAACGAGATTAATATAGTAGACAGATTTCCCCTTTTTGGCTGCATAGAGTGGGCCACCGCCATATTCACCGATTTGCTCAAACTGAAATCCCTGAAAAGCTGAAATACTCTGCACAATCGGGTATAAGTCTGCTGGACTAACTCGCTCATGGTAGCGGGGCGCATTGATAATACCCGGCAGCAGATCAATGGCCCCATCTGCAGGATTGTAGGCAGCAATACTGGCAGGGGTAAAAAAGGCTTCTGGTTGTGGAAAGTCACTCGGAGCTGTGCCGAAGCTTTCATTGCCACCGCTAGCGGTTAATTCTTCAAATACTTGCGTGACAAACTGATTTTGCAATTCAGCAAATTTTGAATCTTGCTCGGAGGAATCTTTTTCATTGGCATCAGTATCTGGGCTGTTATTAGCAGACTTTTGCTCTGGCGGGCTTGGTGAAACCACAGGACTTTGCGATGCCACAGGTGAAGGTCGAACCGGTTGATAAGCAGGAGAAGGCCGAGGAGGGACGCGAGGTGTAGTTCTTGGCTTGGTTTTGACCTTTTGTTTAGGTTTTGATCTTGATTTAGAATTACCAGCTTTCTGAGGTTTATTTAAGGAGACAGTCTTTGTGAGAGCATCAGTTTTGGGATCTTCAGGGAGCTTGGTTTGCTGATCGGAAGCGATCGGTATCGCTAATAGGCCAATATGCAGCAGGGCTGAAAGCAAGAGCAAGGGGTTATTAAAAAAACGCCAGTAGGAAGAAGAAGAGTTGAGCTGAGGAAGCATTAGTCAATATTAAGCTGAAGAACGGGTAGTTGCGGTCAGGATTATTGTCGTTCTATGGATATTGCTCATAGACAAAAAAACTGAGATGGCTATGTTCACCATCTCAGGATTGTCAGCAGATAAATGGAAATTAAAGCCTTTATTACTTGCTCTTTGTCGTTTCTAGCTTGAGGATATCTGCAATTTTCACGCCAACGGTATTCCGTCCAGCAAAGACACTACCCACCTTATTGTTTTTAAAGTTGGTGGCAAGGGCTTGATAGGCGTCTTGAGGCAAGGGGATATAACCGACTTCGGTGGAGAATTTGCCCGCATTTTGGATATAGTAATCGACGAATTGACGAATTTCTGCCTTTTGGGCTGCCTTTTTGTTGACATAAATAAAAATAGGTCGAGAAAGGGGGGTATAGATCCCTGCCTCGACGGTGCTGAGACTAGGAGAAATAGGGCCTTTGCCGTTGTCAATGGCAACAGCTTTTAGGCGAGCCTTATTGGCTTCATAGTAGGCATAGCCAAAATAACCGATCGCATTTTTGTCTCGAGATACGCCTTGGACCAGGACGTTATCATCTTCACTGGCAGTGAAATCCGTACGATGTTCTTTACTGACAACAGCTTCGTTGAAATAATCAAAGGTGCCAGAGTCAGTGCCTGGGGCATATAAACTCATTTTTTGCGAGGGCCAACTGGAATTGACATCACTCCATTTGGTGACAGAACTTTGAGTTTTAGCAGACCAGAGTTTCTTGAGCTGTTCTGTGGTTATAGTCTGAGCCCAGGTATTGCTGGGATTGATGACCACTGTGAGGGCATCGTAGGCAATGGGTAATTCAATATATTCAATACCTGCTTGCTTGCAGAGCTCTTGTTCGCTGTCTTTGATCGGGCGAGAAGCATTAGAGATCTCTGTTTCCCCAGTACAAAATTTCTTAAAGCCGCCACCTGTGCCAGAGATCCCAACTGTTACATTGATTTTGCCCTGATTGGCTTTCTGAAATTCTTCTGCGACGGCCTCAGTGATCGGAAAAACGGTACTAGACCCATCAATACTGATCTTCGTAGTCTGAGCAAGGGTGGGGGTAACTGTGATTGTAGAGGTGCTCACAGCAGCAAGTAGCGCAATGGACCCCATTAGAGATCTGCGCTGTAGCTGTAGTTGCATTCTTTTGCTCCTTTATGGATAAATCTTGAGGGATCGAGGTATTAGGTCAAAGGATAGCGAAGAGAGATTAAGGCTAGTTAATGAAACCCAGTGCTAGTATTTATGAAATTGTTATTGTTAGGTTAAGTTTTTTGGTCAGAGAAAATTTGTCTGCTCCGTCGCTAATTTAAGGGATGGCAATCTGGAGCCAATCTCAGTGCAGCTTCAATCTCTTCTAGTTATTCGCGCAGAGTTAAGGAGGCGCTGTTTCCTCCCATTTTTCCCATCTGTTTTAGGGTCTTGGCTACTTTAAGATAAGGCAATTTTCGATCGGCGCTGAGGATGATTTTACCTTGGGGATATTGGGCAAGATGCTTTTGGATGCGGGCTGCCAAAGTGACTTCGTCGGTGGGTTGGTTATCGAGAATGAGCTTACCTTCAAGATTTAGACCCACTAAAAGCTGATCGCTGGGCTGTTTCGAGGTGGGTTCTTGAGCAGTTTTAGTGATGGAACTGGGTAGGGTTATGTTCAGGACTTGTTTTCCTGATAAGGTCATGGAAACGATAATAAAAAAGGTCAATACTGACATTAAGACATCGATCATGGGCACCAGGTTAATTTCAGGTACTTGACTCGGGGTTTGGCGCTTGGAAAATCGCATGGGAGAATTGGCCTTATTCAAGGATGAGCGAAACGCGATCGCGTCCTAGGGTCCGCAGAAGCTCTAACTGATGAAGCACCTGCTCATAAGATAGATTAGGATGGGGCTTGAGCAGCACCACCCCCTTGGCACTTTGTTTCAGGTATTGCTGGGCCTCTGCTTGCAACTGCTGGGGAGTCAGCAAATTTTGATTATGGATGACCTGACCTTGGGCATTTAGCTCTACCAAAATTGAGCCTTGGGATCGGCAGTAATCGGTTGCACTGGCTCTAATTGATCTTGGGGGAGTTGAACCTCAATCGCCTTTTGCCTGCTGAGCGTCATAGAAATGATAATAAAAAAGGTCAGTACAGACATTAAGACATCAATCATGGGCACAAGATTGATCTCAGGCGTAGAAACACTGTGATGGCGACGACGGAATCCCATGCCTACCCAAACTAAATTTGCGAGTAAAAAAGCGTGACTGAACTAACCTTTGCCTTAGAAGCTGTCCTCATCAACAACTGAATCAACATTCATGGGACTTAACTCACTACTTAGACTATTGGGTAGGTAATTGCGAGAATTAACCAGTCTAGGCTCGTACCATATTTGGCGGTAGATTAGTTCCAGCTCACCGCTCACCTCTGAGAAGAAATCCAATTGCCCAGCTTGCAGGATCACCAAAACCCGCAACACCAACAAGGCCAAAATCGCTACTATCATTCCCCCCGCAGTGGTTAACAATGCCTCACCAATGCCTGCTGCTGCTTTTGTGGCTTGATCCGAAGCGCCACCCCCTCCAATATTTAGATTGCTGAAGGTACTGATCAATCCTGTTACCGTTCCTAAGAGTCCTAGCAAAGGAGATATTGCCACCACTGTTTCTAAGAGTTTCTCACCCTTGCGCATTTTGATAAACTCCTTGTCCCCTGTTGTTTCCATCGCTAAGCGAAAAGTTTCTGGAGAGGGCTGATGTAAGCATAAAGGCGCTAGCAAGAAGCGACCAATGGGTAAGAACCGAGCATGCTTGGCAATGACAGCGGCCTCGTCCAAGTTAGAACGGGCTGCATCAAGAACATCATGTACAATGCGCTGCTCTTGGCTGAGCAGCCGGCCCCAAAATATAGCTCGCTCTAGGGCACAAGCAAGGGTGAAGACAGATAGTCCCAGGATGGGGATCATCACCGGACCACCCTTGGCCAGAAAATTATAAATAGTGGGCACAGTTTCTCCAGGGATTGGCCAATGCCAAGGGTTATAGAATTTATTGATTCTCTCGGCTAGGATAGCTGAAATAAAGGAGACGATTAGTTAATCTGGGTTAAAAATCTAATTAATACTTGGTTAATACAGATCCAGGACGGCATAGATATTATTGAATGACAGCTCTATGCTAGTCTTGAAAAATTCCCAAGGAAGCGGTAGGTTGAGCAGTACAAGAGAATGCGGGTGTAGTTCAGTGGTAGAACGTCAGCTTCCCAAGCTGAATGTCGTGAGTTCGAGTCTCATCATCCGCTCTTTACCCTATGGGATAAGCTTTTCGGCATAGCGTTGCTTCAATTGGCCAGGATTTATTCAGGGGAGCAACCATAAAATACATTCTCCGATGACCAGCAAAATGAGGAAGGGAATGTTGGAGATGATCAAACTACAGCTCTTGTGGGGGAACACTGGGAAAGTAAATTCTTGTCCTTTCTCAACTCTTCACTTTGACCCTCCCCAGTCACTATTGTTCAGTGATCACCAACCTGAAAGAAGTTATCTTTCAGGCAGATCTTGATGGTCATTTGACAAAAATCAACCCGGCCTGGACGAAGATCACCGGCTTTAGTCAACAGCAAAGTCTAGGTACTGCGCTGTTAAGCTATATCCATTCACAAGATCAAGTAGAGGCTCAGCAGCAGTTGAAATTGCTGCAGTTAGGACTAATTAAGGAATGTCGGTTTCAAGTACGCTATCATGCCCAAGATGAGAGCATCGGCTGGCTGGATTTCTATGTTTGTCCTCGGCAAAACCAAGAGGGTATGCTGGTGGGTATTTCAGGATCCATTGCTGATATCACAGAAAATAAGGCCCTAGAGCAGCGTCTGAGCATTGAAGGATCGGTATCAGCCGTTTTGGCTGAAGTGGTGAGCCTAGGCGAGGCGTATCCCAAACTATTGAAGGCAATTTGCCTGAGTTTAGATTGGGAGTATGGAGAATTATGGATGCCGGTTACGCCAGCAGGTCAACCTGAATGCGTGGAAAGTTGGTGCCGCAATCTAAATTCTGATCTGGCTGAGGGTGTTGATAGGGATAGAGAACCAGCAACAAATTCGTCGATCTTTGGATTGGCCACAGAATTAATTCCACAGGTTTGGGCTAGAGATGGACTGACTTGGTTAACGAGTTTGGCCCCAGATCCCCATAGCTCTTGCCCAATGAGGTCTGCACCGATGCGGACTGCTCTTAGTATGCCAATCCAAGATGGCTATGACCTTTTAGGGGTGATGTTGTTTTTCAAGCGGGCTTATCAACCGATTGATAAGCCTTTGCTAAAACGGCTGGGGGTGATAGGGG
>JAAUUW010000023.1 GCA_012030735.1 Acaryochloridaceae cyanobacterium SU_2_1
GGCAGGCAATAAAGACAATTGACTCTGGGGAGTGAGGTCAGTAGAGTCGAGGTCGTCGGGGGCAGGGCGGTCAGCCCGGGACTGATAGCGGCGAAATAAGGCCAACTCAGACTCAAGGGTGACATCTAATGTAGACAATGCTGCCTGCAAGGCTGGGTGAGGCCGTCGAGTATCGAGGGAATCATGCATAGGAGGTTATAGAGGGGTATCAGCAAAGACAATCACCCCTTACAGTTGAAGAACCAGAACGATCATTTATTGTCTTCTATAGTAGCGATCAACGATGGCAATCCCACCTCCCCCTTCCCATTCTTCCGATGCTGGCTTAGGGTTAGCCTCCCTTACTTGGGTGACGATGCTTCGCCTGGGTCTTTTCCAACTGGGTCTTGGCATTATGTCTCTACTGACCTTAGGGGTTCTCAATCGAATCATGATTAATGAGCTGCAGGTGCTACCCTTGGTGGCCGCTGTTGCGATCGCGATGCATCAATTTGTCAGTCCAGCCCGCATTTGGTTTGGGCAGCTCTCTGACAGTAAAACCTTATGGGGTTATCACCGTACAGGCTTCATTTGGATAGGAGCCGTCACCTTTACCAGCCTTTCCTTTGTGGCCTTGCAGGTGATTTGGCAACTGGGCGCAAATATCCAAGCCCAAGGTTGGACAACATCTACCTATCTTTGGGCAGCGGGCTTAGGTGGGGTTTTTGGGTTGTATGGGTTAGCCTTGAGCGCCAGTTCGACCCCCTTTGCCGCCCTATTAGTTGATATTACGGATGAAGACAATCGTTCTGCCTTAATCGGGGTCGTTTGGTCCATGCTAATGGTCGGAATTGTCCTAGGCGCAGGAGTGAGTGCTAATCTTCTCAATCAGCCAGAAGTCTGTGGAGCAGATATAGTCAACTATGATCCTAGCCAAGTGACGAAAGTAGTGGATATTGAGCGGTTAAAAGCCACCATTAATCCCACCTTTATTCTGATGCCAGCCATTGTTCTCGGCCTTTGCTTAGTAGGAACCTGGGGCATTGAAAAAAAATATTCTCGCTATACAAGTCGCTCGATGGTGGCGGATCGAGAAGATCAAATCACCCTCAGCCATGCCCTGAGAATTCTGACTGCTAACCGTCAAACGGGGGTATTTTTTAGCTTTATGTTGGTCTTGACCATCAGCCTGTTTATACAAGATGCCGTCCTAGAGTCCTATGGGGGTGAAGTCTTTGGGATGTGTATCGCCGAGACCACCAAGCTGAATATCCCCTGGGGCATGGGAACATTGATCGGTATTAGCAGCGCAGGCTTTTGGGTTATGCCACGCTTGGGCAAGGTCAAAACAACGCGCTATGGATGTCTCGGGGCTATTGCGAGTATTAGCCTGGTCATCTCGTCGGGCTTTCTGCTCAATCGAGCTCTACTAATGGCGAGTCTATTTGGCTTTGGTCTATGTACCGGACTGATTACGACGGGCAGCATTGGCTTAATGCTAGATCTAACCATGGCTGAAACAGCAGGCACATTTATTGGGGCCTGGGGCTTGGCTCAGCGATCGCACGGGGGTTGTCCACTGTATTAGGGGGAGGCCTTCTCAGTTTGGGTAAGGCTCTATTTTCGATCCCAACCTTGGCCTACGGCACCGTATTCCTGGTCCAAGCGCTGGGGATGCTGCTTACCCTTGTGTTTTTAAACCGAGTCAATATAAAAGAATTTCAAGCCAATGCCCAGGCAGCATTAGCTAAGGTCTTGGCTAGTGAGGTAGACGCTTGATTTTATATTAAGAAGTGTTACAGCTACACTGTCATATTCACGCTCTGACCTGAAAATGGGTAAAGACATCAGTGAAGTTTTGAGCATTTTATTGATTCAACCTTGATCGATCCTCTTTTTGAGTTGCCATTTTAATCCAGTCCATAAATTTAGTTGCTTGATGCTCATTTCGCTCACTTCTGCCATGGCTCACAAGGATTATTGAGTCGAGCAATGGGCGAGCAGTTGAGTATAGGCACCTCTGAGTATCATTTTCAGAATTTTGTGTTTATTAAGGGAAGAAGATAAGGAAGCTAATAATGATGGAAGACACAATGACTTCTGTGATTGCCTCGTTTGATCTTCAAGGCAAATATATTGATACAGAAGCTTTACAGAAATTAAGCCATGTCTTCCAGATTGACGATGGCAAGGTGCGGGTCGCTGCGCTTATTCGAGACCATGCAGCAACCATTGTCAAGGAAGCTGTAGCAAAGTCTCTAGCTGGCTCGAACTCCAGTCATTCTGGCCCAGTGCAAACTAGCCAACGTTATGCTGCTTGCATTCGGGATTTGGATTTTTACTTGCGATATTCTACCTATGCCATGCTGGCAAGTGACAAGGGCATTTTAGATGAGCGTGTCCTCAACGGCCTAAAGGAGACCTATCTATCACTGGGTGTGTCCCTAACTGCCACAGTGGAGGCTATCCAAGCCATGAAGGAAGTCACTCTAGACCTAGTTGAGTCTGAGGGAAGCAGTTGTGATATTGGTCATTATTTTGATCACCTCTGTGCTGGTCTTAGCTAAGCCTGGTGTCACTTCGCTCAAATTTAACCTCCCCTATGCCTATTTAGCAGGTTAATGGGTTTGTTATTCTTGGTGAACGATTTTACCAGACCAGCGAAATTCACCTAATGTAATGTTTTGCTGCCTAGCAAGCTGACCGATCAGCAGTTGGATAGGGGCGATTTCTAGCAGGGGATGAAGAAATTCATCCACGAGGGGCAAGGGCAAATGGCAGGCATTGAGATCATGGCCTGGGGGTTGACCGATGCAAACTAACTGTCCGCCATAGGCTTGAATATCCGCTGCTAAACGTTGATTTAGCGCTAGGGTTGGTCCTGGGCTGGTTAAGACAATGACACCAATATCGGCTGTGATCACTTCTCGGGGACCATGTCGAAATTGCCCACCAGAATAGCCCTCGGCGGGCAGACGAATTCCTTCCTTAAACATTAGTGCCGCATTATTAGCGGTGGCTAAGGCTGGGCCGCGGCCAATAATAGCAATATAGGAGCTATTTTGTAGTTTCAAGGCGGCGGCTTGCAAGGCGGCTGTTTTTTGGTGGAAATAGGTGGCAAGGCTCGTAGCGATCGCATCTCCCCTTTCAAAATCCTGAGCTTGCAAAGGTGCGATCAAAGCCCTAGCAACAAAATGAAGCAACAACATAGAGCTGGTATAGGTTTTGGTGGCAATTCCCACCTCTGTGCCAGCTTGAGTCGCCAGAGAAATATCGCTATGGCGGGCTAGGGTATTCTCTCGGCCATTGGTTACAGCCAGAACAGTCGGTGATAGCTGACCTGAAGAGCGCTGATCCTGGATCTCGGCAACCAATCGACAAATTTCAGCACTTTCTCCTGATTGTGAGACCCCCACCAGCAAGCCAGAGGTAGCCAGCAAACGAGGTAAATAGTGAATCAAGGCCGAGGTCTCAATATGCAGGGCAGTACAGCCCTGTTGATTAAGGTAGAGCCAAAGAGGGTATAGGGCATTAAAAGACGCCCCCATCCCCGTTAAAATCACAGTTTTTTTGTTAGCTTGCCCTAAGGCCGTAATTTGGGACCATAATCGATCTTGGCCCTGATAAGTCTGGACAAGGGAGTGTAGGAGTTGGGGTTGGTCAAAAATATCAGACTGATAACTCATGCAAGGGTCACTAGGGCTGGGCTGCAGGATTTTCTGAGCCGAGGGTAGTTGTCTTTGTAGAAGTCGTTCCTTTCAATTTAGGGGGTTCACAAGCTGTCGCCTCTGCAGGCTGCAACTGTTCCTTTGGAAGAATTTCCACTAAGCGATCTAATTCTTTGCCTTCGACCCAAACGATTGGCGGCCGGTCGCTCGATGAGACAAGGGGGGGATTAGCCGGAGTTTGAGCCTGATTAGAGGGAGGCGTTGTTTCGCTATTACCTATTTCGGACTTTGCTGACCCATCATCTTGCTCAGTAGCCTTGTTGCTTAGGGGGTTCAAGGGACGACAAACCCGCAATTCTACAGCATTTGGTATAGCGGGTGTCTCCTCTGAATCTGGTTTTTCTTTAATGTCTGGATCGGGATGGATCGCGGTGACAAAGAACAACTGATCCCTTGAAATCCGCAAATCTGCTGCATCTTTATCTGCCTTTAAATTGTCTAGACTGGTCCAACTTAGAATGGCATCCTCCTTGGCCCCAGATCGCAGCCGCAGATAGTCTCCCCTCTGAACTTGAGAAAAGGCAATCGGTATGGGAGTCGCTGTAGGACTAGGGGGTGCTGGAGCGGGCACCGAAGGAGAGGCAACGGGATTAGGAGATTTGGGAGACTGTCCTAAAATACCAGAGCGCCACAGTTGAAAGGCCATGGCAACACCCGCCCCTAAGGCCAGCAATAAGCCCAAAATAAACAGTAACCTTCCAGAATGAGAGGATTTTTGAGGGGGCTTTATCTTTTCCTGCAGAACCGTTGGCGTTGTAGGTAAAACAGTGGGAGGGGCCAAATTCGCTTCTCCTGCTTCAGCAGAGTTTGGAGCAGTTTTGAGATTGGATGTTGTTAGCGAAGGCACAGGTTGAAGTTCGGGCTCAGCACCTCTAGTCTTGTCTTGGCGCTGATGATTAACATGGCAGTGAATCAAACCGATGGTGACATTGTCGTGACCATTGAGCTGATTGGCAAGTTGGATCAAACTTTTGGCAGCACTATCTAGGTCTGTCTCTGCTGTTAATAGGGGTAAGATTTCATCTCGCCAAAGGCTGTTCACCCGGTCGAAGTCACTGAGACCATCAGAACAGAGCAGAAAGACACAGTCTTCATCTAAGAAAAAGCGCTGAACCGTAGGTCGTAGAACGGCAGAGGATGCCATGCCTAGGGCTTGGACCAAGGAGCCTGAGGCCGGTTGTAACAGGGCTTCACGATAGGGCACATACCCTAACCTGACCTCACGGGAGGCGATGTCATCATCCACCATAATCTGGTAGTAACCTTGGCTGGTAATCAAATAAGCCCGACTATCGCCAATATGAGAAATATAGATTTGATGGCCTTGAGCTAAGGCCATCACCAGGGTTGTTCCCATCCGCTGCCGATCTTGACGCTGCTCTTGATCGTTGCGCTCACTGATTAAATCATTGGCTTTTAAGGTGGCATTCTCAATTTCTTTAACAATCTCTGGGGAAGATAAGCGATCGAGGGGCAGATTGGCAAAATGCTCTTGAACGGCTGTGATCGCAATTCCCGAGGCGACTTCTCCGCCAGCATGTCCCCCTACCCCATCACAGACAATCACCATCGGATCTTGGGCATTTTGGACTACAGACCCATGGGCTGGATAGCAAGCATCTTCATTATGGTCACGCACAACCCCTGTATCTGTGCGCGTGGCCACATCGATTTTAACTTTATAACTTTGATGGACCTCATTAATCCATACTTCTAATTGAGACACTAGGGATTCTGGAGAAGATAGCTCCCCACTGACCAGTTGTTCAAAGAGCGACTCTAGTAACGGAGCTAAGAAATCTTGAGTCTTGGGCAGCAGCATCTGCCAGATTTGACCGAGATCAGCTAGGCTAGGTTCTAAGCCCAGATCATTTTCTAGCTCTAATAACCGCAATAAAGGACCTTCCACCCTTAACAGATCAGGTTGAAGCAAGCTAGTGGCTACCCCATGAATTCGTAAAGGCTGCCATAGTTGGGCCATTTGCCATAACCAATGCAGCTGGCGTAGCGGTTGAGCCTCAGACCAAGCATCAAAGAGGGGCAAAGCGGATGGCATCCCTAAGGGCTGATGAGAACCAGAAACGGATGGATCTAAATCTGCACTCCGGAGGGGGGCCTGCTCTAGAAGAAGCAATAGAGAAGTCTGCCCTCCTCAAGGGAGAGCAAGGTATAAACTTGTGGAACATGAAGACGGTAGGGAAACAGCTTTAGATAGGGAACCAAGTTATCTGGCAATTCCGCCGCCATAGTAACGGGCAGACCTGGCTGGGTATCAAAGACCACTCGCGGTCCGCGAAATACAAACCGATCACCAATCACATCCCCCACTTGGAAGGCATGAGCACTAGGGCCGACGGTCCAAAGCCATCGTTTAGGTAAAGAGGAACCACATTTCTGACAAAACTGATCGTGCTCGGTGTTGAGAGCGCGGCACCTGAGATTAGGACAATACAGTTTTAAGGAAGAATTTGGCATATGCGTTTCCGACAAAAGGGGTCCTAACAAGTCAGGATTAGGGATCTACCCTGAGCTTTGATATCCATCGAATAAAATTATTCCTAGGATAGCCTTAAAGCTATTGTTACTTGAGAAAGGTGAAGGTGTAAGCGTTATGTAAAGATGTTTAAACTCATACCCTAGCTGATCAGGATTGAAAAAGACCACCAAATTAGACCTAACATCATTTGAATTTCTATCAGTTTACGTTCCTATTGTGACCTTTCCAACAGAACAGTTATTGTTTACGCCCGCAGCACCAACATCCCAGGCTCTTTCCCTCCTATTTGCCTTTCCCAACACCTATTCTGTAGGAATAACTAGCTTAGGATATCAAGTTGTCTGGGGACTGTTACAGGCTCGATCCGATCTGCGCGTTAGTCGTCTGTTTACAGATATTCACGAGCCACTGCCCCGTCACCCCGATTTATTGGGATTTTCTCTGTCTTGGGAATTAGACTATGTCAATATTCTCAGCCTTTTAGAGAGTTTAGAGATTCCAGTACGCTCTAAAGATCGTACCCATGGTTGCTTTCCCCTAGTCTTTGGCGGTGGGCCAGTATTAACAGCCAATCCAGAGCCCTTTGCAGATTTCTTTGATGTCATTTTGCTAGGAGATGGCGAAGAATTACTCCATAGCTTCATTGACACTGTGCAGATAGTACAAGGGGCAGACCGAGTAACTCAGCTTCTCACCCTTGCCCAAGTGCCAGGGGTTTATGTCCCCAGTTTGTATGAGGTCACCTATCACAGTCAGGAGGGGGCAATCTCTGCGATTCAGCCGATCACAGCCAAGGTGCCTCCCCAAGTTAGCAAACAAACCTATCGGGGCAACCAGCTATCGACCTCCACGGTTGTCA
This sequence comes from Acaryochloridaceae cyanobacterium SU_2_1, assembly GCA_012030735.1. Taxonomy (GTDB): domain Bacteria; phylum Cyanobacteriota; class Cyanobacteriia; order Thermosynechococcales; family Thermosynechococcaceae; genus Acaryochloris. The sequence continues at coordinate 7,064 of JAAUUW010000023.1, forward strand.
GCCCCAAAGCTGCTTGGGAAAACATCTATATGGTAGAGGTTGTCCGCAGCTGCCCAGAGATGTGTCGATTTTGTCTCGCCAGTTACTTAACCCTGCCCTTTCGGACACCAGATCTCCAAACCAGCTTAATTCCTGCTATTGAGCAAGGGTTGGCGGTTACCAATCGTATTGGTCTGTTGGGTGCCTCTGTAACCCAACATCCTGAATTTGATCAACTATTAGATTACTTTACCCGACCTGTTTGTGCTGATCTGCGTCTCAGTATTGCCTCTGTGCGGACCAATACTGTGACCGTGAAGTTAGCTAAAATCTTGACCCAGCGAGGTAGCCGATCAATCACCATCGCCATCGAAAGTGGATCGGATCGGCTGCGCCAGATTATCAACAAAAAACTAGAGAATGAGCAAATTTACGCGGCAGCATCTGCTGCCCATCAAGGTGGCTTAAAGGGCATCAAGCTCTATGGCATGGTTGGACTCCCAGGTGAAACTCCAGAGGATTTAGAAGCCACCCTGCTGTTAATGGGTGACTTAAAACGCCAGACTCCTGGCCTCCGGTTGACCCTTGGCTGTAGCACCTTTGTGCCCAAGGCCCATACACCCTTTCAGTGGTTTGGAGTGAATCCACAGGCTAAGCAGACTTTACAGCGACTGCAAAACCGTTGCGCTCTCAAGGGATTGAGTATCGGCCGGAGAGCTATAACTGGTCGGTGCTACAAGCCTTGTTATCAAGAGGGGATCGCCGTTTGTCACATCTATTAGAGCTAACTCGTCACTTTGGTGACTCAATCGGTAGCTACCGACGTGCCTTCAAACAGCTTCAGGGTCAACTCCCTGACCTAGACTATTATGTTTTTGCGGATTGGCCTATAGATCAAGTGTTGCCCTGGTCTCATCTTCAAGGGCCACTGCCCCAAGGAACGCTAGAAAAGCATTTGCAGGAAGCCATCGCCTTATTTTGACACCTTGAGAAATCCCATTATCAATCCCCCCAGCCCTCTCTCCCTAGTGGTTGATAAATTCTAGCGGTTTAGAAATTCCCCCAGCTTGGTCAAGAGGGACTAAGAGACGTTGATTACAGCTAGGCAAAGTCCTTAATTTTTTGCACAAGCAAGGTCAAGCCAAACATGGCGACAATAAAGATGGCAAAAACGCCTAGATGTTTGGGTACATCCACCTTAAAAGCATTACTAAATTGTTCATTGATGCCATTAATCAAACCCTCCGCTTCGCTAATGGCCTTACTACGTTTTGTATTCCATTCGGTGATGTCCTCTTGATATTTCTTTGAGTCTTTATTGAATTGATCAAAGGCCTCTTGAGATTGAACTTCGGGCTGTTTAGGTTGCTTAGGCTCAGGTTTATCAATAAAGGAATTATATTTTTCGAGAATGCCAGGGAAATTACACTTTTTAAAGACGTTGACACCCATACAGTCGCATTGTTTCTTGCGGCTCTCGACGATATCGTCGAGGTCCTTGACTTTGCCGGAGGTAATATCTTGCCAACAGGGATCCTTAGCCACCGCAGTCCCCACCCCAGAAAGACTCGATAAGGCTTCAAAGGGCCATTTTGTCAAAGAAAACTGGTTGAGAATCTGGCCAGGGGGTCCAAAGGTTTTAATGGGTAGTACTCCACCCCCAAAATAATCTGCGGGATTAACAAGACTAACACCAAAATCGGCGCAACACTCTGGTTGGGGGCCGCCGCAGAACCCAATAGACCGAGGAGCATACCTGCAATTACAGAGAGAGTTATGGTCCCATACATGGCAAATAAAATACCTGGATCATGGGGAAAGTCTTTGACGGCAATTAACTTAAATACCAAGAAAATACCGCCTTGGTAAAGGGCAATTAACACACTCACCCAGACCTTAGAAAAGACATAGGGCACAATTTGCAAGCCGATAATCCGTTCGCGCCGATAGATATCAACCTCTTTAACAATCTCGCGCATGGTTGGCAAAGCCCCCACCATCACTGCGAATAAAATGGTGGTAAATAACATGGTCAGCGCTAAGCTGGCATCCCCATCTTCTCTGTTGAATAAGGGTTTGCTCCAGGTGACCAAATCGAGCATTCCGAGGATGGGTGCCACGGCTAGCATCAGCAATACACTGATGCGATCGCGCATCAAAATCGCCAGATTTCGCTTCGACAAAATCAGGAACTGCCGCCAACTAGAAATCGTCTTCACCTGTGCCCCTGGCAACTGTTGCTTCAGACGCTTCGGACCACGACTGAGGGCCGATCCCTCCAAAGACTGCTGACGCTGGATCACATACTTCTGGTAATGAGAAGACTGTAAATAGCGCTGTTGCCACTCTTGCGGCGTACTCTCATGCTCAACCTTGCGGTAAATTTCGTTAAACCGGGTCACACCAAAATATTGGGGCGCTTCTTGGGGGTGGCCCAAAATAAGCCAAATGGCCCCCTCTCGCCATAAACACTACCTGATCACACATGGTGACATTTTCCGTCGCATGGGTAATCAGCATAATGGTGCGCCCCTGATCCGCTAGCTCGCGCAGCAACTGCATCAGCTCTACCTCGGTGCCAGGATCTAACCCAGAAGTCGCCTCATCCAAATAGAATAAGCTGGGCTTGGTTAACAGCTCAACGCCAATAGAAACCCGCTTAATTTGTCCCCCACTCAAAGACCTAATGGGCACAGAGCGACGATGCTCTAGACCTAAATCCTTAAGCACTTCATTAACCCGCATTTGCCGTTCTAAACGAGTCGTATCAGCAGGCATCCGTAATTGAGCTGCAAAATCTAGCGCCTGTTCCACCAAAAGTTCCATATGGACAATATCCCGTTGGGGAACATAGCCAATTTCACTGCGATAGGCATTAAAGTTTTTGTACAGATCAGTGCCATTAACAAGGACATTTCCACTCGTTGCTGGCCGAAACCCATTGAGGGCATCTAATAATGTGGATTTGCCACCACCACTAACACCCGCAATCACCACAAACTCTCGGGCTTGAATCGAGATAGAAATATCCTGTAAAAGATTGAGATCTTTATTGATCACCTTATTCAGGCCAATGGCATCGATGCGAAGATTACCTTCTTCATTGCTGCTCAGCAGCGTTTCATTAATGTTAAACACCAAGCTGGTGGAGCCAATGCGAATCGTATCCCCCACATGCAAGGGACGATGGCCCGCAATTTGCTTACCATTCACAAAGGTGCCGTTCGTTGAATTGAGATCAACAACAATATAAGACCCTTGTTGCTTCTTGATTTGAGCATGATAACGGGAGGTCGAGGGATGGTTGATCACGAAGTCATTGAGGGGATCACGCCCCAGAGAAAAGACATCGCGGCCCTTAAGATCTAAGTGCTGAGCTTCGGTAGGGGAAATATTAAGACCAGCATCTGGGAAAGCAGCAATCGTGGTCTTTTGCTCTGCCGGAGTAAGGGGGACAGAGCCTGCAGGAGCAGCGGCCACAGCCAGCACTGAAAAATTCAATTCATAGTTGCCAATCCTAACTTGATCGCCAATAGCCAAAGCACGGGGCTGCTCAGGCATCACTTGTAGGCCATTAACATAGGTACCGTCAGCACTCCGCAAGTCGGTCAGAACATAGGCATCCCCAGCACAGGAAATTTGAGCATGACGTCGTGACACAGACAAATCATCGCTCAGAACTAAACTATTATCCGGTGAGCGTCCCAAGGTGATGACTGGTTGTTCCAGATAAAATTCCCGAAGCGTTTTATTGTCTTTGCGAATTTCTAATTTGGCAGAGGTATTAGGCATTGTTTTGTTTGGGGCGGCGTTACAGAAACTTATGTTGATCAGAAAATTAGCACTTCAGAGCAGAGAATCCAGTTGATGGACGTAAATACCTAAGAGCTGTTCGTTTCGAATATTAGTCAATATTAATCCCATCAAGTTCAAATCCTGATCAACTGTACTAAAATCCTCAGTATTGGAATCGCCGTAAAAATTCATTCGCTTGTTGAGGATTGGGAATTTGTTCAGATAAGCGTTTCACCAATTCTTTCTCTGTCAGATGAGGATGCTCTGTCACGGTGCGCTGATAAACAATCGGAGCAATGGGGCCAATAAATTCTGCCAAGATGGGGGAACATCGTTCCGCAAATTCTGGTCGGATTCCACCCACAACAGGCTGCACAGATGGTGTCGATGAATTGAGGCGTTGAGGAGAGGCATCGGGAAAATGAATGGCCTGGGTTGGCTCTAATTCTGGATGGGCAGGAGCTACAGGTACAGAACTAGGCTGATTACTACTTTCTAGAGCGATCAGTTGTTGCAAAATAATCTGAGCATTAACCGGACGCTGGCTGGCCCGCTCTGCCATCAAAGAATCGAGAAGATTGGCAAAGGGAACTGAAACATTTAACTGGGTTGAGCGCCAGGAGAACTCATCGGTCCGTGCATCATAAAAATCATTCAAATCCTTACCCGTCAGCAGATAGACAAAGGTACGCCCTAGGGCAAAGAAATCGGATTGGGGCACCCCTTGCCCATGCATTTGTTCTCTGGGGGTATAGAAGGATGAAATCACCCGAGTGCCCCCTAGCTCATTGGTCAGATTGGTTACCGATCGGGCTGTGCCAAAGTCTACAAGAGAAATATTGCCATTAGCCTTCAGCATAATATTGGAGGGTTTAATATCTCGATGTAAGACCTGTTGGGCATGCACTACATCCAGAATTTTGACAACCTGTTTCATCCATTGGATGGCCAACTTCTCATCAATAGGATGGCCGCGTTGGCGCAAATAGTCTTGCAAGTCTAGGCCGACAATTTTTTCCATGACCAGGCAATGCAGTGGCTCTTGGCAATTGCGTGGATAGTAGGTGAAGTAGGCATTTTGCTCTACCTTAGGAATGCCAGGATGATCGAGCTGGCTGAGCAGATGAGCTTCGCGTTGAAATAGCTCCACATGCTTGGGATAGTTATCCGTTAAAACCTTGAGAATTTTAGGGCAGTTATCGAGATCGCTGACTTCATAAGTTTTACCGAACCCACCTTGACCTCGCAGGCAAAGAACCCGATAACGCCCCTCTAGCAATAGTTCCGATCCACAAGCTTCGCAAAAGAGGTGATCGTCAGAGCTTTGCGGGTTAGGACAGCTAGGATTAATGCACAGAGTCATGGGGGCCAATCAACAGAATTTTGGCGAGGCAAGCTACAGCGCTCAAGAAGGTGAGCGTCTATGCCGCTGGCTGGTTATCTAAACGGTGTAAATTCCCTGAGCATAGAACTGACTACAGCTTATATCGATTCACCTCTAGTGTATGATTCTTGCGGTCGTCTGAAAATGATCTCAGTCATGCAATCTTCATGCTTTAAATCGGCGGTTTCAAGTGATCTAAGACAACCCAGGCTGAAGATTGACCACTGTGATCAGGCTATTCGACAAGGGTATCCGCGAACTCATGATCCAGGATTTCTATGTAAGCAGTTACCCCGGCCATGATTACGACAAGGTTTTCAGCCGCTGAGAGGCTCAACCCAAGCTTTGAATAGTTTCAATTATTTCCGTGGTGACCTCTATTGCTTAGACCATGAAGGAAACGGAACCCCTGCAAGGGCGCAGCCTATACTTCAGACCTCAATGAGCTAGGCCATACTCTAGAGACCGAAGCACTGTAGAAATCATTAAAATAGAGTCGGGGGTTTGGGCCGAGGTACCTATTGCCTGCCTCTTGCTGCAAGGACCTCTCATTTACCGAGTCTGGGGAGGGATTTTTTTGTAGATGTTTCATGGGATTACTTGTCTGTTTCACCTTAGCAATCGAGTATGCCAACACAGCAGTATCAGCCTCTTCCTACAACGATTGCCCATCGCTATCGCGTTCTCTGTGAGCTAGGTAGAGGTGGTTTTGGCCATACCTATTTAGTCGAAGATATTCATCGTTTTAACGAACAATGCGTACTGAAGGAGTTTGCTCCGGCGATTGCCAGTAGTGAGTTATTGCTGACTAAAGCTAAGGAACTCTTTATACGCGAAGCAACGGTGCTCTATCAGTTAGATCACCCCCAAATTCCCCGATTTCGTGAATGGTTTATGGGTGACCAGGATCAAACCCTCTGTCTGGTACAAGACTATGTAGAAGGTGCCACCTATCAGGCCATTCTTCAGGATCGAGTAGCACAGGGGCAAGGGTTTAGTGAGGCTGAAGTTTATCAATTTTTAATGCAAATTTTGCCTGTAATTGCCTATATTCATAAAAAGGGGCTCATCCATCGCGATATTTCTCCTGATAATTTGATTTTGAGGCAACGAGATGGATTGCCTATCTTGATCGATTTTGGTGGAGTGAAACAACTAACAGCAAGTTTCAGTGAGGCCGTCGCTCTTGAGCATCCCCGATGGGGAAGCGCGACGGTTATTGGCAAACTGGGTTATTCGCCCCAAGAGCAAATTCGGCTCGGCCAAGTCTATAATCACAGCGATCTCTATGCCCTGGGCGTGACAGCCTTAGTGTTGTTGCAGGGAAAAGATCCTCAAGATTTTTATGATCCCAATACCCGAACGTTTAAATGGCGGCATCAAGTGGCGATCGATCCTGGCTTTGCTAGGCTCTTGGATACGATGACAGCGGCTCAACCGACGAGTCGTTATCCCTCTGCCGAAGCAGTGCTGAGGGCCTTAGACGAGTTGGCATATCTCCAGGAACAGGGTTCTGAGGCGAAAGTGACGAAGAGCTTACATTTGCAAAGCTCAACGGATTTGAAGGAGTCCTTAAGTGAGGTGGGCTTGAATGAAGTGGGCTTGGGTAAGGTTAGCTTGGAGGGTTCATCGGGATTTGAGCCGGAAGTGACTCAGCAAACGGTGATCGCTGCACCTGATGCCGCAAGGCCGAAGCCTTTGGCGGGGCTAGGGCTTCGGCTACGGGGATGGACTATTCGGCAAGTCAAACGGCTGTTGATGTTGATGGCGATCGCATCTCTATTAGGGGGTGTTGTTTGGGCAATTCGCTATCGGCTGATCACCGCCTCAGAGTCGGGGTCACCCACAGAGTCGGGACGGCCCTCAGAGTCAGTCGATCAGCCTTATTCTCCGGAGGAGCGCGATCGCAAAGCTCGATTATTTGATCGCCTAGAGGCTTTAAATATCTCCCTGGCCTTTTTTACCCAACTCACCAATGAGGCTTTTTTCCTCGAATATCCCAACTATCAAGGTCGTGCCCTCACACGTAGCCCTGAGGATGCCCCTCAACGCAAAGCATGGGATGAAGTGGGATTTCAAGTCTTAGAGCTGCTGGGCAAGCTAGATCCACAGCTACGCGATCGCTCGGGCAATACCAAGCCACAGATCGGCAAAGCATTGAGGCGAAAATCCAACGCAGCAGCGTTAATCGAGATCGGTTTTATCGCCGGGTCAATAATCGACTGGTGAAATATTTGCCCATGTACCGGGGGATAGATCTCAGAAACACAAGGGCCGAACAACTCTGGTTTGCGATCGCGGAGGATCAACTTCTCCAAAACCAACGCAACTAGAACCTCAGCAGTCTTCAAGGCTGGGTGCCTTTAGGGTCAATTTGCAAGAGGTGATAGCTTCCAAAAACCTTCAAAATCTCCGTATGCGCCCTTAGCTCCACCAAGGCTGCTTGGCAAGCATCCGCCTGCAAGGCCACCGCCGCATCAATAAAGAAAACATAATCTCCCAAGGATCGTTTACTCGGACGCGATTCAATCCGACTCAGATTAATCTGTCGATCATTAAAAATTCTCAAGGGTTGCAATAGGGCCCCCGGCACATTGGCAGGCAAACTAAAGGCCAAGGACGTGTAAGCTTGCTCGCCAACAGCGCAATCGATCCAATGGTCACAGTCAAGCTGACTAACCACCCAAAAACGGGTACAGTTTTCAGGATGATCTTGGATAGACTCCGCCAAAATCGGTAACTGGTACAGATCAGCCGCGCGCGCGGAAGAGATCGCCACCCCTGATCCATCCTCTTGCACATATTGCAGGCCATCAGTGGTAGAGTTCACAGGCACCAGGGTTGCTTGAGGCAAAGTTCTTTGCAGCCAGCCTTGACATTGGCCTAAGGCTTGAGGATGGGAGTAAACCACCTCTATCTGGGCCCAAGACTTTGCCTTACCCACCAATACATGGGCAATCGGCAAGGTCAAGGCTTGGCAGATCTGTAAGTTATCCAGTTGCCAAAGGGTATCGAGGGTGACAGAGACACTACCTTCAATGGAGTTCTCAACGGGGGTGACCGTTAACTTTGTATCGCCAACAGCAGTAGAATGAAGGGCCTGCGCAATACTGGGATAGGGACAAAGTAAGGGGGGCGGTTGCTGGCTATGCTGCGTATAGCAATCAGCATAGGCTAGGGCAGCTTGCTCAGCATAGGTTCCAGCAGGACCAAGATGGGCAATGGAAAGCGGCATAGCAAACCTTAGTAGGACATTCGAAGGGTTTTTTTATGATATTCAACCAGAACATGCCATAGAAATGTAAAATAAACTTAACAATTGGTAGGTTTGCTCATCGATGGAACTCAATTTCGCCGCCTCTCACTCCGTAGTCATTCCGGTACCAGAGGCGCCCCTCCCTGTTCAGCACTACTTGCGGCAACCCCAGCGGTTGGTTTATGCTCTCACAGATCGGAGCCGTGTAGAACGCCTCAGTGCCGACTGTTTTCGCCTCACCATGCGGCCTCGTCAGTTTTTAGCCTTAAGTTTTCAGCCGGTTGTTGATATGCAGGTCTGGACTCAACCCAACGGTACCGTTCACCTACAATCAACGGGCTGTGAAATTCGGGGGGTTGACTATATCAATAAGCGATTTAACCTGAGCTTGAATGGGATTCTCTACCCGACCCAAGTGGGCGAACAAACTCAATTAATCGGCAAGGGCGATGTTAGTGTCGAATTAGAACTGCCACCCTTGTTTGCTTTAACTCCCCGACCGATCCTAGAAGCCACGAGCCAGAGTCTCCTGCAAGGCATCTTCTTGACCTTCAAGCAGCGTCTAGGCCATCAATTAGTCACTGACTATCGGCAATGGGCAGCCACTTCCAAATTGGCTGAGACCGTTGAGCGGGGCAATCAGCTATCGACCAATCCCTCAAGTTTTTAAGGGGCTGTAGTTGGGTGGGGTTATCTTGCAAATGCTGATCAAGGTTGCGACTCCAAGTCGCTGTAAACCCATCAGTCTAGGTTTAGGCTTGCTAACCAGCAGCTTGATGTTGGCGGGTTGTACATCAATACCCGCTGATCAGCCTCCTCCTGCGCTGCCCACCCCAAAAAGCACCCTAGAACCCCAAATTCAGCCCTTAAACTTGCGCTTGGCCTTACCCAAAATAGCAACAACGGCTAGGGTGCAAGCCTATTTAAATAAGCTGCTGGGTCAAGGGTCGCCCATGGAAGGGCAAGGCATCTGGATCCAGAGAGAAGATACCTTGTTGGCTAATCACCAAGGCACAATTCCCTTGCCAGCGGCTTCCTTAACGAAGGTGGCCACCTCGCTAGTGGCCTTAGAGCGCCTCGGACCCAATCATCGTTTTATTACCCAGGTGGGGTATACCGGGTCGATCCAAAAAGGCGTTTTGCAAGGAAATTTAGTGATTCAAGGCAGCGGCGATCCGTTGTTTGTCTGGGAAGATGCGATCGCACTCGGTAATCTGCTCCAACAAAACGGTATCCGCACCATCACCGGCAACTTAATCTTGGTGGCCCCTTCTATATGAACTACGAGACCGACCCCATGGTGGCGGGCGCTGCCTTGCGACAAGGTTTAGATGAACGTCTCTGGCCCGGAGAGGCCCAAGCCCAGTTCGAGACCCTGCCCAATAAGCCCCCCCGTCCCCAAGTCAAGATTACCGGCTCTATTCAAGCAGTCGCCTTGCCAGCTCAGGCGGTGAAGCCCCTGATTCGTCATTCCTCTTTGCCCCTGGCGGAGCTACTCAAAAAGATGAACCAATATAGCAATAACGAGATGGCCGAGATGATTGCTAATACGGTAGGGGGGGCTGAGGCGGTGGCCAGTCAAGCCGCCGCGATCGCAGATGTTCCCCCCACCGAAATTCAATTAATCAATGGGTCGGGGCTAGGGGAAGAAAATCGCATTTCACCTCGGGCGGTCTGTGCCCTGTATCAGGCGATCGCAAAATTATTGCATCCGCAACAACTGACCATTGCAGACATTGTTGCTGTGACGGGTGAAAAAGAAGGCATTTTGAACCAACGCCCTCTCCCCAAAGGCTTGGTAGTCAAATCGGGCACCTTAGATCAAGTGAGTGCCTTAGCAGGAGCCTGGCCGACCAAAGACCAAGACATCTTATGGTTTGCGATCCTCAATAGTGCAGGCGACTTGGAGCAGTTTAGGGCTGAACAGGAAATCCTGCTCCAGCAGTTCCAGAAAGACTATGGCATCGCCCTAGTCCAGCCAGAGCTCTTAAGGCCTAACCCCAAACGAGCCAACAATCAACCGATAAATGAATTCATCAAATAAGCCGCCCTAAACTTGAGCCTCGATCTTGCGCCCTAATCTAGGCCATCAGATCGCAGCAAGTCTCAAGCACCTCTCTAAGGATTAGGGTTCTGCTTCAGCATATTCATCGCCATTTGCAAGCTCACCTTTAACCGGTTGAGAGACGCCGCTAACAGGCCAATTTCGTCATTGGCTTGATGCTCAAAATCACTCTCCGATGTTCCTGTACTTACGGCTGTAGACCATCTCGACATTTTGACCAAGGGGTTGAGAATCGATAGCTTTAGAAACAGATTAAGGACTAAAGCAGCCACCAAAAAGCCAAGCACCAAAATACCAATCACAATGCGCTGCAACCCCCTTGCCTCTGCAAACACCTTACTGGCAGGCACAGAAATAACTTGGGCACCCACCACTTCGTCTAGCTGCCAGCCAAAGCCATTTTCTGAGCCATAGGTTTTAATTTGACTGGCAGGTGCTTGATCGGGTGTGCTATGACAGACCAAACAGCTTTTGTTTTGAATTTGCAAGGGACGAGCAATATAAAATAATTTGCCAGCCGATGTATCTCGAAACCCTCTTTCTTCTGGTTGCTCAGTTTTGCTAATCCGTTTCAGGTTATGTTTGCCACGAAATCGGTCTACAACTTCAGCTTCAAACTTATCTGCCTTATCTCGCAAGGCAGTGGGATTTAAGGTTGCTTCTTTATACAAAAAATCACTATATTGTTCGCGCTTGCGGAGGTTTCTAAACACCTCACTAGCAGAATAACCCGGCACACTCACTTTAATAAATTCGCCATCAATTTCAAGATTAGGAGACAGCTTTTTAATGGTGCCGACATTGACTTGATCTCCTGTGTATTCGCGCACAGATGTCATGGTTTCCATTAAGATCAAGGCTTGATTGGCTACTTCTTGTTCAGCGTTATTCTGTAATATATTTGATAAAAATATACCGTTAATTAAAATGATCACAAAGAACACGACAAATAAGATGAGATTAAGCTTGACGCCTAATTTCATGTTTTTTAATAAATTTTTTAACATAGTCTAACGTCTTTCTTTAGTGGCAAATAACAGAAGAGCTGAATGCAGAGGAGACTAAATTAGTTTTGAGATTCTCTAGGCAGTTGAGAACCAACAAGAGATGAATATTCTTGACTAAGTCTTGATCCAGCTTAAGAGGATAAGATATAGTGAGTTGCTATGCAAATAGCCGCTACCATCATCAGCAAAGAACCGGATAAGTTCCACGTCTAGATGGATGATTTCTCTCACAGCTTAGCTCAGCTTGAGGAGTTCCTACAAGATCAAGATTCGATAATTTTAATGAAGTTTTTGTGGTTATTTAGACTAGATGCTGTCACGCCGTTTTTTCATTCTATTTCTGTTGCCAATTTTAGCCTTGTTTGTCGCTTGCGATTCCACGGAAAATACGACCCTCAAAACTCTTGTTATTGGCGTTGTCAGTTATGGAGAAGGGGCACGCTCTCTAGAGCAATTTGAGGAGCTGAAGGCTCACCTAGGGAATGAACTAGAAACCCTGGTAGAACTAGAGCCAGCCTTGAATGAAATTCAAGCCTTAGAGCAGATTGAGCGTCAAAACTGGGATCTAGTGTTTGCACCCCCTGGCTTGGCTGCGATCGCAATCTCCCAATCGCAATATGTAGCCATTCTGCCTCGGGATACCCAGGATCAAGAGAAATCGGTGATTGTGGTCAAGGCAACCAGTCCCGCTCAAAGCATCAAAGACCTAGCCAATAAAACCGTTGCCTTAGGCCAACGTGGGTCAGCAACAGGATATTACTTTCCGGTCTATAACCTCTATGGACTCACCCTCTCTGAAGTCCAGTTTGGCTCTACCCCCAAAGAGATTCTCAGATGGATCCAAGAAGACAAAGTCCTAGCAGGCGCCCTCTCCCTAGACGAGCTAGAACAATACAAAGCTGATTTTCCAGGCACTGAGTTCCGTGTTTTAGCTCAAGACTCTCATCCTGTTCCCAGTGGGGCCATTTTAATCAAGCCCAGTCTAGTCAGTAGTCCACAACGGGATAAAATTCTGGCTGCCTTAGATACAGCCTCTCCCCAAACCAAAGAGGCAGTTAGTTATATCTCTAATGTCAGCCCCCCCAATTACGACTATATGATTCAGGTAGTTAAACGAGTACAACCGATTGCAGAGCGGATTAAAGAAAAACCTGCCCCCCTCTATTAACACAAGTTTCTTTTAAATGCCGAAGTCTTGCCAAACCTCTCGCAAATTGTCTTGGTCAAAGGCTGGAATCCACTGTTCAAGGACAGTTCGCAACAGTTGCACCCCTCCCAACTGGTAGAGCTGCTGACCACATCGATGAGCGATGCTCCGATGGGATGCTTGCAGATAGGTCAAGTCTGGCTGGCCAGGCTGATATGAGTGATCCACCCCTAAGCTCAAGCTCAGCAATTGTAGGATGCCTCGACTGGCTACCAGGGTATCAAAGGCCGACAGCCCCATCCCCTGAATTAAATTGGGCGTAAATCCTTGCTGACACTGCTCTAGCAGTCTACGGGCGCGGTCGCGGGCCTGCCGATCTTGCTCAGCCCAGCGACGCTGCTGCTCCAGCCTCTCTAGGTAGGCTTGATCACTGAGCACTTCGACCGTGATCGGAGGTTCCGATGGTGGCTTTGCAGTCATGGATACAGGCAACAGCAGTGGACCAAACTGTGATGGAGACGAGTGATCGAAAAAAATGATCAATGGGCCGGTTGAAAGTTCAACCCTTGGGGTTTGCAAGTTACCCTTAAGAAAGTTGTCACTATAGGATAAATTTTCCCATGCCTTTGCACCGGATTGAACCGGGTCCCGGCCAAGAATCAGTGTGGGATTACCCCCGCCCGCCTCGCCTTGAAGACTCCCAAAGGCATCTGCAAATTCTGTTCAACGGCGTGATCATTGCCGATACGCATCAGGCTAAACGGGTACTAGAGACCAGTCATCCTCCGGTTTACTATATCCCCCCTACTGACGTGGAACTACAATATTTACAACTAATGGCCCGTTCGACCTTCTGCGAATGGAAAGGCATCGCGAGTTACTATTCTCTGACCGTGGGGGAACGAACAGAGGAGGGGGTCGCTTGGTTTTATGCCCATCCCAGCGCTGAGTTTGCCTCGTTGCAGGATTATATTGCCTTCTACCCGAGCCGCATGGATAGTTGCAGTCTAGATGGGGAACGAGTGCAAGCTCAGCCAGGGGATTTTTATGGTGGCTGGATCACGCCTGAGATTGTCGGCCCCTTTAAGGGCGGCTTGGGAACTTGGGGATGGTAGACAATTCGCTTAAATGTCAGCCTTTGTCTTCAGGAGCTTGAAGCAGCCTCGATTATTTGGATCATTTCTCAACCACTGCCTAAGACAACAACACGATGAGCCAGTAGAGTAAAGATAAAGACTCAGCCGCATGAGTATATTTCAGTGGATTTCTAAGTTAGGGACTTGATGCAAAACCTCTTATGGCCAGAAACGGAATCGGCATCAATACAGCCCAAGACCGCTCGGAGCGGATTGTAGGGCAAATTCACGTTTTATGATGGGGCAGGAAAGGGTAAATCTCAGGCTGCCTTGGGTGTTGTTTTGCGATCGATTGGTTTGGGGATTGCCTGTGCCTTACCCACTCGTGTGTTATTGCTACGTTTTTTGAAGGGTCCGGGCCGCCCCTATGAAGAAGATGCGGCCATTGAAGCGCTACAGAGAGCGTTTCCCCATTTAATCGATCAGGTGCGCACAGGTCGAGCTGAGTTTTTTGGCCCCGAGGAAATTACCCGTTTTGATCGCCAAGAGGCACAACGAGGCTGGGATATTGCGAAGGGTGCGATCGCATCTGGTCTCTATTCGGTGGTGGTTTTAGACGAACTCAACCCCGTCTTAGATTTAGGACTCTTAGCGGTGAGTGACGTGGTTCAATCACTGCAACATAAGCCTGAGCATTTGGAAGTCATTTCCACAGGGCGAGGTACCCCTCAACCCCTCTTAGATATTGCCAACTTACATTCGGAGATGAAACCCCACTACCACGAGGGGACAGACTATGGCATTACCGGCATCGAAATCTATACTGGTGCAGGCAAGGGCAAATCCACGAGTGCCTTAGGCAAAGCTCTACAGGCTATCGGTCGAGGGATTAGTCAGGATCAGTCTCATCGAGTGCTAATTATGCAATGGCTCAAGGGCGGCATGGGCTATACCGAAGATGCAGCCATTGCCGCAATGCAGCAAAGCTACCCGAGTTTGGTGGATCATCAGCGTTGTGGCCGAGATGCCATTGTCTGGCGAGGCCAGCAGCAAGAGATTGACTATGTAGAGGCCGAACGGGGTTGGGAAGTGGCTCGGGCTGCGATCGCCTCCGGTCTCTATAAAACAATTATTTTAGATGAGCTGAACCCCACGGTTGACCTAGAATTACTGCCAGAGGAACCGATCATGCAAGCCTTTTGCGCAAACCACGAGACACAGAAATCATTATTACCGGACGGTGCCAAAATCCACCTGCCTACTTCGAATTGGCCAGCACCCATTCAGAGATGGTTTGTCATAAACACTATGCTGAGAAAGGGATTGACCTCAAGCGCGGTGTGGATTTCTAGCCAATCTGTTGCAGTTTGCTCACAAGATTTCCAGGGACCACAGCAGACCTTTATGATGAGGTCAGATGCGCTTGGTCGAGCGATCATCCTTAAAGTGACAGCCCCTATTTCTCTGCTCTGATAACAGATCAGCCTTAGTTGAGCCGCAATGAACACCGCAATGAACCTAGAGAAACATCACCAACGGATGCAATTGCTAGCGGATGTTACCTACAAAATTCGGCAATCCTTAGACTTGCACGAGATTTTGCAAACCACTGTTACAGAGGTGCGACAACTCCTCAATGCCGATCGCGTTCTCATGTTTCAGATTCATCCAGACGGACAAGGTACCGTAGTGCAAGAGGCAGTCTTGCCGGGTTGGTCCCCTTGTCTCGATCAAATATTGTCGATAATTGTTTTGGCGAGACCTTTATTAATTCTTACCGCCAAGGCCGGATATCCGTAATCACAGATATCGACAACGCCCCGATTACCCCTTGCCATGCTCAGCTGCTGCGGCAATTCGAAGTCAAAGCCAACTTGGTGCTGCCAATTATTAGTCAGGATCAACTCTGGGGATTGCTGATTGCCCATCAATGTTCAGCCCCCCGTCAATGGCAAGATTTTGAAGTAGATTTACTCAAACAACTGGCGGATCAAGCCGGGATTGCCCTAGCTCAAGCACAACTGCTGGCAGATTTAAATCAAGCCCATCAGCAATTGCGTTTTCATGTCGAGAATTCTCCCTTGGCCGTCATTGAATGGGATCACGCCTGCCGAGTTCAACGTTGGTCTACCCAGGCAGAGCAGATTTTTGGCTGGTCTGCTGCTGAGGTGATTGGTCGAGGGCCTGATCATTGGTTTATTCATATCGATGATCTACATCAGTTTCGAGAAGGGGTGCTTAACCTTAAGGACCATTCCCATTTACCCCTACCAACTTTGGCGCCCGCGCAACTGACCCGCAATTATACTAAGCAGGGAATTTTGATTGATTGCGAATGGTACAGCTCAGCGCTGTTTAATGAACAGGGTAACTTGGTGTCCATTTTGTCTATGGCCCAGGATGTCAGCGACCGCCAGCAAGCAGAAATGGCCCTCCAGCAACTCAACCGAGAATTGGAAATGCGGGTTGAGCAACGGACTGCTGCCTTGCAAAAGAGTGAGCAACGGTTTCGGTCCTTATTTGAAGCGGCCCCTGATTTTATCTATGTATTGGATGTTCAAGGATTGATTCAACATGTCAATCCTGTGGTGATTGAGCGGGGCGGATACAAAAAATCACAGTTAATGGGTCAACCCTTTGCGCAACTGTTTTCTCAACAATCTCAAGCCCTTTTTCAGCAGCAGTTTGCGGTTTTATTAGCCCAAGGTAATCATCGTCAAGAACTAGAATTTGTGGATAGCACGGGCAAAATTCTGACGGTGGATTGTTCCTTTCAAATCTTATCTGATCATCAAGATCAAACCTCTATTTTGGTGGTGCAGCGTTGAGTATTAGCGATCAGCAAAGCCCTAGATGCGTCATCAAAGATGAATTCAATTCGCCGTCGTCAGCCATGAATTACGAACCCCCCTCACCTCCATTCATGGCTCAATCAAATTGCTCGCCACAGGCCAACTGGGAGAACTATCTCCCGATGGCCTCCAGATGCTTGATATTGCCGATCAAAATACTGATCGCCTTGTCCGCTTGGTCAATGACGTTCTTGACCTCCAGCGAATTGAATCTGGGCAAGCCAAAATTGGTAAACAGCTTTGTGATGCTGCCGAACTGATGACCTATGCCACAGACGCAATGCGTAGCATGGCTTACCATCATGATGTCACCCTCAAAAGCACACCGGTTCTGACCTTGATCTGGGCTAACCCCGATTACATAGTACAAACCCTGACCAATTTGATTAGTAATGCCATTAAATTCTCCTCCCCGGGTGGCATCGTTGAACTCACCGCTGAACTACGCGTTGAAAAACGGCGGTTAGCGACTGCTACTCAGCCCCAGACTAAGGGGAAACCATCCGCCCAGACTAGCCAACAAGCTGAAGTTTGGTTTGAAGTCCGCGATCAAGGTCAAGGCATTCCCCCTGACAAACTGGAAATGGTCTTTGAGCGATTTCAACAGGTCGATGCCTCGGATGCCCGGGAAAAAGGCGGCACAGGCTTAGGATTAGCAATTTGTCGTAAGATTGTCGATCAGCATGGGGGGAAAATTTGGGCAGAGAGTGTTTTAGGCCAGGGAAGCTGTTTTTATGTAGTGTTGCCCCTATCCTGTGGGTTAGCAGACCAAGCTGAAGCCACCGAATACTCAGCCTCTACTAGTGTTTGAGCAGCATCTCTGAGTTTATGGCAGTCAAACGGGTCTTAATTATTGACGACGAACAATCCATTCAAGCCGTCGCCAGCCTCAGCCTTAAAATGGAAGCAAATTGGCAAGTCCTCACCGCTAGTTCAGGGGCTGAGGGCATTAATATTGCCGCTGCCGAGCAGCCCGATGTGATTTTATTAGATGTGATGATGCCGATCATGAACGGGATCGACACCTTTAAGCAGCTACAAAGAAGCGATCGCACCCAACATATCCCGATCATCCTCCTCACCGCCAAGGCCCAAGCAACCGAACAACAGCAATTTTACGACTTGGGCGTATCCGGTGTAATTACTAAACCCTTCAACTCTCTCACCCTCGCCAGCCAGATTGCCAGTCTACTCAACTGGAGCCTCTAGCCCTTTGCCCTTCCCTTCCTTACCCCGCAGCTCCACAAGAGGCCCCGGATTGGTAAAGGGAATGTCGTTCTTCGGCAATGGCTCGAATCAAAGGCAAGCGCGTGTTGATATAAGTCCGCAAATCCATGGGATCCATGCGCCTCAGCAGATCCTGATGGTTTAGCTTCCCCGTTAGCCAAGTAACCAAGGCATCGTTATCTAGGGTCAACAGAATATGAGTTTGGGTCGCTTCTATTAAGGACCAAAACTGGCGCATCGCTTCGGGAGTCATAAACCCGTCCTCTTAACATTTTCTTTATATTTACAGTTTACAGGAGGGATTTGGAGCTGGACGGATTTTGTCACTAGATGACATAAACTGTACATATTTCCCCATTCGGGCACTGGCGTTGGGTAAGCGTAGAGAAATGTAACTGCCTCTCCAGGAAAGGAAGGGCGGGAATCAAGTTTGCTATCTTGCGCAAACAACCTGAAGTAAATCTGCCTGCTCAAGATAGCAAACTTGATTACGACCTTGCTGCTTGGCACGATAAAGGAGCTGGTCAGCTCGTTCGATCAAAACAGTACTAGAACTGCCCATGGTCGGAACTTCAGTGGCCAGTCCGATACTCAAAGTAACGCTGCTACTGACCAGCGACCGAGCATGGGGAATATTGAGCTCACACAGACGCGCATGAATCTGAGTGGCCACATGAATGGCCCCCGCCAAATCCGTATTCGGCAACAAGACCGTAAACTCTTCTCCTCCATATCGAGCAACAAGATCTGCTGGACGATTGAGAGCGGTGCTAATACCCCGGGCAACTTGTTGAAGGCAACGATCGCCCATTTGATGACCATAGGTATCGTTATAAGCCTTGAAATGATCAACATCGCACATTAATAGAGAGAGAGGCTCCGCGGCGCGGAGCAATCGGCTCCACTCTAGCTCTAAGGTTTTATCAAGGTGGCGCCGATTACCGATTTGGGTCAGTTCATCCATAGTGGCTAACCGCTCTAGCTCATAGTTAGCCTTCTCTAGCTGCCGGGAAAGTTCTTCTAAAGCTCTGTTTTTCGACTCTAGCTCCAACAGTTGCTGTTGCCGCTCTAGAGCATATTGAATCGAGCGATGTAATCGAGTGCCATTAAAACATCCTTTAACTAGATAATCCTGAGCCCCTCGATGAAGGGCTTCTAGGGCAGTGCTTTCGTTGGGACTCTCACCCAAAGAATAATGGGCAACTGGGGAAAGGCATTATGGACACTATAAAAGGCTTCTAGCTCAAAGGCACCTGATAAGGACTGATCCAACAAAACAAGATCCACTACCGGATAGCTGTGCAGAAAAGCCACCCCCTCCACCAAGGTTTTGCTGTGATGGAGGTTCACCGGAAAAAGTTGCATTCTCTGCAATAGATTGCCGACGATATCAACGTCATGATCATCATCGTCAATGATCAAAATTTGAGTGCTGCCTATCTCTGCCAATGAAGGTTCTCCCGACATAGCTTGAATCGTATATCACCTAGATATAGCTTGGAATTATGCAGAAAGAATCCGAATTTTCACTGATAGCGAAGGACCTCACTCCCAAACAATTAGCCTTGAAGGCCATTTTCTAGCCAAGAGCTACTCTGCCAGCGAGAGGAATATACGGATTTTGCCTCAACCAAAGCCCTCAGCGACCTCTATGGCTTTGCAAGATACAGTTATTTAACAAATTCTTGAGATATATTAAAAGTCTAGAAGTTTCAACGGGAAGACCTTGTGCAGTGACCTTTAAAACCAACTGCCAGCTTAACTTAGATAGCCTGAGTGAGACCTTTCAGGCTATTACATCTGAAAGTTGTCCCCAGAGGTTCAATTTCCATTTACATACCCGATATTCTGATGGGCAACTTCAACCCGAATCCTTGATCCAACAAGCAATCGATCGAGAGCTGTATAGTTTAGCGATTACAGATCACCATAGTCTGGCGGGCTATTGGCTGGCCCAAACCTATCTCAACAAGCAACCAGTACCGGCAATGCATCCTTTACCTCGTTTGTGGACTGGCATTGAAATCACAGCCCTCCTATTAAAAGTGCAGGTGCATATTCTTGGCTATGGCTTTGATCCCGATCATCCTCTTCTGTCTCCCTATACCCAAGGCGACGCTCCTCAAGGAGATCTCAGTGAGGGACAGCGGGTGATTGCAACCCTCAAAGCAGCGGGGGCAATCACAGTGCTTGCCCATCCAGCGCGATATCGGCTACCCGCCACGGAAGTGGTCGCAGCTGCTGTTGAATGCGGGATTGATGGGATTGAAACCTATTATTGCTATGACAACAGTAATCCTTGGCGACCCAGCCCGGCCCAGAGCGCACAATTGTCTCACTTAGCTGCTACCTATGGTT
>JAAUUW010000167.1 GCA_012030735.1 Acaryochloridaceae cyanobacterium SU_2_1
AGAACCCGTATTCTGGGGTTTATCGAATACTTCAACCGTACGATGGCAAAGCCTTTTCAATGGACTTATAAGGGCAAGCCCTTAACCGCTTAAATAGTTGATGGACTTAAGCCAAGCTGTACTAGTCGTTGCTACCCAAAATTCTGGCAAATTGGCAGAGATGCAGAATTACTTAGAGCCATTCTCGTGGCAGCTAACATTAATGCCTCCAGATTTAGAAATAATTGAAACGGGACAAACCTTCGCTGAAAATGCCCTTTTGAAAGCCTCTTCTGTTGCTAGAATCACAAACAAATGGGCTATTGCTGATGATTCAGGGCTGGAAGTGGCAGCTCTTGATGGTGCGCCAGGGATCTATTCTGCTCGATATGGGGCCAGGGATTGCGATCGCATTCACCGCTTGCTCACAGCCCTTCAGGATCAAGCCGATCGAACAGCCCGATTTGTCTGTGTGATTGCCCTTGCTCGTCCAGATGGCAGCATTGCCTGCCAAGCTGAGGGCATCTGTGCCGGTGAAATTTTGCTCAACCCAGAGGGGGAAGGAGGGTTTGGGTATGACCCAATTTTCTATGTTCCTCACGTTCAACAGACCTTTGCTCAGCTATCACCCACAGCAAAGCAAAAAATTAGCCATCGCGGCATTGCGTTTGCTAACTTACAGCCCCAGTTAGAGCATCTTGAAGCCGAGCTGAGAGCTAGGGCCTGAGGATCAGCTGCCATTCTGAACTAGAGACATTGTTGATCGGATCTAGGGTCTGACCAACAACATAGGGTCCCCAATAGCGTCGTGATCCATCTAAGGCGAAGGCCATCAACAAATCCCCTGGCTGTAAACGGAGAACATCCTGCTGAACAGAAACAGGTAAGCCCGATTGACTCCCCTCCCTGGGGGCAAAGTCCCAATGGACTGCGTCTGTATAGGGCGATTGCAAAGGGGTCGGGTCTGGGAGTGATCCCCGATGGCGACGGAGCACAACCCGAACGGGATAGGGGCTACGATTACTAACCCTGAGCCCCTCTGACTGGGGAACTTTGGCCAGTAAGGGAGCAGCGCTGCTGTGAGGAAGGGGAGAGGGATGGACCAGTGGCGGAGCTTTAACCGCTGTCATCGAAGGCTTAATAAAAAGACTGAAGTGCAGTTGGGTAAGCAGAAATGCAACTATACCACTCAGCAGCACAGCCAAAATCATAGGGACTGTTCCTCCCTTGGAGAGCATAATTTTGTGGCTGTTCTTCATGGCTGCCCTATCCTAGCGTGATGTTTCAACCCCCTTCTAATCTTTTGCTTAGGTTTCTTTGATTTGAGTTTTGGTAGAGTTCTGCATTTAACTGCTCGTAGCTTTAAGGATGAGGGCCATGGCCATGGCTGCGATCGCACCGATCAGCGTGTTAATGCCATTGATCACCTCATTGGTGAGCCAAGGTACTTTACCCTGCAGAGTTGCACCCAGAACACTTTCTAAATTGGTGGCAATCAAGGCCGCCACTAGACAGAATAAAATGCCAAGGGGCGATACTAACCCCACAGACCAAGCTAGAACAGCCAAAACAGCAGAGGCAACTATCCCTGCTAGAGACCCTTCTAAGCTAATCGCACCCCTCAGTTCCCTGGGGCACCGGTTGCAAGGTGGTAATTAAAAATGTTCTACGGCCATAGGCTTTGCCAATTTCACTCGCCGCGGTATCCGACAATTTTGTACTGAAGCCACTCACATACCCTAGCCAGAGCAAGGGTTGATAGTCTAAGGGCAGCAGCAATATGCCGAGGGCACAGAGGGTGGAAGCAGCGGCAGATCCCCAAACGTTTTCAGGGCCACGGGCACCGGATCGTTTTTCGGCAATACCTGCCGCTTCTTTCTGGGCCATGCCAACCCGCGTCACCCCTGACCCCGCCAGGAAATAAAAGAGCACCACCCCATAGCCTGACCAGCCTAATATTCCCCAGATCACAACCCCTAAAATCCAAGCATGGACTAGGCCAGCAGGGGTTAGCAATTTACTGACTAGCCGCCATCCCAATAGACCCAAACCCGTATTGAGTAAGATAGCAAACAGCCAGGGATTCCAAGCCCCAATATCATAGAGAGATGTCATGACCAAGGAGGCCTAAGGATATGCAAACAGTTCAAAAAAGAGATGATTTCATCCTATTCCACCTGGCTTTTCCTGTCACGAATATTTTGGATACCAAACGGTTTTATGGCGAGGGACTAGGTTGTGACATTGGTCGAGAGAGCCCGCAATCGGTGATCTTAAGTCTCTATGGTCACCAATTGGTGGCCCATGTTATGGCAAAGCTTACCGACCCTCAACAAGGAATTTATCCTCGGCATTTTGGTTTGGTCTTTTCGGCCTTGGCAGACTGGCAAGCCCTTGTGGATCGCGCGGCTGCCCAGCAATTGACCTTTTATCAGACTCCCAAATTGCGATTTCCCGGTTTACCCCTAGCGCATCATACGGTGTTCTTGGCCGATCCCTTTGACAATCTGCTGGAGTTTAAACATTACCTACATCCAGAGGCGATCTTTGGTGCCCATACCTATAACCAAATTGGAGATCCGGACAGCCTGGAGGTCGTTCGGTAGCAATGGTTGCAAGCAATTGAGCATCTATGCCAGCTAGCATGGAAAGCCACGATTTCGCCAGCTGCTTAGCCTAGCTTATATCATAGAGACAGGAGGCAATCACCTGACGAGAACTGAATTACAGTTCTGTGAATCTAGTGATAGTACTGAAAAAAATGATCAGATCTCAATGGCTTTTTGAGTCTTCTTTGTCCGCTGCCGATCAAAGTAGACTCGATCAGTTCTTTGCTGATGTGGCAGAAGAATCGAAATCGTTTCTGGGATATCCCTGTAATGGCCTGTTTGACTACTCGCCGTTATTTAAGTTTTTGCAATATCCTCTGAACAATGTGGGAGATCCCTTTCTTCCCAGCAACTATCACCTCAATACCCATGAGTTTGAATGTGATCTGCTCAAAATCTTTCAAACCTTAACCCAAGCTCCTGAGAATCAGACTTGGGGTTATATCACCAATGGTGGCACGGAGGGTAACCATTATGGTCTCTTCTTAGCTCGGGAACTAATGCCGAAGGCTATTGTTTACTATTCTCAGGATGCCCATTATTCCATCGACAAGATTTTGCGCTGTCTGGGCATGCGCAGTATTATGATCCGTAGCCTCCCTAAGGGAGCGATGGATCTCGATGACTTGCGAGAGACCTTACGGATTCACCGTGATCTTCCTGCCATTGTCTGTGCAACAGTCGGCACAACCATGAAGGGTGCCGTGGATGATATTCTCGGTATTCAAAATATTTTTCAAGAGCTAGCGCTTAAACGTCACTATCTTCATGTTGATGCAGCCCTAGGGGGTATGGTGATGCCCTTTCTTGCCGATCCGCCGCCTTGGAATTTTGAGGCTGGTATCGACAGTATTGCTATTAGTGGCCATAAAATGATTGGCTCTCCTATTCCCTGTGGAGTGGTGCTCGCCAAGAAAAGTTATGTGGATCGAATTGCCCAAAGTGTTGAATATATTGGCACATTAGATACCACCTTAAGTGGTTCTCGAAATGCCTTCACCCCCTTAGTCCTTTGGTATGCTCTGCATTCCATTGGTTTGGATCGATTTCAACAGATGGTCAAGGGCTGTCTTGAGACGGCGGATTATGCCATCGACCAATTGACTCAACTAGATCGTAACGCTTGGCGTCATCCTTATGCCAATATTGTGGTTTTTGATCGCCCCGCATCGATTATTACCCAGCGATGGCAACTTGCCTGCCAGGGCGACATATCTCATTTAATTACCATGCCCCATGTCACCAAGGAGCAACTGGATAACTTTATAGCCAGCCTGCAAGCTCTTGAAACTTTGCCTGACAGACCAGTTATGCCGTTGTCTGTCTGTGAGACGACTCTAAGTGATACAGACCAAAACATTACGATCATTAGCTCTGATGCAATCAATCTGCTAACCCAAGTATCAACAGCTTTAGCGGCAGCAGGTCTGTCAATTGAAGACTTGTTTGCAGTGAAGACGCAAGGTGGCAGTATTGTGCATATGAAAGTCGATAATCGTGAAAAAGCCTTGCAAATCCTTAACCTACATTTAGATATTGGTCGATGTCATGGCCATTCTCGTCCCTTTTCTAGTGAGGAGACCGCTCAAATTCTGAGCCAGGTGAACTATCACGCGGTGAGTGACGAGGCATTATTGATCCAACTGCAAGACCGACCCGGTTCTCTAGCTCAGGTTATGAAGCAATGTCAGGATCACAATATCGCAATTCGGGCTGTGCGATTGATCTCGCGAAGTCAAGGGGAGGCACTGGTGGAAATTGCCTCAGATCAAGCCCCTCAACTTAAAGCAATTTTTAGCGATCGCATCCTTCATTCAAACCCTGCCAAGCTTCCTGAACACCAAGTCTAAAGACTCAGCTATCGAATGGGGGCTTGCCCCGATTGGGCAGAACAGTTCTCTAAGATCATATCTGTGTCGCTCAGATCTGCACCCCTTAAATTAGCAGCACAATAATTGGCTCCCTTAAGGATGGCACTCCGTAAAACAGCTTGACTAAAATTGGCACCTGTGAGATTTGCCTGCTGCAGATTACTGCCATACAGATAGGCTGCGCCCAAGTCGGCATTCTCTAAGTTAGCCTTCTCCAAATTACTGAGAAATAAGGAAGTATTGCGTAAGTTTGCCCCTTGGAGATTGGCATTGCGCAAATTGGCATGGATCAGAATCAAACCGCTTAAATCAGCATTGCTCAAATCACATCCTACGCAGGCGTTTACTTTTTTAAGCTGCTCGACATGGCTGGGGTTTGCTGCTAGGGCAGCGCTACTCACGGTTGCCCAAAGAGCGATCGCAACAGCACCAAATTTCATGCTTCTTTCCTTGTTTTTTTTCGGCTTAGTCCTCAGACCGTACTGTAACAGATTCAAACAGAAATCCTACTGAGATCGTCATGCTTACTGGCATCATAGAAACAGATATCAAGCAGACGAATATAAGGATGACCATCTTTTTCTACAAAGCTCAAGGCCCTTACGGATGCTTTTCTAATTTTTCGCTGCATAGCATTGAGTTGCAAGGCTATACTTGGCCTACCTCAGAGCATTATTACCAAGCTCAAAAATTCTACGGCACTCTCCATCACGATTTACAGGATCAGATTCGCCAAGCGCCTACCCCAGAAGAGGCAGCTGCCATGGGTCGCCATCCCGACTATGCTATTCGCGCTGACTGGGATCAAGTTAAGCGCAAGGTAATGTATGCGGCAGTTTGGACCAAATTTCTAACCCATGCTAATATTCAGCAGATTTTACTCGATACTGGCACAGCAATGATTGTTGAGAACTCCCCCCTAGATACCTACTGGGGATGTGGCATCCATGGCAATGGCTTAAATCAGTTGGGTAAGATTCTCATGCAAGTGCGGGAGGAACTCTTAGCCCTAGATCAAGGCAGTTCCCTCAAGCTTCAGGGTTAAGACCCAATCTACTGGGGCTGAGCGAAGAGCTGAAGGCCGAGAAGTGGCTCACTCAGTCTGTAAGAACTACTTGGGTTCCATATAAATCTGAGTAACAAAGTACCTGTTACCTTGCTGCCAAATACCCACACCGGTTTCTTTCATTTCGGGTAATAGGACATTGCGGCGGTGACCAGGGCTATTCATCCAACTAATAACAGAGACCCGAGCCGGATCATTAGATTGCACCACCTGCATGATGTTCTCACCAATTACATAGGCTCGTAGTCCAGC
>JAAUUW010000024.1 GCA_012030735.1 Acaryochloridaceae cyanobacterium SU_2_1
AAACGAAGGATCACCAAAGGTCGTGCCATTCGATAAGGTCTTCATGAATCAAATGGGATTTTCCATATCTTTATGATGCTCTATACGGCTTCCTTACAGTCTAATTCAGACTTGTGTGTACACCGTAGCTAGTAGAAGATATCGGTTTGTTGGTTATTATCTAGTGCTCCTGATCTCTATCCTGCTCGTGCATTAAAAAGCTTAGAATTCTCTCATAAGCGTGAATTCGCTGTCTTCGAAGGTTTTGTAAGTGCATAGTTTTGTCAGTCAAGCAGGCATGTGTAGTTGCTACTTCTTTTTCTATATACCAATAGAGCGACTCATTGATCATTTAGTTATCAGTATGAAAGTTTTTCTAATACTGATGACAAATATAAAAAACTAAACCCATCCCTTCGTTATTTTGTTTACCATGCTGTTTAAGCTGCTTCAACAAAAATTTTCAAGTCAGCTAGTTCGCAATATGGGTTGGATGGGCGCTGCTGAATTCGCCAATCGTATTTTTCGATTGGCAACCACGGTGACATTAGCTCGAGTATTTAGTAAATATGACTTTGGACTAGCTGCTATTATTTTCACCTGTTTTGATATTGGTCATGTGTTCACAGTCAAAAATGGTCTAACAGAGAAAATAATTCAGGCTGATACTCAAGATTTAGCGACCATTTGCAATACAACCTATTGGTTAAGTTGGGCCTTGGGAGGATTGGTTGCATCTTTTCAATGTGCAGCAGCTTTTGCCTTGGCTTATTTTTATCAAGATGCCCAGCTTGTTTTACCTTTATGTGCCATGGCTGTTGTTTTCTTAATTATGCCTGGATACAAGATTCAGTATTCTTTAATTGTTCGAGAGAATCGCCTCAAAGTTATTGCCCTATGTAATGCAGTTCAGTCTCTATTGGCAAATATTATTACGGTCATTTTTGCATTACTAGGTATGGGGGTTTGGGCCGTAGTATGGCCAATTATACTGACAACACCTGTTTGGCTATTTATCTGCTTATTGAATCATCGTTGGCAACCTCCAAAACAATTTGATCTAAAAGGTTGGAAAGGGATTGCTCTCTTTGCTAAAAACTTGCTAGGTGTTGAGATTTTAGCTAAGGTAGTAGGTAATTTAGATTACTTTCTGATTGGACGCTTTATTGGTCTAGAGGCTTTAGGAGTATATTTTTTTGCATTTAATGCAGGTTTAGGCATTAGTCTAAATGTGATGGATAAGTTTCTAGTGGCCCTATTTCCTCATCTTTGTGAAGCCCGCACTAATGCTGTACTCTTTCGCAAAAGATACTTTCATGCTCTTCGGACTTTAGCCATTTTCTTTGTTCCTTTGATCCTTTGCCAAGTGTTTTTATTACCTATATATGTCCCGATTGTTTTTGGCAAACAATGGATTGCATCAATTCCAATTATTAGTCTAGTTTGTCTTTCGGCTTTACCTCGTCCCTTTTGGTTAGGCTCAGTCATGTTATTAGATGCAACAGATCAAACCAATATCAGTTTTCGGTTAAATGTAATATTTACATTGATCTTTGCGATCGCAATTTCTGTATCGGTTCATCATGGTTTGATTTGGGTAGCAACCTCTGTATTGCTAACTCACTGCACTTTTCTACCTGTTTTCACAATATGGTGCAGTCGGCATGTTTTGTCGAAAATTGGTAATTCTGAAGCAATCAATACATAGGTACAAATTTTTATTGATGGTTTTGTTAATGTAATATAAATCAAAAGTATCTAAGAAATTTAATAAAAAAATAATTTAATTGTTAATTGAACCACAACTATTGTTAGATATTTTTTATTTTGGAATACTTGTTTTTGACTTATGCCAAGAATATCTATTATTATTCCAACATATAATGCTCAAGTAACCATTAAATCAACCATTCTATCTGTACAGTTGCAAACTATTCAAGATTTTGAATTGCTCATTATTGATGATGGTTCTACTGATCAAACACTAGAAATTTTAGAAACAGTAAAAGACCCCCGCATAAAAATTTCAACCTATCAGAATAGCGGTGTTGCTGCAGCTCGAAATCGTGGTATT
Source organism: Acaryochloridaceae cyanobacterium SU_2_1 (assembly GCA_012030735.1). Lineage (GTDB taxonomy): Bacteria > Cyanobacteriota > Cyanobacteriia > Thermosynechococcales > Thermosynechococcaceae > Acaryochloris. The sequence continues at coordinate 2,054 of JAAUUW010000024.1, forward strand.
GAGCAGTCATCCGGCGAATTTTTGTCCTTTTAGATCATGATGATCTATGGACCCCAGATAAACTAGAAGTTCAGCTTAATGCTTTGGAGCGCTTGCCTCATATTGGTGTGGCATATAGTTGGACAACCTATCTTTACCAGATTAAAGAGCAGATATTCACTAGATCTGGTTTAATCGCCAGATACGAAGGAGACGTCTACTCCCAATTACTATTAAATAATTTCATTGAAAGTGGCTCTAATATTTTGGTTCGTAGGCAAGCTATAGACGCTGCCGGCTTCTTTGATGCTGCACCTACCAATTGTGAAGATTGGGATTACTATTTGCGTTTAGCAGCTCAATGGCTTTTCGCTCTTGTCCCTCGCCATCAAATTTTATACCGTCAGAGTGCTAATACGATGTCTAGCCAGGTGAAAAAAACTGAAGAGGGAGGGTTGATTTTATTAGAAAAGGCTTATCAACTAGCTCCTGCTGCTCTACATTGCCAAAAAAATCAATCCTATGCTCAACATTATCAACATTGTGCCAACCTATACTTAGGTGACAACATGGATCTAAGAGCGGCATTAGAATCTTTACGCATGATGCAGCTAGCAATCAATAAATGGCCAGTGATCTTATTGCGACCTGGAATCTATCTGCTTATCTGCAAATTAACCTTGAAGATGATCATCCCTGCTAGACTGATAAACTTACTTTCTAATATAAAATTCCTGTTTAAAAAATCTAAAATAGAATATTAAGTAGAACCATAAAAAAGATAGATTTATATTTTTTCAATTAACTCAATATGATAATCGGCTTAGCAAAAATTACAAATAATAACAAGCACAAATTCAGAATTTAAACCCACCGAACCATCGCAATAAGTTTCTCAGATGCCAACGCCAATATTTTAAATGATTTAAGGGATTAAGTTGTCCTCGATAGAAGTCTACAGATTTAGCCGTAGGTTGGCCATTGCGGGCAACGATAAAATAGGGTGCTTTAGCGCCAGGATCATAATCATTGAGAGACATATATTCCACAACATAAGCCCATCTAGCTGCCTGAGTAACGTTGGGAGAGGTGCTATGGAGGGTAAAAGATGAAAATAGAATAACATCACCAGGTTCTGCCTCGATCAGGATCGGGTCTTGTGGCTGACCCGCATAAACCATATGGTTGCCAATTTTGTTGTGGGGTAACGCATGATGGTGACTTCCAGGAACGATCCAAAGCCCTCCATTGTCAGCCGTTGTTTTTGTGAGAGCAATCCATAGCTGATAATGCCTATCCTTGAGTGAGTTGTACGCATTGTCTTGATGCCAAGGAAAGGTACCTGAACCAGGCCCTTTGGCTACAGCTTGGTCCCAGCGCACCCAGAAGTCGGGACCGATGAACTGCTTGAGAAAATCAATGACTTTTGTTTGAGAGATAGTTGCCTGAAGAGGCTGGCTATTAGCATAGATACCACTGTAAAAGGTCATACTGCCTTTGTTTAGCGCACTAATGCCGTCGATAGTCTCCGCTGCTTGAATATCTTTGATGAGAGTTTGCGCTTCTATTGGTGAGAATAGACCTTTCCTGATCACATAGCCTTGAGCGTTAAATTCTTCAAGGAGGGTCGGTAATACTTCTGTAATCATTGTCTTCAGAGAGAGGCTCAATAAAAAATCTAATTCGATAGATGCTGAAAATGGCGGCGGATGCTATAGCCAAACTTAAGAAGTCGGCTGTAGCCCTGAGGGCCAAGCCATTGCATTAGTGAGATCGCAACACTTAACCGTAAATCTTCCCTAGAAAATCGTAGTTTTGGATCTTGAACAAGCGCCTGCTGGCGAAAATTCAGGGCTTTACGGTAATCTTTCTGCTCGCTTTGTAAGGGTTTCCATGCTAAACAAAACAGATAAAAATGCCCATAACTTTGACGCTTCAGCGCCTCAAGCTCCGCTGATTGGGACATAAAAGCTTTATTGATCAAAATCTCAAAGCTACGGGTCATAGCAGCCCAATTTTTAGAAGCACTAGTCGCATGTTGTCGATAGGAGACCAAAGGCTCTTTGACGACTCCAAAGGAATAATAACTGGCAATACGCAGCCACATGTCCCAATCTTCCAAGAAAGATCCTAGTTCAGTATCAAATAGACCACAAGTCTCAAAGCAGCATCGACGAACCATCGGCACGCTACCACATTCGACAAAATTATGAATAATCAGCGATCGCCAAACATCCCCTTCTATTTCATGTCTTAAAACTCTACCAGTTCTCTGGCTCTCTTCATTAATATTAGCAACCCAAGTATAGACTAGGCCAACCTCTGGATTTTTATCTAACAATTCAACCTGCCTTTCTAGTTTAGTTAGACTCCAAAGATCATCAGCATCTAAGAAAGCAAGATACTCACCTGTAGAATTTTTAATACCCGTATTCCGAGCAGCAGCTAAGCCTTGATTTCTCTGAGTAATAATCTGAATTTGTGAAGTATCGAACTGAATAAGCCAATCTTCAATATTGTCAGTACTCCCATCATTAACAACAACAATATCAAAATCATCAAAGCTCTGCTCTAACACACTACTCATCGTTTCGGGAAGGTAGTCCATGGCATTATAAGCTGGAATAATTATAGATACTTTAGTCATATGGATTATGCAGATTCTAAAGATTTAGGTTCTTGCCTAAAAGACATACCAACCACTAACAATCCAGGCCAATAAATATAACTATAGTCATAGATGATGTCAGCAAAAGTAAACAGAAAAAGAACCAGAATAATTCCTAAGCTAGAGACTCTAATTGCCTGGGACAGCCGTACTTTTAAAAAAACACTAAAAAAGCTCCAGCCAAAGGCAAACCCCAAAGAGATAAAGCCTACCAATCCTTGCGTAAATAACATGCCAAACCAAGTATGATGGGTGCCAATAGCCATATTTCCGGTAATTTCCGGTCCACCAGCCTCAATAAGGCCATGACCCCAAAGGGGCGCTTCGCTCCAACGCTGAAGTGAAATCTCTTCTATAATGGACCGCACTCGCGAAGAATTAGATCGAAATGCGACTAATTGGGCTTTTAAATCTTGAAATAAATTCACTATATTTGTCATTACTATTCCAGCAGTAACACTGACTAGTCCTAAAAAATAATAAACCCAAGAGGACAAAATATTATTTAAAAACCATTCCAATCCTATCACTATCGGTAGGCTTATAATTGCAGCTCTAGACACAGAAGCAATCACCATGGCAGTTGCTCCTATCATTCCTATGTATCGCCAATTTTTAACTTTCTCTTGCCTACATAAACAAAAATATATGTTGCCAGTTAAACCTAAAGCTGGGCAGTGAGGGGCAAACAAAGCTAATCGCAACTCTTGTACATCCATTACATACAAATTGACCATATACCTTGAAACATCACCCCCTAAAATCTTTAAAGGAGAAGTATATAAGGTGCTAGGCAAATGAAAAAGAATCGCTAGATAAAGGATTGGCATTAAAACTAAACTTTGAAGACATAAAAAACAAGCCGATCTGAAAATTATTTGCGGGCGAATATTTGCAAAGTGACCAATCACAGGAAATAGAGCAAAAGGAATCCACTTGAGAGATGTTTTAGCAACGACAATCAAATTATGACCAAAATCTAAATGGCCTATGACAATGGCAATGCCGATTAGAAGCATAGATAAAACCCAAAGGCTTGTTGCTAGGGAAAGTTGAGAGTTTGTTAATGAAAAGTCTCTGAAATTCCACCATTCATACATCACATAGAAGATTAGAAATAAGGCCAGGAGGATTGCAAAGAAAAATTGTGCACCTAGTAGATAAACTCCGTAGGTACCAGTGATATAGAACCAAACCAAACTCTCTGGTAAATTTTTTGGTTGTAAAGAAGATGTTTTTACAGAGGGCCAAAACATAGCTTAAGCAACGAGAGTGAATCAAACATGCCTGTTCAGTCGCTGTCCTCTGCGACTTCGAAACCACCAAATCAAGATCCCCACTGTTATCCATAAAGAGCCAAATACAGCACCCAACAACACATAGCTCGGCTTTGGTGCACTCGGAGCTTTAGGTAGACTAGGCTGAGCAATTATGGCAATGGGAGGATAAGAAGCCGAAAGACTAGCTTGACTTAAATCAAGCCGTGCTAGGGTCGATGAAAAAACGGCCTCGGCTATTTGTACATCTCGTTGCAAGCGGACTAAGGTTCCATTCTGCTGAGACAAGGTTTTGAGCTTAGCCTCAAACTGCTCGATTTGCTGATTAAGTTCTTGGGTTTGCCGCTGCAGCCCCTGTTGTTCGCTTCTTGTCGAGATTAAGTCTTGAAAGAGACTTCCCCGCTTAGAATCTGAGCCATCATTGCTTTTAAGGCTGAGTTTGCGCAGAGTAGCCTGTGTCACTGGACGTCCTAATAGAGAACGACCATAGTTCACTAATGCAGTCTCAGCAGCATTTTTTTCCTCTTGTTTATTGAGGACATCAGGATGATTGGCATTCAGTCTTGAGCTTAAAGTCGCTAACGCTGCATTTGCTTGGCTAGCATTGGTTTTATATTGCTGGAATAGGGGGTCAGCTTCTAGAACGAAGGCATCATTGGCTTCTTGTGAAGACAAGTTTAAATCTTGAGACAAGCCTTGAAAACGAGCAGCTACCTGCTTTAGTTGGGCTGTCGCCTCAGCGTTTTGTCTTCGTAACTGTTCAATATTGATCGATAGATCCCGGATCTGATCACTAGAGTCTAAGCCTGAGCTTGTTTGAAACTGAGTTAACTTCTGGCGAGCACTATTCAGTTTGAGTTTGGCCTTAGCTAGGGTTGTCTCTAAATTTTTATCGCTTTGCGTAACTTCTTGCTTGCGAAGCTGATCTAATCGAATCCCTAAGGCTGTATGAAAAGCATAGGCTTTTCTTTGCGCTGCTTCGGCTGTCTGACCTTGGATCTCAAATTTCATTAACGTTGAGTTGAGTAAAATTTGAACTCGAGGTTGCTGAAACTCTTGTAGCGGTATCTTTGCCTGTGCTGCTGCTATGTTTTGTAGCTCATCCGTTAGGGCAAGACTTTTATAGTTTTCCCTCGGATCAGAAGCTTGACTCCGGTATGGGGATTCGTTCTCGGATGTTGCTTGACCCACTCCTGGTAAATCTACCCGTGCTGAAGATCCAGCCCCTGGCAAAGTAATGGTCCATTGGCTTGTATAGACAGGTGGTGTGAAAACTAAATAAATGATGCTCACGGCCCAAACTAGAATATTCCCGACCAAGCCTAGGGCTAGGTATTTTATGGCTGGACGATTAGGAATCTGAGGTGCTAAGAGCTTTGATGGTCTAGGCTCTGTTGGAATTCCCAGCAACAGATCTTGTAAATCAAAATTGAAGGGGAAATTAGATTTATTCTGCTCTAGAGGTGATGGCTGGCTTAAGGTAGAGGAGATCGGTGGAGCAGATTGTTGATAGCCATTCTTCCCTGCGGGACCCCTGTTAGTAGCAGGACCAGTAACCCATTCTTCAAACCACTCAGGCCCTTTTTGAATATGCCCTGTATGGACAAAGCGAATCGCTTCTCTCAACTGATGGGCAGGGGTATTTTTGAGTAGATATCCTGATACCCCCGCCGCTAAGGATTGGGCAATATACTCCTCGTTGTCATGCATGCTTAAAACGAGAATTTTGATCCCCTCCAGTTTGTGACAAATGATTTTGCTAGCTTCAAGGCCACTAAGGCCTGGCATCTCCATATCTATCAGCACAACATCGGGGCGTAAGATCTCAACTTGCTCAATGGCTGTATATCCATCACTGGCGGTCCCCACAATTCTTAAGTCAGAATCGGGTTCTAGGATCGCCCTAAGGCCTTCTCGAATGCTTCTTTGATCATCTACTAGCAAAATGCGGATCATTATAGTACTTGTAGAGACCCCTTCTGTTCAGATTCTATGGGTGGACTAAGGTGCCAGAATTACTACTCAAATGTTTTTAGACACTCGTGCTTAAAGTCGATCTTTTCTGTTCATCCGCAACCTTAGAAGCCAGAGCTCTTAGAGTTAGTCACTAAGGGTTCTGATTCTGTCAAGATATCCTCAGCGGTATAGATCTGCAAGGTTTGTTGGACAATCCTATCCCAAGAGTAATATTGATCAATATGTTTTTGGGCGTGGCGAGCCATGGCTGTCATAGATAGAGGATTCTCAAGCGCCCATGCTATTGCAGATGAGCAAGACTCAACGCTACCGCTTGGGAATAAAAGCCCACGCTGATTGCCGATGAGTTGTTGATGTGCAGGAATGTCACTGGCGACGACAGGGATGCCTTCTTGCATGGCCTCTAGCATCGCTAAGGGCAACCCTTCTACCCTAGAGGGTAAGATAAATAATCCAGCACCGCGCACAATTTCCGCTAACCGAGAGCCCAATAGCTCCCCCGCAAAAATAATATGGGAATTATTAAGGGATAGTTTATGCAATTGAGTCACAAAACTAGATGTGTCACTATGATCACCTACCAAGACTAGCTTCCATCCTTGGGGCTGTATCCGCTGAAAAGCTTTGATGAGCAGGTCAGGACATTTTTCGGGAACTAGGCGGCCCAAAAACAAGAGATATTGATGGGGTTGAAGACCCAAAGAGTGGCCATAGAAAAAATTGCTTCCTGACTGGGTATAGCGTGCGGGGGCATTGGGAATGTAGCAGGTTTGCCGACGATAGGTTTGCCAAAAGTAAGCCTGCAAATCTTCTGAAACAACCGTCAATTGATGGGTATAGCGCACAGCAACTTGTTCTGACCAGCGGAGGAAGCGCTTAGACGAATATCCCCATTTAGCTCTCTGCCAGTCTAAGCCATGGCAAGTTGCGACCACCTTGGCAGAGGAATACAGACGAGGGAAGAAGCTAAACAAAGCAGGGCCAAGGGCATGGAAATGGATCACATCATATTGATGAGCATATACTACGCCTAACCCAGAGCTGGTGAAGGCATCTAGCCCTCGCCAGCCAACAGCAGGCAACGTGATTACCCGGACACCTTGGAAATGATGCTGATAGAACCAAGGCTGATGGGTATAGGTAGCACGGGCAAACAGGTCTACGGAATGGCCTTGAGAAACCATCCGCGGGTAAACTTCTGCACAGTAGTGCTCTATTCCACCTTGCTTTGGCGGTAAGCCCTTGGCGCCAATAACGGCAATTTTCATGGAAGAGTATGTCAGTGGAACACTGATCCGAAATTACTGATATATTCCCCCTCAGCCGATCCAGAGCAGTTTTAAATTCTTGAGAGAAAGGCTGTAATAAAAAATACTGGCGTAAGTTTCCCTATCTTGTCTCTGCTTCCTCAAGATGCCTGGTGCTGTCGAATTACCTCTGTCGAATTTGAAATAGTTTTAATAGTCGATCAATTTAACCTTTTTAAGATAATACTATTAAATATGAGATTCTGTCAGTAAATTGACAATTTACTCTCAAAGGTCCAAGAAAGATCCGAAATTAATGGTTTTTAGCCTACATTTAGGAGAATAGCCTCTTGATTTAGAGTCAGAATAACCCGATGAGAGGTTATTTCATCCAATAGTCCGGACAGTTTTAAATTCTGAAGGACGAAATAGGGATTTCAGAATTTTAGCCTCAACCAAAAATCAGAGGTTTCAGACTCTGTTTTAAAGACTGTCCGGACTCTTGCCACAGAGACTTGCATTTATTCAATTATCGACAATTCTGATTCAATATTTTTTAAGATTCTAGCATTTATACTAATTTCACCATGGTTCAGGTGTTATGCGAAAACCAACCCTAACAATATTCTATCAATTTAATCCTTGGCATCCGACCATCGGTGGAATCCAAACAGTTATCACTCATTTCATTAAATATGCTCCCAATGATTTTGATGTTAGACTAGTTGGCACAGGGACTGGCTATTCTGACTCTATCGGCCAATGGCAAATCAGAGAATTTTCAGGTAAAGAGTTGATGTTTTTACCATTGATTAGAGTGAAAAATGATGATATTAGGCATCTAGTACCCACAACTCTCAAATATACGATTGCATTATTAAGTCGGTCTTTTGTTTCTGATTTTATGCATTTTCATCGAATTGAGCCAACTTTGGCAGCATGGAAATGGTCAAGCAAAAAAACACTTTTTATTCATAATGATATTCACGCTCAAATAAGCAAAGAAAATACCAGTAATTCAATTCTATGGCAACGTTTTCCAAGGATATATTTTTATTTAGAGAGTTTACTTATAGATCAGTTTTCTGAAATTTTATCTTGCAATTCTCAATCTTCTAAGCTATATAAAGAACGGTATCCACAAATAGCTCAAAAAATAAAATACTATCCTAACACCGTCGATACTGAGCTATTATTTCCTTTGGATAACAAAGAAAAACATTATCGTCGTCAGCGACTTGCAAAAAAACTTAAATTACCCACAGAGACTTCTTTCTTGCTGTTTGTAGGTCGAATGCATCCTCAGAAAGATCCCCTGCTGCTGTTAGAGGCAATGGCTGTTCTAGCAGAAGACTATATCCATCTATTGATGGTGGGAGATGGTGAGCTTTTGGGAACAGTTAGAACGAGGATCGAGAAATTGGGTCTATCTGCCCGGGTGACTTTGTTAGGTGCATTGCCTCAGGATCGACTGATCGACCTTTATCAAACTTGCAATGTTCTTGTGCTGAGTAGTCTGTACGAAGGCTTACCTATTAGCGTCTTGGAATCACTTGCCTGTGGAATGCCCGTTGTGACAACTCACTGTGGTGAAACCCCTAATTTTTTGACTGCTCAAACAGGTGTGGTTGCTTCTGAGCGATCGCCTTTGGGGATCGCCACTGCCCTAAAGCAAGTCCTCAATTTTCCTGAGGCATTTTCTGCGGAGGCTTGCGTAGCGATTGCCCAACGTTCTAGTGCCGCTACTGTGATCGGTGAAATTTATCGCCAAACTGTTAGATGATTGGCATTCTCGTTTAAACATCAAATAAAACAGTAGTCATATATCGATCAGCCCAGTCTTCGCCAAAGGCTTTGGCTAAAATACGGCGAGTTTTATCGTTACGCTGCTGGTGTTCGCAGTAGCGCTGTTGTGCCGCTAGAATCTTAGCTTGCTGGCTAGGGGAAGCGGGTTGACTGGCGATTGCCTGCTGGCAATGCCAACGCAGGTAGCTCAGTCCTCGCTCTAAAAACTGTGTTTCTTCTTGGAGAGTTTGGGGCCTTACAAACAGACAATACTCAGAGAAAATATTGCCCCAGGCCGGTAAGGCCCGTGGGGCTGTGAAGTTTAGAGGTGCTAGGCTATCTAAGTAATCTTGGTATGATGTCGACAAGCTGCCATCGGTCTTCACGGGAGATAAATCGACAATCGCAGCACTAATCTGGCTTGGCCCGCCCACTAAGTCTGTACCAAAGAGGGGCAAATCATAACGAGGGTCAGGAAACATCACACAATGCAAAATTCCTAATCCTGTACCCATTTGTGCCAGTTCTAGATGTAACTTGCGAAAGGGGGGCGCTTGGTAACAGACATTTTCAATGATTAATGCTTCTCCCTCTAAGCGGCCTTCAACATGACCGAACTCCGCAGGCAAATCATAGACCGTCAGATCCAAATATTCTGACCAGAGCGCTGTAATCTGTGCTGCCCAAGTTTGCATTAAAGGATGATGGTGCTGGAAAGCCATAAATACCTGCACAGTAGTAGTAGAGTTTAAAAAACAGGGTAAACATTAGCGCCTACCATGCCACTCAAACCCTCCGAAATTCTACAGGCTTTAGATCAAAAGCAAGCAGAATTTCAAGACTTTCAGCAAAACAGCCTCAAGATTTTAGAGAAATATCGCCGAGCTCTAGCCAAGATCGCTCAATATTCTGAGGAGAAGTTGACAGGCTTGTTGGCCGACTATCCTAATCCAGGCGCTCGTCCCCTAGGATGCTTAGGGGATAGTCCCCATTGGGTGATTGCTTCGCGTTTGAAATGGACCAGCCGGGAGCAAAGCTTAGAATGGGTACGGGAACGCTTAATGGGCATCACCACCTTTGCGGTGGATGGATCGCAAATCTATCCCAGCAAGGATATTTCTATTCCTATTGCCTTGGTGCAGGTGGGTTGGTTTGAAAATCCCCATCTCCCTCTAGGTAGTTACGACAAAGATGTGCGCTTAGAGGTGTTGTCGCCTGAGGATCTGAAGCCTCAAGACCAGAGTACGCCAATGGATCGGCTGGTCAGTATGCATCGCTTCCGCATGGAAGTTGAGCGTTTGATTGAGTTTATGGTCACCCATCGCCATCGATCTGATTGCTTGGTATTTTTTGATGGTTCCTTGGTGGCGACCTTTGCGGAGAAACTCGATGCTAAGGGTCGGGCGTTTTATGTTGAGCAGTTGTTGAGTTTACTGAGGGCGAGCGAAGCAGAGCGTGTTCCCTTAATTGCTTATATTGACACTTCTCATGCCTGCGATTTAGTCCAAATGCTGCATTGCCTGGAACAACTGCCAGAGGCGCCTAGCCTCAATGACCCGATGTTATTGAATGCCAAAATGAAATGGGGCGATCGCACCCCACTCTTTCGGTGCGATCGCCAAAGTGAATCCGGTCACCAAGCGATCCTCAGTCAATATGCAGAGCAAGCCGAGGCAATTGCCTTCACCTATCTGAAGGCCCATGAGGGCCCTCCTGTTCGGTTGGAATTGCCGATCTGGATGGTTGAAGCCGGGTTAGTAGAACCTGTGCTCGACTATGTGCGGGGTGAGGTCATTATTGGTGGTGGCTATCCCTATGTGATTGAAACAGCAGATCGTATTGCTGTATTGCAAGCGGAGGATCGCCAAGTTTTTTTCGAATCCTCCAAGAATGGTCTCAACAAGCAGAGGTTCACCTGCGCTTTTCTCGCAAAATGATTAGCAAGGTTATGCGTCGGGGCAATTAATCTTGAGCATTTATCGCGTCTGGGTAAGAGTTTTATATGACTCTCCTGAGCTGAGGTGGTGGCTGACTCACCTGTCTCATGGTCTGACCTGTCCGAGGATGGGTAAATTGCAAAGAATGGGCATGAAGATGATAGCCGCAATCTCCTGGAACAGGCCGCGACGGAGCTGAGGGACTGATGGGTTGGGGTTGCCCGCCTGCTATATACAAGGGATCACCCATTAAGGGATACCCAATCGCTGCCAAATGAATGCGAATCTGGTGGGGTCGACCGGTTGTAATGGTTACGGCTAATAAGGTGCCATCCTGGCGGCGCTGCAACACCTTGCAAGCACTATGAGCAGTCCGCCCTAGGGGCACTGCCGCATATAGATCTCCCAAGCCAGGATAGGGTACCTTGCCGATGGCCTGGGTAATGTCAAACTGATCGGCTAAGGGAAGGTCGATTTGTTCAGGGCCAACCAAAGCTCGATACAGTTTTTGAATTTTTTGATCTCGCATTTGTTGACTAAGCTGGTGGCGGGCAAGTTGCGATACTCGCCACCAGCATCACCCCCGACGTACCCCCGACCCAAGCGATGAATCGGGGTTGGGGTTTGAACGCGAAAGCGCCTCTGTAACTGGTGGAGTAAGGTATGCTCCAGAAAGATTCCCACCTGGCAAGACGGGTAATCCCGAGGGCTTCTCAACCATGAGCAAATCCCTATCTTCATACAAAATGTCAAAATCTAGGGGAACCTCGGGCTCTTGCCAAGGAGGACGATGGTAAGTCAACCGCTGACCGAGGGCCAACCGTCTGTTCATGGATGTCTCTGTTCCATCGATCAGAATTTGCCCGCTTTCAATCCGTGCTTGCCAGTCTGCAGCGCTAGAATGCTGGTATCGCTGTGTATAAAAATCCAGCACTGTCAATCCCACGGCAGAGCGATCTACTTGATTTTGGTAGGTCCAACCTCGATTCATTTACACCCCCTTAGAAATTTACGGTAGACTCCCTCTCACGGCCGGGTGGTGAGGAACTGGCTGACTAATGTCGATGATCTCAGCCATCAAAACATGTCACCATAAAACTAGACCCATAGTGTAGGAGCCTAACCATGACCGCAAAATTCAAACATGTCATGTTAATGGTCAAAGATATCCCAGCAACAGTGAAATTTTACTCAGAGGGATTGGGCTTACCCATCAAAATGCAAAGTCCAGGCTGGGCAGAACTAGATGCCGATGGCACCACCATTGCCCTCCATCTTGCAGGAGAAAGTCCCTCCTGTGGAGATTCACCCATTTTGAGCTTCCATGTCGAAGATGTCTATGATGCGATCGCAACCCTAGAGGCCCTAGGTGCCCAACTCGAAGGCAATGTTAGAGAACCCTCCTTCGGCAAAGTCGCGGCCATGCGTACCCCCGAGGGCAATCTACTCAGCCTCTTACAACCCACTGCAGCTAACACTCACAGCCCCTCAAGTCACTAGGCCATATAAGGCTTGTAAATGTTGCAAATCGTACCAGAAACCCTGCTCTAACCATTGGCAATAGCCTTTAGCTATCTCCGCCTCCGATCTCTGCAGATCATTTGCCTCACAGATTAAGTGAGCCACCATCATCCCCGAGGTGATTGCCTTCAGCACCCCATGAGAAGAAGCGGGATCTAAGACCGTAGCTGCATCTCCGACCAAAAAATAACCGAGACCAGCCGCAGCCCTAACCAGCCGCCAAGTGACATCTGCAGCTTGGCTGCGGCCCTCGGGGTCCAGATCCGCCAATTCGGGAGGTCGCCAGTCCCGGTCCAGTTGTTGCTGGGCAAAACTGAACCGAGTCCATTGGTAACGTTGGGGCTGCACCCTAGCAATCCAAGTCCAGCCTTCAGCATCGGCCTGGATGGCAGGGGCAGCATCTCGCGCTGGATAATCCCCCCTGGCATAGCCGTAATAGACCAGCAACTTAGGGGAATACGGTGTAATTTCCAATGGCAACTGGCGGGCTAACCAATGGTTACCCCCAGCGGCATCGACCAGATAGCTGGCCCTGATCTCTCCGGCGGCGATTTGAACGCCCGTAACTCGGCCCTGAATCGTAAGAGGAGCAAGGGCAGGACAGGGCTGTAAAACTTGAACCCCAAGGGCTTTTGCCTGCTCCAGTAAATAACTATCAAACTGAGAGCGAATCACCTGAAAGCCTAGCCATGGACCGGCTTGATCTTGGCCAAAGGCCTGAAAAGCTGAGGGCTTGTCTCCCCAATCAACCCATTGCCCCTCATGCCGCAGAAAACCAGCCTCTAACACTTGTTCTGCTACCCCTAACTGCTCTAATAGAGGTTCAATGCCTGGATGCAAGGTTTCTCCGGGTCGGTGTCGAGGAAAGGCTGATTGCTCTAGTAACACAACCTGCAAGCCGTGTTGGGCACAGTAAATGGCGGTGGCGCTTCCCCCAGGCCCACCCCCAATCACCACCACATCAACATCAGAGGGTAAGGACAAGTTGCCAGCCTTGGTCATTCTGGTTCACTAACAGCGCCGGAGTTGAGCCGACATAGATAGAAATGCGATCGCCCACCGCTACAAACACTTGACGATGATTGCGCGGATCAGGTCGTTCCTGGCCTCGCTGAAAAAATTCCACCTGATAGACTTGGCCAGACAAAACCTGACCGGCCTGACGCTGAGCCGCTTGCAACTGGAGGGCGGTCGAGTCCACCAACCCAAAGCTGAGCACGCCCCAATTGCGCTCATTGGGATCAATATTGGCCCCTAAATAGGCCCTAGCCATCGCCAAGACTCGCCGCATATATTCCTGCACATCCACTTGACCGGTAAGGGCTAGGGAAAACCTGCCCTGTAGGGCCGTTTGTACATAGTCAACATGGTCGAAGCTGGCATATTCGACTACGTTTTGGCCGTCTTGGGTGAGCAATTGAGGGCCCATTAGACCATCCCAGGGCTGGGTCTTAATTTCAGTATCCGTCATTGGGCTAACGGTCGGAAAATTGCGGGAAAAACTGCGACCTGCATCGGGCGCTACCGCTGGCCAAAAGGTACTAAGGGCTGCGCATAGTTTGGCATCTTCTGGAAAGGGACTGCCCAATCCATAGGCTGCTAAATGGGCTGTTCCCTCAAATTGATCTCGACTGACATCCCAACCGGGAGCAAAGACCCCTGCCGCCGCATCGGGTAAGTAAGAATGGCGATCGGTGCGGGGCACCCTCAACGATCGCTGGCGGGTTCCTCTAGCCAATGGCAAGCAGACAATCGCTGTCACAGTCTCGTCCTCAGCTCGAAAGTCAGCGCCAGCCAATTGCAAATAGGGGGCAGTCGCTCCTCGGACAAGGTTAAGGGTGGGGTTGCCAAATTCGATCTCGCAAGCGACGAGGCACCCGTTGCAGCCACCATTCCAATAATTCTCGCTGATCACAATTAGGATAAAAATCGGGAGCTGTCACAATCGAATAAGCAGGTATATTGCGGGGAATATCCGTTGCCAGTTCTGGGCAATTTGCCTCGATCCAACCATCGCCAGTGAAATCTAGATAATGTTGAGCAGAGTAGTTGCCTTGATTGGCCGCCGAGGCGACATCGGGTTGATCGTTGAGATCTTCGAAGGAGCCATCTTGTCGCAGTCGCTGGCGAACATGGACATATTCAGGGGCAGGACGAAAGCCATTGATCGATTCAATTAAGTAGCTTGGTGCCCAAGGGTTGGCGGGCTGAGGGGGAACCGCAAAGGTCAAGGGCTTACCCTGATAGAAGGCGGCGGCAATCAACGCTTCATGAGGGATCGGGCTCAGCCAGCCTGGCCCCACTTCAGACTCAGGCATCCATTCGGCGATCTCTTCCGCAAATTGGAAGGGAGGTTGGCTAATATCTGGTTCACCCCATCCTGTATCCTGGCCACGACGTTGGAGTTCTAAATGAACACGGCGCAGTTTTTCGTTGAGATGGTGGGCGGTAAGGGAAAGGCTAAGATCTAGACCTTGGATGCATTCAGTCCCAGCAAATAGCTTGTGGAGGGGAACCCAAAAATTGCGATCGCTATCCCCCTTTTCTCCGCCACCAAATAATTCAGGATGGCGTTGGCGAAAACTAAAGTTCATGGGGCCAAAGCGATCTTCTTGCCCTTGCTGCTGTACCGCAAGATAGACAGCATAACGAGCGGGCAAGACTCGAAAGCCATAGTCATCTTCCGCCACAAAGGGCAAAAAACCTCGCTGTTGCTCCAAAGTAGAGAGGCAGGCGCAGTCCCCACCCGAGAGACACCAGTGCGCGAAAAGCATAGGTCAGCATGACGGCGATGGACAGTCTCTGGGCCTGGTCGATATTCCGTTGCAAAAACTGCGATCGCTAAGAAATCTGCCTGGGCTTGATTAATCAAATCCAGCAAAGTAGGCGGCTGGACACCAAACACATAATTCTCTAGTTTCTCTAGCTCCTCTTGCCGAGGAAAGGATGCTAAGGGGCGGCCCGCTGCATCCAGAACCACATTGGGCGAGGCCATAGCATGGAACAGCAAACTTCGGGCCGGATTTCTTGGTTCAATGCCCCGTTGACCCTCCTCGGCAAAATCTTCAAATCCCGGTAGGTCACGATTAATACTTGGTAAGGGGCGTTCTAGCTCTGTTGCTAAATCTGCTGCGGTAATATCTAAACCATGTTCGAGGAGCAGATCACGCCAACCTTGGGTAGCCAGTCGATTGCAGAGCTTCTGCACATCTGCCAATAACGCCATAACGCCACACCTCTGGATAGAGACCATAGGGAAGCATTCAACGATTCCCCCCTATAAGATTTTATCAACTCAGAGAAATGATCTTACGCAAACTTCTCAGCGCAACCCCCTTGCTGCCCAGCTGCATCCTTGCCTAGGCGTTAATGGAATTTAGGGTACCAAAACATTCCCTTAATTCCTTCTGGATCAGGCATAAAGCCTAAATCTCGATAGAAATTCACCACATGGGGATCGGCAAACAAGGTGATATTACTAATCTCTGCGCGCCGTAGTTCCTTAATGATTTGCTTCATCAAAGCCTTCCCCAACCCCTGGCCTTGAAAGTCAGGATGAACCACCACATCCCAGATTGTGGCATTAAAGGTATGGTCGGAAGTGGCCCGTGAGAAACCAATTAACCGATGGTAGCTGCCCCGTTGCTCCCACATGGAAACCACGATAAAACTATGCTGAAGCGCCTTTTTAACCTTGCGAATCGGACGACGAGACCAGCCCACGGCATCGCAGAGTTCTTCTAGTTCGTAAAGATTAAGCTCCCGATCCTTACTAAAAAAGATTTTGGCCTGAGTGACCTGAGAATCCTGGACATTTTCTGATGGGAGGATAGGCGAACCCACACCATTAACGGGAATAAAGGTGGGCGAGGTCGCCACGCTTGATCCACTAAATAAGCTTTTCCAAAAACCCATGCAGATAAAGATGTGTGATGACTGTAACGAAAAGACCCTGAAAATTTAACATCAGGCTACTTAAACTTAAGTATAGGCTAGGTCCATAACTTGATGGACAAAAATGAACAGCAAATCCATAGGGTCAATGAATTTAACTTCAATACTCTCCGCCCCAGCCAGCAGCGCCGCCCTCTAAATTTATCAGCAGAGTAGAGGGGCTAGAATCGACTGCCTAACCTTGAGCCTTCACCCTAAGTGATCGATACAATGCTCCAATACTCACCTGAATGCTTTCAATAGGCTACCGAGAGTAAATACTCTCAGGCTTGTAAAATTTGATAAAGAATCGCTACTCTTAATTCACTTATATATAATAAGGTTTACTTATCAAAAGCTTCAAATCCTCCAAAGTGAAACTTATGCGATCTCTGATACATTGATTTTAGCCAATATATCAGTGTTCCTCGCGTGAGCTAGGATTCTCAGATATTGTGCTGTTAACGGCCCTGCAAGAAAAATTCTGTTTGACATCGCCGTTAGAGTTTTGGCTTTACCGAATCGATTATCAAGGGTGATCCTCAGCTTCCATTGCCTAGGTTCCTAGGTGGTGAAGAGAGTTTCATCCAAGTTCCTTCACGTTTAGATGAGGTTGTTCAAGCGCAACATGTCCTATTCACCCACTAGAACTCAGTCTAAAGCCGGATATGATGCTGGCGTCAAAGACTATAAGTTGACCTACTACACCCCGGACTATACCCCCAAAGATACCGATATTTTGGCTGCCTTTCGGGTTACAGCCCAACCTGGGGTTCCTTACGAAGAAGCAGGCGCAGCCGTAGCAGCTGAGTCCTCAACAGGGACCTGGACAACTGTGTGGACGGATCTACTCACTGATCTAGATCGCTACAAAGGTCGCTGTTATGACATCGAACCGGTTCCTGGTGAAGAAAATCAATTCTTTGCCTATATTGCCTACCCCTTAGATTTATTTGAGGAAGGTTCTGTGACGAACCTGCTCACCTCTTTGGTGGGGAACGTTTTCGGTTTTAAAGCCCTCAAGGCTCTGCGCCTCGAAGATATCCGTATTCCCGTTGCTTACCTAAAAACCTTCCAAGGGCCGCCCCATGGTATTCAAGTGGAGCGGGACAAGATCAACAAATATGGTCGACCCCTCCTAGGTTGCACCATTAAGCCCAAACTAGGTCTATCGGCCAAAAACTATGGTCGGGCTGTCTATGAATGCCTGCGCGGTGGGTTGGATTTCACTAAGGATGACGAAAACATTAACTCTCAGCCTTTCCAACGCTGGCGTGATCGCTTCCTATTTGTTGCCGATGCTATCCATAAATCTCAGGCAGAGACCGGTGAAATCAAAGGTCACTACCTCAACGTCACCGCTGCCACCTGCGAGGAAATGCTGGAGCGGGCTGCCTTTGCCAAGGAACTAGACATGCCTATCGTGATGCATGATTTCTTGACTGGTGGCTTTACAGCCAACACCACCCTCGCCAAGTATTGCCGTGCAAATGGCTTATTACTTCATATTCACCGTGCTATGCATGCTGTGATCGACCGCCAGAAAAATCATGGTATCCATTTCCGAGTCCTCTCAAAATGTTTACGAATGTCTGGCGGAGATCATATCCACACCGGAACAGTCGTGGGCAAACTAGAGGGAGATAAGGCCATTACCCTTGGTTTTATTGATTTACTGCGAGAAAACTATGTAGAGCAAGACCGCTCTCGAGGCGTTTTCTTCACCCAAGATTGGGCCTCTATGCCCGGTGTAATGGCTGTCGCCTCTGGCGGGATTCATGTTTGGCACATGCCTGCGCTTGTGGAAATTTTCGGGGATGATTCAGTGTTGCAATTTGGCGGCGGTACTCTGGGACATCCCTGGGGGAATGCACCAGGGGCAACTGCCAACCGAGTTGCTTTAGAAGCTTGTGTCCAGGCTCGAAACGAAGGTCGTGACCTCACTCGTGAGGGGGGTGATATCCTTCGTGAAGCTTGCAAGTGGAGTCCTGAACTCGCTGTTGCCTGCGAAGTTTGGAAGGAAATCAAATTTGAGTTTGAGGCTGTAGACACGGTCTAATTCAGTTGCTTTTAGGCAGGGCAAAGGGATCTTTGATGATCTGTACTTTGCCCTGTCGCGATTGGTAGGGCTAGAGAGCAGGCAGATCTCTGTATGGAGATTCTCCTGATTCATTCGCTTAGCGCATTGTCCTATCTGCACCCAATTCATCAATGGGTTTTAGCTGCTGGATGGCATGGATTACAAACAAGTTGCCAAGAATACAGCCAAAATGCTGATCAGCTATCTGACCTATCAGGCAGCTAGGACAGTCGTTAGCCAGCTATATGAGACAAATCCAGCTCTAGGAATTTGGTTAAGTGAGTTTTCCTCCGTAGACCGGATCCAAGATGGCGAGATTTATCTCACAGCTCTGATGAAGGAAAATCCAGAATTAGCCCTGCGATTGATGACGGTGCGTGCAGACCTTGCCGAAGGAGTGGTTGAATATTTGCCAGAAATGGCCAAAATCGGAATTCAACAAGCCAATACCGAACTCCGCCGCCAATTGCTAGAGCGTATGACCCAAATGCGCCCGCAAGAAGCGTCTCCCTCTCATCCCGAAGGTTCTGATCAAAATCCACTGCTGGAATCGGAGACTGATCTCTCCTCTGACGAAGGATAATTTGCCCTCAGATACTTCTTGGGATCTCCTGACCTAATTTCTTAACTTACGGACATAAACATGAAAACATTACCTAAAGAACGCCGCTTCGAAACCCTGTCTTATTTGCCGCCGCTGACGGATGAGCAGATCCGCAGACAAATACAATATATTCTTGCCCAAGGTTATATTGCGGCTGTTGAGTTCAACGAAAAGTCCGATCCCACAGAATATTACTGGACGATGTGGAAGCTACCGCTCTTCAAAAACCCTGATGTTCAAGATGTTCTACAAGAAGTCAACGAATGTCGGTCTGAGTATCCTGATAATTATGTCCGCGTTGTCGGGTTTGATAACATTAAGCAGTGCCAAGTGCTGAGTTTTGTTGTGCATAAACCTTCCAGTAATACTGGTTTTCAACAACGATATTAATCTTATTCAGTACTGAACGTAGTTCCAGTACTTTATTGCGTGATGCTCATTGCTCCTTGTTAGCGGAAGGGAGAGGTCTTTTGTGACTCTCCCTTCTCTTGTGATCATCTGCAGGCCAGCCAATCCTGCTGAGATTCCGGTAGTTTGACTCATGGGCTGAGATTCAACTTACAATCGAATCTGGGTGATTTGAGGAATAATCAGGTGAGTCAGTTATGACGGATGAAGCTAAGGACCTCCGCATTTGTTTTTGTGGGGGGACTCTATTGTCAATGGGTCGGGGTGATTTGGGCTGTTTGGGTTGGACGGGACGGGTTTGCGCTTCGATGCACCGCCGGGGCTATGATTTTACGAGTTATAACTTGGGGGTATGTGGTCATACCAGTGGTGACATTGAGGATCGGTGGTTGGCTGAGGTGCTGCGTCGCTGTCCGGCGGGATCGAATGGCCGCATTGTGTTTAGTTTTGGCATCAATGATACCCTGCAAGCAGGGACTTACTCGCGGGTGGAGCTGCCCATTACCCTTGAGAATGCTCGTCGAATCTTTAGGACTGCTAAGCTTCGCTATCCGATTTTGATGATCGGGCCGACTGTAATTGCTGATCCTGAACAAAATATGCGGGTTAAAGCTTTATCTGAGCAGTTATCTATCCTGTGCCATGAGCTTGATGTGCCTTTTTTAGATGTCTGGACTCCTCTTTCTAACTCTAATTTATGGCTAAATGATCTCAATAGTGGAGATGGCTATCATCCTGCTAGTGCTGGATATTCAGAGTTGGCTGCAATTTTTTTAAAATGGTCGGCCTGGACCCAGTGGTTTGAAAGATCGCAATCTTAAGGAATTCGCTTGACCCAGCGTTGCGATCGCCCAGTTTATCGACAGCCTCTTTTTTTTAATCAATGACCTTGAACCCTTTGTATGAACAGCACCCCTGCCAATTCTCCTGATCTTGAACAAAGTCTTGATGTCGAGCAGTTGCTACAACTGCTCCGTCGTAAAGAACAAAACTGGCTCGCCTGGGGCAATGCCTGTCAACAACTTCAAAAAGCAGGCTATAGCCCTCAACAGATTTTTGAAGATACGGGTTTTGAACCGATTCAGCAAAACCAAATCGTTGTGGCAGCACAGGTCTATCAAAGCATCCAATCGAACAATGCCGAACAATCTACCCTCGACTATTTTGCAGAACGGCACAGTGATGTGCTCTACGAATTTCGAATTCTGAACCATAAAGAACGGACCAAGGGGGCAGAGCTAGCGGCAGCTAAGCGGATTGATGCAGAGGATGCCCGAGAAGTTACCAAGGCGCTCAAATCTTTTTATGCAATCCAGCCCATGCCAGCAGGGTTTACGGACCACCCTGGAGATGCTGTCGCTTACCAAAACTGGCGCCATGCCCGTCAAAAAAGTGATTTGCAAGAGCGATCGCGCCTGATTGGTCAAGGCTTAAAATTTGCCCATAGTGAGATAGCCCGAGAGCAGTTGCAGCAATTGTTGAGCGATTTCACCGTCTTGAAACCCCAAGCTGCACCCCGGTTGCCTTGGTTTCGCTTAGAAGCTGAGGAAGGACTACCGCGCTTACTGCCCATGGTGGGCCGATCGCCCTTAACTTTGGCAGACTTAAAGGCAGCTCCCTTGGTAGAAGCAGAACAGTCTTTTGGTATCGTGACGACCCAAACTGTTTGTGCTTGGGTTGCCCTGCCCAGTTGGCAGGTCGATCTTGCGGGCCGAAGACCCTGTGGCGCTGATTGCCCAAGCCCAGGAACTCGCCCCTGACTTGCCGCAGCCCCATGAGCAAGTTTTGGTGATTGTGGATCGTGATCAGCGCCAATGGCGAGATGATAGCTATTTTTTAGTGGACTCAGAGGGACAATTGCAAATCCTTTGGTTTGAGGCAGAACCAATCCAGCGTTTGTTAGGCCAAGTGATATTAGTGATGCGTCCGAAGCGGGTTTTAGATGAGGACTATAGCAAAGATCTGTGGCAGATGGATGAATGAAGTCTGAAGAAAGAGGATATGAACTGCCCGCTGGCCTAACCCCCAGGCGAAGAGACCTTTGTCTTTTCCCGCTCTGCCTTTGATGAGGCCTTTGATAACGCCATGCTGGGGGGCTGTTGGTATTGTTTTGCTAGAGATTTAATCACGATATATAAGACTGGAACCACAAATAAACTCAAGACGGTAGCAACCAGCATGCCACCTACAATTGCGGTGCCCAAGGACTGACGTGCGATCGCACCTGGGCCAGTGGCCACTAACAAGGGCAAAGAACCAATCATGGTAGACAGAGCCGTCATCAAAATCGGTCGCAGCCGTTCAGAGCAGGCAGTCTTAACTGCCTGGGTGAGGCTTACACCCTGGGCATAGATTTGATTGGCAAACTCTACAATTAAGATTGCGTTTTTACTCGCCATGCCGATCAGCATCACAAATCCAATCTGGGTATAGACATCATTGGATGTGCCCCGCAGCCAAATAGCCCCTAGCGCCCCCAAAATGGCGAGGGGAACTGTGAGCATAATAATGATCGGGTCAACAAAGCTCTCGTATTGAGCGGCTAAGGTTAAAAATACAAAGACAATACCCAAACCAAAAATAACTAGAGCAGCCCCGCCAGATTCTATTTCCTCTAGAGAAATCCCCGACCATTCAAAACTAAACCCCTTTGGGAGAACTTCCTGCGCAACTGCTTCCATCGCCGTAATCGCTTGCCCGGAGCTAGAACCAGGCGGCGCAGAACCATTAATCTCCACCGACCGGAATAGATTGTAGTGACTAATCACCGAAGGGCCAATGCCTTGGCTAATGTTGACCAAATTCCCCAGGGGGATCATGGCACCGGTTTGCGATCGCACATAAAGTTCCTTAATATCCTCTGGATTAGAGCGAAACTGACGATCGGCCTGCACATAAACGCGATAGGCGCGATTAAATTGGTTAAAATCGTTGACATAGGTTGACCCCAGCAAAATTTGCAGGGTATCAAAAATATCAGCCACTGAAACTTGCAACTGATTAGCCCGCAAGCGATCAACCTCCACCATTACTTGGGGGGTATTGGCGTTAAAGGTCGGTCTTAGCCCCGTCAGTTGAGGATTCTCAGCCGAGGGATAGGTCGAGGCTCGCTCTAAAAATTTAGTCAGGGTTTCCCCAATGGAATTAAACCCAACCCCAATTCGATCTTGCAGATGAAATTCAAACCCACCAAAATTGCCCAACCCCTGGATTGCTGGGGGCGTGAAGGGAATCACCGTAGCATCCTGAATACTCAATAGCTTCGGAAAAAGCCCCGAGGGTTGGGGGAAGAATCCACCCACCACCCCTGCTACCGATTGCTCAGGTCGGGTTCGCTCTGACCAAGGCTTCAAGAGCGAGAAAATTAAGCCGTTATTGGGGGTTGCACCACTAAAGCTAAAGCCTCCCACAGAGAAAATACTCTGGATTTCAGGTTGTTCCTTCAAAATGGCCTCGGCTTGGGCAAGCACTTTTTCGGTATAGTCCAGTGACACCCCCTCTGGTCCCTGGACAATCGTAATAAAATAGCCCTGGTCTTCATCCGGAATAAAGGCTCTGGGAATAATGGCATACATCCCATAGGTCAACACCAAAGCTAAAGAAAATAGCACCAGCACGATAAACTTGCGCCGAAGGATCCGATCTAGGCTGTGAGCATAGGCCAGCCGAGTCTGTTCAATAACCCAGTTAATGGCATTAAAAAAGCGATGATTGGCAACCTGACCGCGCCCCAACAGTAGAGCAGACAGCATCGGCGTAAAGGTAAGGGCATTAAAGGTGGAAACAAAGATTGAAAAGGTAATCGTCAAGGCAAACTGCCGATAGAGTTGTCCCGTGGTGCCGGGGAAAAAGGCGACGGGCACAAAAACAGTCATTAAGACAATGGAGGTGGCAATTACAGCACCGACCAGGCTATCCATGGAAGCAATGGCTGCCTCCACAGGCGATCGCTCTTGCGCTTGAAGGCGGCGCGAAATATCCTCCACAATGACAATTGCATCATCCACCACCAAACCCGTCGCTAAGGTCAAGCTAAAGAGGGTCAAGGTGTTGATCGAGAACCCCAACAGCTTGACAAAAATAAAGGTGCCAATAAAGGCAATGGGAATCACAATGGAGGTGATCAAGGCCGACCGCCAATCCTGCAAAAACAAATAGAGGATCAACACCACCAACACCACCGCCTGCACCAAAGAAGTCACCACCTCCTGAGCGCCTGCCTCGATGAAAGTGGTGGTATCAAAGGCAATGTCGTAGCGCATCCCCGGCGGGAAGCTCGCAGAGAGTTGTTTGATTTCGGCCTTGACAGCCTTGGCCACATCCGGCGTTACCGTACCAACTTTCGGGTTAGGCATCAGGCCACGTGGACCCAAGATCTGACCCAAAGTACCGACGATACGCATCGCGTCAGGTGCTGCAATCACCACGTCAAAAGGCATGTTGCCAGCCTTGACCATGGCTGCCAAATAGTCGCAGATCACACACAGAGTTTCATGAACCTCCGTGCTTGTCGCAGCCAAGTTTGACCTTGCCATTTCCAAGAGCCTTGCTTTAATTTCTTCTACCCTGGACTCGAGGTAGTAGAAATAGGACCTTGGTACCGGCATCTCCATAGTCTTATGGAATGGATTGACAATGGGCGGTAGGAGGGTAGCCATGAGGTCCTGAGGTAGTGTGACGGTATCTCCAACATCTTTTGTGGAGTCCCGGTCTCGCCACCATTCAGTACTAATCGCAGCATCCGCGTACCTATACATTGCCCGGTTAGGGTCCAGATTAGTAATTACTTGATTGTAGGTGAAGCAGGTGGGAGATGGATCCAGCTAAATCCTGCACCCATTGTCTTAGGACCAAAATCTGGTCAAGGTTTAGTCCCAGTACGTAGGGGGAGCTGGTGTATCTCAATAACTGATCCGCCCTATTCACCCTAGTCCTCAAGAACTCTTCTGCGTGCTTTGATAGGCAGATCGCCGTTTGGGTTCCATGTCTTTTGATCGTGGGACTTTTTATCGTGCGAATTTTTCCGGGCGAACTTTGATCGTGGCGACTCGAGTTCGTACGACCTTTGGTCGTGGCCACTTTATCGTATTCATATGAAGCTTTGCCTACCCATTCCCTTGCTTTGCTTGCCTTCTCAACGTTCGATCTTTGCTCGTCCGTATTCAGGAGTATCATATGTATCTTTTAAGGTTAAGCTAATTTTACAAACCTAACCTAACCTAACCAAGTGACACCCTAGCCCTGCGGGAGGATCTAAATGATTAATTACCGAACCCTGTGGGAGCAATTTAAAAAAACACTTTCAACTGGTTGGGAACCCT
>JAAUUW010000168.1 GCA_012030735.1 Acaryochloridaceae cyanobacterium SU_2_1
GTCTCCGACTCAGTTGCACCGTTCGGTGATCGCGTCAGTGTCTATGCTAGGGTAGCCCCCCCAACATAAACTGCAAATTGTCCAAGCCCTGCAACGTCGTCATGCCTTCGTTGCCATGACCGGAGATGGAGTGAACGATGCCCCTGCCCTCAAGCAGGCCGACATCGGGATTGCTATGGGTATTACGGGCACTGATGTCAGCAAAGAAGCCAGCGATATGATCCTGCTAGATGACAACTTTGCGACCATCGTTGCTGCCACAGAAGAAGGCCGTGTTATCTATAGCAATATTCGCCGATTTATCAAATATATTTTGGGCAGCAATATTGGCGAAGTCTTGACCATCGCCGCCGCTCCGATTTTAGGGCTAGGGGGTGTGCCCCTCTCTCCCTTGCAAATTCTATGGATGAATTTAGTCACCGATGGCTTACCCGCTTTAGCCTTAGCGATGGAGCCAGGAGATTCTCAAGTCATGCAGCGGCCCCCCCACAACCCTCAAGAAAGCATCTTTGCCCGAGGACTAGGCTTTTATATGATTCGGATTGGCTTGATTTTGGCAATTTTATCTATTAGTTTGATGGCATGGGCCTATGACTATACCCATGCACCGGGCTTTGTTGGCTCCCCGAATGAGTGGAAAACGATGGTCTTTACCACTCTATGTTTAGCTCAAATGGGCCATGCCTTAGCCATCCGCTCTGATAGCCAACTCACCTTCAGCCTTAATCCTTTTTCCAATCCTTATTTGATAGGAGCAGTGGGCTTAACTACGGTTCTACAGCTTGTGCTGCTTTATGTTCCCGTTCTCCAAACCTTTTTTGGTGTTTATCCCCTCAGCGGGTTAGAGTTGATCATTTGTTTTGGGTTTAGTGCTTTGATGTTTATCTGGGTTGAGCTAGAGAAGCTGTTCTTTATCTTCGTTACTTCCCGCCGCCCTCAAGCATAGGTTCTCTTCTTATAGGTAGGCCCAAACCACCATGCATTTGCGCTTTTCCCAAGATATCCAAGCCCTGCTGACCCGCTTAACAGAACAACCCCTCCGATTATCAGATATTTTGACCGAAACCGCTGAACGAGGTTTTAGTCTGGTGATTGGTCTACTTGTGGTTCCTTTTCTGTTTCCGATGCCACCGGGATTAACCACTATTTTGGGATCGGGCTGTCTGCTGTTGTCCTTGCAGATGGCAGCGGGAAGACGGTTGCCCTGGTTGCCCAAGCGCGTGTCTGGGTTTTGCTTTCCGCCTAAATTTGCGTATCAACTGTTACAAAATATAGAACGGGGCACCCATTGGATTGAGCGGTTGGCTCGTCCACGCTGGCCAAGGCTAACCACCCATCCTCGCATTAATCAACTCAATGGGGTCTGCATTGCTTGGTTAACCATTCTGCTGATGCTGCCCATTCCTTTTACTAACCCAATTCCTGCGGTGGGCATTTTATTGTTTGTGATTGCCACTCTAGAAACTGATGGCTTGCTGATGTGTGTCAGCTATGTTTTAACGGCTTTAATTACGGGGGTGTTTGCCGCTATTTTCATTATATTCTGGCATTTGGTTGGCGGATGGTTCCAATGATGCTTGACGGTTCCCTTAGTAGGCAGTAATTGATGCTTAATTTTCTCATTGCTGGTACGCTTCAATCCACAGCACCACCTCTTATCCACCCTCCTAACTTGGTGCAAGCGATCATCTTAGGATTTGTGCAAGGGGTGACAGAGTTTCTGCCTATCAGCAGTACAGCCCATCTCAAGGTGGTGCCCGTTGTCCTCGGCTGGGGAGATCCGGGGGTCACCTTTACAGCTGTTGTGCAACTGGGCAGTATTGCAGCGGTGCTTTGGTACTTTTGGTCAGATTTGCGACAAATTACCCAAGGGTCTTGGCGGGCAATTTCGACACAAGATTGGCAAGCCCATGATCTGCGTTTGGCGATCGGCATTGGGATCGGCACGCTCCCAATTGTGATCGGTGGGCTATTGATTAAGGTCTTCTTACCCAACTACGAATCTTCTGTGCTGAGAAGTTTATTGGCCATTGCGATAACCTCGATCATGATGGCTATTTTACTGGGCATGGCGGAGCGATGGGGCCGCCGTCAACGAGACATGTTGGGGGTCCAGCGTCAAGATTTGATCGCCATGGGATTTGCCCAGGCACTGGCTTTGATTCCGGGGGTGTCTCGCTCTGGCTCTACCTTTACGGCAGGTCTGTTTCTTGGCCTCGATCGTCCGACCACGGCTCGGCTGTCTTTTTTATTGGGGATTCCCTCCATTACCTTGGCGGGCTTGGCAGAATTGATCTCGATTCTAGGGGCTCATCCTAGTTCGGGGGAATTTTTACCCTTGATCGTTGGGACGCTCTCCTCTGGGGTGTTCTCTTATTTAGCGATTGCCTGGTTGTTGCAATTTTTGCAGAAACGAGGCTTCTGGATTTTTGTCTGGTACCGGATTGGCTTTGGTTTTGCGATCCTATTGGCGCTATTTTTTGGGCAGGTGGAGAGTGGGTTGCAAAGTTTAGGTGGGCTGGAGGTCATGATTGCTGCTGTTACTTGAGCCTTTATTCCACTAGGTTAGGGAAAATTTCTCAGTGAACGATTATGTCTGACCCAACGACGCCTCGAAAAATTGTCCCTAGCCCTTCGGTTCGATCTCTGCGGCGGTTGCTTAAGCGTGACTATCCTGGTGATTTGCCTGGCAGTCCCCCCGGGGACCTTGAATATTGATATCAATGCACCAGCCCCGAAGCTGGTGCTCATTGACTATAGCTCTGAGCAAGCCCTCTGCCAGCAGTTAAGCCAGCCGGAGGACTGTCTGCCCTATCTCGATAGTGAATCCGTTTCTTGGATTGATGTTCAAGGCTTGGGTAGCCAAGATACCCTCTCTCGGCTGGGTCAGGTATTTGATATTCATCCCCTTGCCCTGGAAGACATTGTTAATGCGCCGCAACGCCCTAAGGTTGAGATTTATGCCGACCAATTGTTGCTTATCACCCAATGATCACCTTAATCCCTGCTCAGCAGCGGGGGTTTAAACCTAGTGACCTGAAATCCTCTCCATCTCTGCTTTCGGAATTGTCTACCGAGCAAGTAAGCTTCTTGCTAGAAAACAACTATCTGCTCACGGTGCAAGAGGAGCCTGAGTTTGATTGTTTTGGTCCTGTGCGCGATCGCATTCACTATGGCCGAGGCACCATTCGGCAACGGGGTGCAGACTATCTTGCCTATGCTCTGCTAGATGCGATTATCGATGGGTTTTTCCCTATCTTAGAACTCTATGGCGAGAAGATTGAGTCCCTAGAAGATGAGGTAATTGCCCGACCCACGGCCCAAACTCTTGCTCAAATTCACCAAATCAAGCGAGATTTACTCACCCTGCGGCGGGCTATTTGGCCCCAACGAGAGCTATTGGCAACCCTAACGCGGGATCGCTCTAGCCAGATTAGCAGTGAAGTGCAGCTCTACTTGCGCGACTGTTATGACCATGCAGTGCAGGTCTTGGATATGGTGGAAACCTACCGAGAGCTGGCCGCCAGTCTGATGGATGTCTATCTATCAGCGGTTAGCAATCGGATGAACGAAGTCATGAAGACCTTGACGGTCATTTCCACGATTTTTATTCCCCTGACCTTTATTGCGGGCATCTATGGCATGAATTTTAACCCCCAAGCCTCGCCTTGGAATATGCCAGAACTCAATTGGTACTGGGGGTATCCCCTGGTTTGGGGAGTGATGTTTGCGATCGCAGCGTCGCTGATTACTTTTTTTTGGCGCCGGGGTTGGTTCCGTGACTTCTCCATGGAGGAAACCCAAGGAGCACAACTCTCTCGGCCCCCTCGCCGACCCCCTCACGGATAATTATGGCCGGTGCTTAGATGGCCTTAAGGCTTACCCTAGGCAGAGGCTAGACAGCGATGGAATATCAATCTAGGAATTTTTCTGAGTAGTCAGGGTTCTAATCTAGATGAGACGGGAACATTGCTGCAATAATGGGAGAGTTTTCAAACAGCTAGGGATAAGCTGCTCTGGTCAACCAGAGATTTTAGCAATTTTTGATCAAGGAGCGATGTGGATCAGCCATGCGAACCCACTACTGTGGTGAATTGCGAAAAGAGCATCTTGCTCAAAGGGTAACCCTTTTTGGGTGGGTGGATCGGCGCCGGGATCACGGCGGCGTGATTTTTTTAGATCTACGCGATCGCAGCGGTATCATCCAAATTGTCAGCGATCCAGAACGCACTCCTGAGGCCCATCCCCAAGCGGATATCCTTCGCAATGAATATGTGATTAAGGTTCAAGGTTCTGTCAGCCAGCGCCCCGATGACTCCCTCAACCCACGCCTACCCACTGGGGAAGTGGAAATTTATGCCGATCAGATTGAATTATTGAACGCGGTGCATCAACCCCTGCCTTTTCAGGTGTCAGCCACTGATGTTGAGCCTGTGCGCGAAGAGTTGCGGCTCAAATATCGCTATTTAGACCTGCGGCGCGATCGCATGCATCAAAACATGCTCCTGCGTCACCGCGTCATTCAAACTATCCGCCGCTACCTAGAAGATCAAGAGGGCTTTCTAGAGATAGAAACTCCTGTCCTCACGCGCTCTACCCCCGAAGGCGCCCGAGATTATTTGGTGCCCAGTCGGGTGAATCCCAATGAATGGTTTGCCCTACCCCAATCTCCCCAACTGTTTAAGCAACTGCTGATGGTATCGGGATTTGATCGATACTACCAAATTGCCCGCTGCTTTCGCGATGAAGACCTCCGGGCCGATCGTCAACCCGAATTTACCCAGTTAGACATGGAAATGAGCTTCATGTCTCAAGCCGAAATTATGCAGCTCAATGAAAATTTGATGGTGCATCTCCTCAAAACAATTAAAGGCATAGATCTGCCGCAGCCCTTTCCCCAACTCACCTATGCCGAGTCCATGGCGCGCTATGGCACCGATCGCCCCGATACTCGATTTGGCCTAGAGTTGGTGGATGTTTCCGATTTATTCCAAGACTCAGGGTTTAAGGTGTTTACTAATGCGATCGCCAATGGTGGTCGGGTAAAAGTTCTCCCCATCCCAGGGGGCAACGCTGCCATCTCCAATGTGCGGATCAAACCGGGTGGCGATCTGTTTGCAGAGGCCAGCGCTGCTGGGGCCAAAGGACTGGCCTATATTCGCGTCCGAGAAGAGGGTGACATTGATACCATCGGTGCCATCAAAGATAATCTCAGCGAGGCCCAAACTGCAACCTTACTTGCCCAAACGGGGGCAAAGCCAGGCGATCTCCTGCTCTTTGGGGCAGGTCCCACAGCAGAGGTGAATGCCTCCTTATCCCGGCTGCGCCTAGCCCTAGGCCAAGAACTAAACTTAATTGCCGTAGATCAAATCAATCTACTCTGGATTACGGAATTCCCACTCTTTGAATGGAATTCAACAGAAAAACGCCTAGAAGCCCTACATCATCCCTTTACTGCTCCCTATCCAGAGGATCAGGCCAACCTGCAAACTGCCCGTGCCCAAGCTTACGATATGGTCTATAACGGCCTGGAAATTGGCGGCGGTAGTTTGCGAATCCATCAAGCTGACGTACAGGAGCAAGTCTTTGCAACCATTGGACTATCGCCAGAGGCAGCCCAAGATAAGTTTGGATTTTTGTTAGAAGCCTTTAAATATGGAACACCCCCCCATGGCGGCATTGCCTATGGCCTTGATCGCTTGGTGAT
>JAAUUW010000169.1 GCA_012030735.1 Acaryochloridaceae cyanobacterium SU_2_1
GTTGCCTTGGCCAGTCTCTACCACAGACAGGCCCAAACTGTAGGCTACCCGTTGTGTCCAACAGCAAACATCAGGTTGTAACGAGAATTTCAAGGAGCGATCGCAACTCTAAAAAAGCCCCTATCAAGGACAAGCAGGAAAACCTCTAAGCCAAGCTCATACTCCCTTTGACTACCGTTCATGCCCTGCCCAAAGCGATGATTCGTAACCCTGGAGAGCAGGTCACATCATCACTCCGTTTTGTCCGTAGAAAGGCTTGTGAGATTGATCAAATTCAACTAAGATTGATTTTAACATTGATATTAGTCAATCGTTTTTATACCTCTTAAAAAACTATGCAAATAACAAATCAGATTAATTTCCGAAACTTCACCGGTGACCTCTTTGGTGGGGTTACCGCTGCTGTGATTGCCTTGCCCATGGCCTTGGCCTTTGGGGTTGCCTCTGGTGCCGGTCCCACCGCAGGTCTCTATGGGGCCGTAATTGTGGGGTTCTTTGCTGCCCTATTTGGGGGGACTCCCTCTCTGATCTCGGAACCTACAGGGCCGATGACAGTGATCATGACCGCCGTCATTGCCGATCTCACGGCCGCCACAGGAGATGTCAATAAAGGCTTAGCCATGGCGTTTACTGTGGTGGTAATGGCTGGTCTTTTTCAAATTCTGTTTGGGCTGCTGCGCCTAGGCAAATATGTCACCCTGATGCCCTATACCGTGGTGTCTGGGTTTATGTCAGGGATTGGCATTATTCTCATTATTTTGCAATTGGCTCCCTTCTTAGGTAAGAAAGCACCACCAGGAGGGGTTGTGGGCATGCTCACAAATCTACCGAAGCTTGTGTCTGAGCTTGATGCATCTGCCTTGTTTTTAAGCTTGTTAACCGTTGCCACGATTATTTTTGTTCCCATCCTTCTCCCTAGCCATCTCAAGAAGTGGTTTCCACCCCAGCTAGTGGCGTTATTGTTGGGGACATTTATGGCGATCTGGCTATTCCCTGGCCCTGATTTGCCTCGTATTCCTGTCATCGAAGCAGGGTTGCCGAGCTTTCATAGGCCTGTGTTCACCGTCAGTGAGTTGCGACTGATGTTTGTGGATGCTTTAATCCTAGGGGTTTTGGGCTGTATTGATGCCCTGTTGACCGCCGTGGTGGCTGACAGCCTCACCCGTACTGAGCATGATTCTAATAAAGAGCTCATCGGTCAGGGGATTGGCAATGTGATGTCTGGCCTCTTTGGTGGCATCGCTGGTGCTGGTGCCACTATGGGTACGGTTGTGAATATCCAGGCTGGGGGACGGACTGCGCTGTCGGGGTTGATCCGAGCCATGATTTTGATGATCGTGGTTTTTATGGGCAGCCCCCCTCACCCAAAATATTCCCCTAGCCGTGTTAGCCGGGATTGCCCTGAAGGTGGGGATTGACATTATTGATTGGGGGTTCTTGAAGCGCGCCCATCAAGTCTCTTGGAAGGCTGCTGTGATCATGTATGGGGTGATTGCCCTGACGGTCTTTCTAGATTTGATGGTTGCGGTCGGGATTGGGATCTTTATCGCTAATATCCTGACGATTGATCGCCTGAGTACTTTGCAATCTAAATCTGTCATCGCGATTACAGATGCAGACGATCAAATTCAGTTATCTGAAGAAGAGAAACGCTTATTAGAGCAAGGGATGGGGCGAATCTTACTATTCCATCTGAGTGGACCCATGATTTTTGGGGTTGCCAAAGCGATTTCTCGCGAACAAAAAGCGATGAAATATTGCGAGGCGCTGATCTTAGACTTAAGCGATGTTCCTCATATGGGGGTGACCTCTTCCTTGACCATTGAAAATGCGATTGAGGAAGCCATTGAACAAGGCTGTAATATCTTTATCGTCGGCGCTGCTGGCCAAACTAAGCGTCGCTTGGAAAAGCTGGGCATTTGGGCTCGCATTGCTCCCGATCATCGATTGGCCGATCGCACAGAGGCCCTCAGACAATGTGTGGTTAGCCTTGATCAATGTGTAACCCTCAGTTAAGGATTTTCTAATCAAGGCAGTCTTTACGTAAAGGCTGTCTCTCTGCCCATATTGCTTCATCAGTCGTTTCAATTAGAGTTGACATGTATACTATGACTGCTTTACCTAGCCTGCTGCTGAACTGGTTTTTAGCCCTCCGCCTTTGCTGATGGTAGAGACGAAGGCGGATGAGGCCCCCCTAATTCTGTCGGGGGTATTACTCAGTCTGGTGGTTATCTACTGCGCCAGTAAGCTAGGCGGAGAAATCTCTAGGCTTTTGAATCTACCGCCCGTTTTAGGCGAACTTGTGGGGGGGGTAGCCATTGGGGCTTCGGCATTGCATCTGTTAGTGTTTGCCGAGAATGGCATGGGTGCTGCGGACTCCGCCTTGATGCCAATTTTGCAATTCGTCGGTGGCTCTCTTAGTGCAGAATCCATTACCTCTATTTTTGAAACCCAGAGTGAAATTATTCAGGTTTTGTCGGAACTAGGGGTGATTATTCTTCTGTTTGAGATTGGCCTAGAGTCTGATCTTAGAGAGTTACAGGAAGTTGGCTATCAAGCGGTTTTGGTGGCGGTGGTTGGGGTCATTGCTCCCTTTGCTGCTGGAACGGTAGGTTTGATTCTGCTCTTTCATATGCCGACGATTCCGGCAATTTTTGCCGGGGCAGCGCTAACGGCAACCAGTATTGGCATTACCTCCAAAGTTCTTTCTGAGTTGGGCTATCTGAAGTCCAAGGAAGGCCAAATTATTGTGGGGGCAGCCATTATTGATGATGTGTTAGGCATTATCGTTTTGGCAGTGGTGGCGAGTTTGGCGAAGACGGGTGAAGTCGATATTCTTAACGTACTCTATTTGATTGGCAGTGCCACCTTCTTTTTGGTGGGTGCCATTCTCTTGGGACGGTTCTTCAATCAAGCATTTATTATCGTTTCCGATCAACTCCAGACCCGTGGCAAATTGGTGATTCCAGCCCTAAGTTTTGCCTTTCTCATGGCGTTCCTTGCCAATGCCATACACTTAGAGGCTATTTTGGGAGCCTTTGCCGCAGGGTTGGTCTTAGATGAAACCGATAAGCGTAAAGAGCTGGATCAACAAATTATTCCCATTGCTGATATTTTGGTCCCTATTTTCTTTGTGACGGTGGGGGCTAAATCCGATTTGAGTGTTCTCAATCCAGCGGTACCAGAAAACCGAGAGGGCCTAGTCATTGCTGCTTTTTTGATTGTGGTGGCGATGCTCGGCAAGCTGATTACGGGTTGGACGGTGGTCGGTCAACCAGGCATTAATCGGTTAGCGATTGGTGTGGGAATGATTCCCCGAGGGGAAGTGGGATTGGTGTTTGCAGGGATTGGGTCAGCCAGTGGTGTTCTAGATAAGCCCCTGGAGGCAGCGATTATCACAATGGTGATTTTAACCACCTTTGTGGCTCCCCCCTTGTTGCGGGTGGCCTTTAAGGGAGGTGCGATCGCAATTGAATCTCCAGAACCCGTCAACTAAGAGCTACGCCATCTTCTAAGAACCTAAAATAGCGTTCTCAAGGCTTCAGTCTGGCTTGATAGCGCTAAATTTTAACCCATTTATTTTGCATAGGTAGTGTTTAGCCATGTTAGAAGCCTTTACATTGGCCACCATCCTTTGTGGCTTTTTTGGCATACTTCTCAAACAAAATCTGATGATGAAGATCATCGCCATGGATGTGATGAGCACCGGCGTGATCGCCTATTACGTGATGATTGCATCGCGACAGGGTTTCTTTACACCCATCCTCGACGAGATTAACCATGGCCCCTATGCAGATCCGGTGCCCCAAGCCGTCATCTTAACTGCAATTGTGATCGGCTTTTCGATTCAGGCTCTCATGTTGGTTGGGGTAATGAAGCTGGCCCGAGATAACCCAACCTTAGAAAGTCGAGAAATCGAAAAAACCTATACGCCATGAATAACCTGACGATCACCTGGATCGCCCTGCCTTTTTTTGTCGGATTTGTCGCTTATCTCCTGCCCAAATTAGACCGTTACCTGGCCTTAGGCATAACCTTGGTGTCTGCTAGTTATGCGCTGCGGGCTTTGATCGAGCCAGAACCATTCACCCTGCAACTGCTGGATCATTTTGGCGTCACCTTGATGGTTGATGCCCAGAGTGGCTACTTTATCTTGACCAATGCTCTGGTGACCGCCGCAGTTATTCTTTACTGTTGGGATACGGGGAAGACCGCTTTTTTTTATGCTCAAACGATCATTTTGCATGGCAGCGTCAATGCTGTATTTATCTGTGCAGATTTCATCAGTCTATATGTAGCGTTAGAAGTCATTGGCATTGCCGCGTTTCTTTTGGTTTCCTATCCTCGGACCAACCGTGCTATTTGGGTAGCGCTGCGCTATTTGTTGATTAGCAACACCGCCATGTTGTTTTACTTAGTGGGTGCAGTGTTGGTCTATCAAACCAGCCACTCCTTTGCCTTTATTGGCTTGCAATCAGCCCCCCCAGAAGCCCAGGCTTTGATTCTTCTGGGACTCCTGACTAAAGGTGGCGTCTTTGTCTCAGGGTTATGGTTACCCCTCACCCACTCCGAATCAGAAACGCCTGTTTCAGCCCTACTATCTGGTGTTGTGGTGAAAACCGGTATCTTCCCCCTGACACGCATGGCCTTGATGCTGGATGACTTGACTCCAATTATTGCTCTTTTTGGAATAGGTACAGCTTTGTTTGGCGTCAGTTATGCTCTCTTTGAGCAAGATACTAAACGCATGTTGGCCCAGAGCACTATTTCGCAGCTCGGCTTTATCCTCGCTGCTCCAGCAGTTGGCGGATTCTATGCCCTCACCCACGGACTAGTCAAATCAGCGCTCTTTCTGAGTGCAGGGACATTACCCAGTCGTAATCTTCAGGAGCTTCACCAGCAACCCATGCAACGTTCTCTGTGGATTGTGTTGGCGATGGCGAGTTGCTCTATTTCAAGTGTACCGCTATGGTCTGGCTTTGCCTCCAAGGCTTTGACACTGAAGACCCTATTGCCCTGGCAGGCAATTGTCATGAATGTAGCCACCATTGGCACCATTGCAACCTTTGCCAAATTGATCTTTTTGCCTCATCAGCAAGACTCATCTCAAAACAAGACAATCAAAGCAGGATTTTGGGCTGCAATTATTTTGTTGCTGGGCGCTCTCTTGGCTGCCAATGGCTTCTATCCTCAGGCTTATGCCGTAGCAGATATTGGCAAAGCGTTGGCTAAGATTGGCATCGGCTGGTTTGTGTATGGAGTGATCCTGCGACGGGTGGTGCTGAAGTTACCACGCATCCAAGAACAACTAGAACATCTAATAGGGGGGGATGAGTTTAATGTTAGTCCTACTTTTTTGGATGGTATGGGCATGACAGGATATTTGAATTTGATCCTCCGTTTGATCATCTGGTTCTTACTAACCGCCGATTTTGGGATAGCCAATATCATCATTGGCGTTTGTGTGGCGTTGATCTTGCCCCGTGGTGCCAGCTCAGGTGCCTTAAAAGACTGGCTACGGACATTGGGTGAGATTATTATTGCCATTCCCCAAGCTTATATGGAAGCGATTGAAATTATGCTCCGGCCCCATGAACAGGAGGCGGTCACAATGGAAAAGGTTAAAGCTCAACGAAACGCAGGC
>JAAUUW010000025.1 GCA_012030735.1 Acaryochloridaceae cyanobacterium SU_2_1
CACTCAGATTCAGGGGCGCTGCTATCAGGGGTGACATCGCTTTAAAGTCTCGAACCTTGTACCTCTATATAGTAGATAGATTTACGCCAAGATGTACTAGTTACCTCAGGATAGACCTTCGCAACAATGTGGTGCATCTTTTTGAGCTATCTGCTCCCTTGCTACCCAGATCGTTTAGACCTACATTCTGCAGGTCTTTTAAACTTCCTCAAAATCTTTACTGGAAAGAGTTTTAGCCAAATAGTAGGTTGAACTTGCGTCGCCATTGTTATTAGACTTAAACTGATGACAGTAAATGACATTGCACATAGTTTATTCTTTCCTAGACCTCAGCTTTCAGGCTTCAAGTCATCTCATCTCTCAACTGCCACAATTCATCATATAAAGCGATAGAACTTGTTTCCTGTTACTGAGAGAGAGACTTAGGCAGATTCGGAATGGTTTAAGTCCCGAATAGGACTTCTATCGGCTTTGATCATGACTGCGAAAAGTAGGTTAAAAAACGCGATGCTTCAGGCAAGGCATTTGTTGCCTGACTTGAGCCAGTCGAGTTGGTTCAATAGAGGCGATCGCAACTCCTGGCTCAATGCTGGCATCTGCTAATACCACGCCCCAGGGATCAACAATCAACGCATGGCCATGGGACTGACGCCGAGAATTATGTGCCCCGGTTTGGGCTGGGGCAATGACATAACAGGTATTCTCAATGGCCCGAGCCTGTAACAACACCTGCCAATGGTCCTTGCCCGTAAAGGCCGTAAAGGCCGCCGGTACAAATAGCACATCTGCACCTGCTTGGGCTAAGGCTCGATAAAATTCTGGAAACCGGACATCATAGCAAACCGATAGCCCTAAATTACCCAGATCTGGGGATGCATAGAGGGGAGGAATTTTGTCCCCCGCCAGTACGATTCCTGACTCGTGATAAATATTGCCATCGGGCAAATCTACATCGAATAAATGGACCTTAAAATAGCGAGCCAGCTCCTGGCCGTTGGGGCCAATCAAGACCGCCGTGTTATAGACTTTGCCCTCCGTTGCTGGCACTGGAAACCCACCCCCAAGTAAGGTCACTTGAAATCGCTGGGCCATAGTCTTTAGGAATTTTTCGCATCGGTTACTAATGACTTCGGCTTGCGCAATTTTGGCCGCCTCATCCCCTAAGAAAGCGAAATTTTCGGGGAGGCTGATCAGTTCTGCCCCACGCCGGACTGCCAGATCAATTAAATCTTCGGCTTGGGCCAAATTATGGTCCAAGTTGGGCAGGCTGGTCATTTGAACGGCGGCAGCAAGATATGACTTCATGGGCGCAGATGCGTACAGATTTTGAGAGGGAATGGTGTTAAACAGACTAATATCCTATAGCTTTGCAGCCCATGGTCGTCAAGGAATTCATGTAAAAAAATAATCATCACAAAGAGAGGGTGAGCATGCTCACCCTCTCTTCGATTGCCGATAGAACTTTTAGAACTTAGAGCTGGGGAACAAACCGCTCTTTATCTGGAACAACGGTATATTCAGCCAGAATCTGGCGAAATTCTTCGCCATCGATTGTTTCTTTGTCAACCAATAAATCTACTAGCCGATCCATGGCTGCCCGCTGATCACGCACTAAGTGAATGGCTTCTTCATAGGCATGCTGAATCAATTCCCTGACTTGCGCATCAATGCGAGCGGCGATTTCATCGGAATATTCAGACCGAGACATTAGATCTCGACCTAAAAAGACATCGCTTTGTTGACCTTCTAGGGAAAGTAGGCCAAGGTCCGACATGCCAAATCGCGTTACCATCTGTCTAGCCATACTGGTAACTTGCTGCAGATCGCCCCCGGCACCAGTGGTCACTTCCGAGTCGCCAAAGACCACATACTCTGCTGCCCGTCCACCTAAGCCACCTGCCATGCGAGCGTTGAGCTGCGATCGCGACACTAGTTCTTGCTCATCCGAAGGGGTAAACCAGGTTAATCCTTTGGCCTGTCCCCGAGGAATCAGGGTCACTTTCTGGACAGGATCATGCTCCTTGATCAAAGTCCCCACAATGGCATGACCAATTTCATGATAGGCAATCAACCGTTTACTCTTACTATCCACCAAGGGGGTGCCTTCCATGCCAGCCACAACCCGATCGACAGCATCATCAATTTCGAGTAGGGTAATAGCTTCCTTCCGTCGACGGGCGGTGAGAATGGCTGCTTCATTTAACAGATTAGCTAAGTCAGCCCCCGTAAAACCAGGGGTACGACGGGCGATCGCAGTTAAGGAAACATCTTCTGCCAGCTTCTTATCCCGAGCATGAACCGAGAGAATTTCTAGACGACCCTTGATATCGGGGGCATCTACGGTCACCTGTCGGTCAAAACGGCCAGGACGTAACAAAGCACTATCTAAGACATCGGGGCGGTTCGTGGCTGCCAGAATAATGATGCCGGTATTCCCTTCAAAACCATCCATCTCAGTGAGCAACTGGTTGAGGGTTTGTTCACGCTCATCATTACCACCGCCAATGCCAGCGCCCCGCTGCCGACCTACGGCATCAATCTCATCAATAAAGATGATACAAGGAGCATTTTCCTTCGCTTTCTTGAACAGATCGCGGACGCGAGAGGCTCCCACCCCTACAAACATTTCCACAAACTCTGACCCTGAAATACTGAAGAAGGGCACGCCTGCTTCGCCAGCAATGGCCTTCGCCAATAAGGTTTTCCCTGTTCCGGGTGGGCCAACAAGCAAGACTCCCTTAGGGATTCGGGCACCCACAGCAGTGAACCGTTCGGGCTTTTTCAAAAAGGTGACCACTTCTTGCAGCTCTTCCTTGGCCTCTTCCACACCAGCGACGTCATCAAACATCACCCCAGTTTGGGCTTCCATTTGAAATCGAGCCCGAGACTTACCAAAATTCATGGCTTGACCCGGACCACCAGGCACATTGCTGGAGCGGCGAAACAGAAAGAATAAGCCCAGGATTAAAAAGACGGGGAAGATTAAATTTCCTAGCAATCCCCAGATAGCGCCTGTGTTGCGATCAGGATGAATATCGAAATCAATCTTTTCTGTTCTTAATTTTGCAATCAGTTGGGGTGCAGAGCCGGGCAGGGAAACTCGCACTCGCTGGGCCGGCCACCCATGGTCTCGATATCTGTTGTTTCGATGATGGCTGTTTGGCCGCCATCAAAGAAGTCCACCTTTTTAATGCGATCGGCTTCTAGATAGTCGAGAAATCGGCCATAGGTCATCCGCAAATTCGCAGAATTATTCATCTCGGGCGTTGTATTCACAGAAGAAAATACACCCTGCCAGAGAAAAAAGCAATCATTAAAGATGGCAACAGCCATAATAGAAGTATTTTCCAAGAAGATTTCATTGTTTATTGGCCTTTTCGGTGAAAGCAACGCATCCAAGACAGCCTTTGGTGAAGAAAATGGAAATCGCCCTATTCATCTAACCAGAACGGTTCTATTCAGCTATGTCAGACCTGTGAAAATGGAGTGGCCTGACGAGCAGAATCAACGGGGTAAACACCAAAAAATGAGGATGAAAAATATCCAAGTTAATCAATCTACAAGTCTCTGGCAGATCGCTAAAAAAAACGACGCCCAGAGGAATGAGAAATGAATATGTTAGACATCAATCTTAACTAAATTTAACTTAATTCTGGGACTGAGGGCAACTTAGATTTAGAAATGGCCCGTGCTGCCCGCCTTGTTCTCGATCTTCTCTGAGACATTGGGAAGAGGAAGTCTCTATCGCTAGACAGGGGGGATCGATCTCAGCAACCCTGCCTTGAGTGTCAGTTTTCGCAAGCTCACCAATGGCTATCGCTCTAGTGAGGGGGAGGATCTGGAAGAGTTTTTGCTTCCTGAGTCACTTGTAATGAAGTTGCTGAAGGCGTTAGGGTAAGGATGTCTCGATAGTTATAAATAACGGTAGTTTCGCGATCGCAAAGGCTGACCTTGACTTCTTCTTCTCAACCTAACCCACCGGTGATTCAGCGAGGACATTTATTAACGGAGCAGGTTAATACCAATAGCCAAAGCTTAGATCAGCTCACGCCCTTAGAATTGGTAGATTTGTTCAATCAAGAAGACCAGCATTTGCTGACGGCCATCGCAGCAGCGCGTCAACCCTTGGCCAAGGCCATTGAGAAAACAGCCGCAGCCTTGCGCCAAGGCGGACGTTTGTTTTATGTGGGTGCGGGCACCAGTGGTCGTTTGGGGGTATTGGATGCCGCTGAATGTCCGCCCACCTTTTGTACGCCACCGGAAATGGTGCAGGGTATTTTAGCTGGGGGAGAGGCAGCTCTGGTCCGCAGTTCCGAAGCGCTAGAGGATCAAGCAGAGGGAGGTGCGGCTGCGATCGCAGCCCATCAGATTAACCGCCAAGATGTTGTCGTGGGCATTACCGCTGGTGGCACCACTCCCTTTGTCCAGGGCGCTCTTCAAGCCGCCAAGCAGCAAGGGGCAACGACGATCTTCATGGCCTGTGTTCCCCTTGAGCAATGGACCATTGAAGTGGATATCGATATTCGACTTGTGGTTGGCCCAGAAATTTTAGCGGGATCAACTCGCCTCAAAGCCGGCACTGTAACTAAACTGGCCTTGAATATCTTATCCACGGGCACTATGGTCCAATTGGGGAAGGTCTATGGAAACCGGATGGTGGATGTTTCGGTCACCAATAGCAAACTAGAGGATCGGGCCCTCCGTATTCTGGGTGATTTAGGCGATCTGACGCGACCGCAAGCGGCTCAGTTATTGCAGAACAGCAATCGCAACGTCAAGCTTGCCCTCCTCATGCATTGGACAGGACTCTCAGCAGCGGAGGGCGAAGCACTCTTAGCAGCTCACCAAGGCAATTTACGTCAGGCGGTTAAGAGCCACTCCCAGACTGAAAATCTTGATTGAAATCATAACCGCTGCAGTTATAACCAAGGACGACTTGCCTTCTCCAAGGCCGATAGCTCAGCCTCAGACAAGTTCCAGCCCAGCGCTCCAGCATTTTCCTGGGCCTGTTGAGCCGTCTTTGCCCCTGGAATCGGAATCACCCCCTCTTGAGCGATTAACCAATTGAGAGCAACTTGAGCCATTGTTCGATCATGGGTTGCAGCCAATTGGCGAAGTAGATCAGTGACTGGGCCAGTTTCTGTAAGCCTGTTGATTTAAAGCGGCCATCAAGACTGCGGCTCCCGAGGGCGACTCAGCGCTATATTTTCCAGTCAAGAGACCTTGAGCTAAGGGACTATAGGCCAAAATCGTCACCCCTAATTCTCGGGCGGCAGCTAAAATTCCCTGTTGTTCGATTTGACGAGTGATCAGGGAGTACCGAACTTGATTGACGGCCAAGGGAACGCCCTGTTTGGCCAGCAGAGCATGGGCCTCTCTCATCTGCTGGGCATTGTAGTTACTCACACCGATCGCCTTAACGCGTCCCTGTTGAACAGCAGTGGCTAAAGCGTCAAATAAGGTCTTTGAACTCATCAGCCAGTTTAAGGGCCAATGCACCTGATAGAGATCGATCGAGTCTGTTTGTAATCGGCTTAAGCTCTCCTCTAAGGCCGCCTGCACAGCATTCGCTGTCAATCGCCAGGGGACAGGTCCATATTTTGTGGCAATTTGTACAGAGCCAGTATATTTTTGGCAAAATTGGCCCAATAATCGCTCCGACTCTCCGAAGCCATAAATTTCTGCCGTGTCAAAAAAAGTGACCCCAGCCGTCACCGCTGCCTGAAAGGCTGCTTCAACATCGGCTAGACCATATTGATCGCCATACCCCCAAAAGAAGCGATCGCCCCAAGACCAAGTCCCAATTCCTAAGGCAGAGACCTCTGGTCCTGCCTGTCCTAGGCGTTTAGTTTGCATAAAGTTATATTTCTTAATATTTTATTGCTTTTCAATTGTAATCAAAAATTCTTTTGACCGAGGGGCTTAAGTCTTCACAACTCCGAAAAGTCCAGTTTCTAAAGGGATTAAATCTTAGACTTCAGATAGCTGGGACAAGGTACCGTAAGAATCGGTTTTGTTAAATTTCTCTACAACTTTAGAAATTATGGTCGATACGAGAAAATCGCTTCGTAGAAATCCTTTCCACTTACATAATCACGACAACAAAGGACGTTAATCTAACACTTTGATTAAAACGCTTGTTCTGGTCTCAGTCTGAGGTATGGTAGGCCTAATAGACAATCAATCCGTAAATTGGCCGTTAATGACCTGAAATTATCGTCAAATCTCGTCACTCTTTTTGTTCCTGAGGAAAGCATTCACAGCTTTTCCTGCATCCAGATTTTGAAATCAACCTAAGCAACCTAATGAATGACATCCTGCAGACTGTTTCCCAAGAGCTAGGCAAATCGGTACCCAATTTACTGGGTGCATTCGCAATTTTACTTGGGGGTGTGATTGTTGCCTTAATCGCTAAATGGTTAACCCAAACCCTCCTGTCCAAAACTGACTTAGACAATCGAATAGCTGGCTGGATTGCGGGTACCAATAGCGCGAGTGCGATCGCTAACATTGAGAAATGGATCGCCTCCGTTGTGTTCTGGCTGATCATGCTCTTTGTGCTAGTGGGCTTTTTGCAAGCCCTCCAACTCAGGGCGGTATCTGAACCCCTCAACGATTTACTCAAACAAATCTTCGTCTTTATTCCCAAAATCGGGGGAGCAGCCCTGTTATTAGGGGTTGCCTGGTTGCTGGCTACGGTGGCCAAGATGATCTTGGTCCGCACATTAGAAACCTTTGGTCTAGATCAGCGCCTAAATTCCTCCACAGGCCCCGCAGATACCACCGGCTCACAACAGCTCCAACTCAGTGAAACCTTAGGAACAGCTTTATATTGGTTTATTTTCCTGCTGTTTCTACTGCCTATCTTAGAGACCCTTAGCCTTCAGGGTCCCTTGCAACCCATCCAATTGATGGTTCAGGATGTTCTGCGTTATCTACCCAACATCTTGGGGGCCTTTTTAATTGGGGTAGCTGGCTGGTTTGTAGCCCGGATTTTACGCACAATCGTCACCAACTTGCTCTCCGCCAGTGGTGCTGATCGCCTCGGTGAACAATTTGGTCTAAGCCGAGCTATGGGTGGCCAAGGTCTCTCTGCCTTAGCAGGTAGCTTGGTCTATATCTTTGTCCTTATTCCTGTTGCCATCTCAGCGTTTCAAGCCTTGGGTATTGAAGCGATTTCTGGCCCAGCCATCGATATGCTGCGTCAGGTTCTCAATTCAATTCCCAAGATGCTCACGGCTGCCGTCATTCTAGGTGTTGCCTATGTGTTAGGTAAAATCATCGGGGATCTCGTTGCTGGTCTATTAGCCAATCTTGGCTTTAATAATGTTTTTCAGTGGTTGGGGTTGCAGGCGGCCCAGTCCCCCAGCGCCTCATCACCTGAATTATCTGCTTCTTCCCCCTCTAGCCCTAGCTCTGTAGGGGAGATTGTCCGCAAGACGCCCTCAGAGATTGCTGGAACAGTTGTGTTAGTGGGTATTGTTTTAGTTTTCTTGATTCCAGCCACTGATGTGCTGCAATTCCAACCCCTCACAGGAGTTATTACCGAGTTGCTGCGCGTGTTAGCGCAAGTGCTTGTGGGCGTGCTGGTCTTTGGTGTAGGACTTTATCTGGCAAACTTGGCTTTTAATTTGCTGGCTAGTTCAGGGGGTGCCCAAGCCCGCATGGTAGCTCAGGCCGCCCGAATTGCCATTATTGCCCTGGTTACAGCCATGGCTCTTCAGCAAATGGGAATTGCTAGTAATATTGTCAATTTGGCCTTTGGGCTGTTGCTGGGTGCAATTTCCGTTGCCCTCGCCCTTGCCTTTGGCTTTGGCAGTATGGATATTGCGGGTGAACAAGTTCGCAAATGGCGTGATGATTTCCAATCTAAACAGTAAAGACAATCAGAAATGCTATGCTTCGCTGTTTAGACTGCTCATGATCGTTTAGACTGCTCATGATCAGAGACTAAACTGAGA
The DNA here is from genome assembly GCA_012030735.1 of Acaryochloridaceae cyanobacterium SU_2_1. Lineage (GTDB taxonomy): Bacteria > Cyanobacteriota > Cyanobacteriia > Thermosynechococcales > Thermosynechococcaceae > Acaryochloris. The sequence continues at coordinate 7,962 of JAAUUW010000025.1, forward strand.
GAAAGGGCCATTCGGTGACGATCTAAATGGCCCTTCCGAGTTTCCTAAAAACCAGCTTAAAAGTCAGCACTCAGGGGTGCCCTGGGGAAGGGAATTACATCTCGAATATTGGTCATTCCCGTCATAAACTGGATCAATCGCTCAAACCCCAAACCGAAGCCAGCATGGGGAACGGTTCCGTAGCGGCGTAAGTCTAGGTACCACCAGTAATCTGCTGCCTCTAATCCTTGGGCTTTCAGGCGCTGCTCAAGGGGTTCAAGACGCTCCTCTCGTTGAGATCCGCCAATAATTTCGCCAAGCTTAGGGACTAATATATCCATGGCGGCCACGGTTTTGTGATCCTCATTCAGCCGCATGTAAAAGGCCTTGATATCCTTGGGATAATCTGTAACAATCACGGGCTTCTGGCATAAAGTCTCCGCCAGATAGCGTTCATGTTCAGATTGCAAGTCTAGGCCCCACTCCACAGGATACTCAAAGGCTTGGCTGGCTTTCTGTAATTGAGCAATGGCTTCTGTATAGGTCATCCGCTCAAAGGGATGTTCTATAATCAACTCCGCTGTTGCTAATACGGATTGATCAATCCGCTCATTAAAAAAAGCCATATCCTCTGGACAGGTCTCAAGTACAAACCGAAAATAATATTTAAGAAAGGCAGTGGCCAAATCCATATCTCCGGCTAGATCGCAGAAAGCCATTTCTGGTTCTACCATCCAAAACTCGGCTAAATGTCGAGAAGTGTTTGAATTTTCGGCGCGGAAGGTGGGGCCAAAGGTATAGACATTGCAAAAGGCTGAGGCCATGATCTCGCCTTCTAGTTGGCCGCTGACGGTCAGGTAAGTGGGTTTACCAAAAAAGTCTTGGCTATAGTCAACTTGCTGATCCTCGGTCAGGGGAATCTGTTGGAGGTTGAGGCTGGTAACCGCGAGCTGTTCCCCTGCTCCTTCACAGTCGCTAGCTGTAATAATTGGGGTATGAATCCACATAAACCCCTGCTCTTGGAAAAATTGATGAATGGCGGTGGAGCAAGCATTGCGTACTCGGAAGACGGCCCCTAGGGTGTTGGTGCGCGATCGCAAATGTCCAATACTACGCAAGAATTCAAAGGAATGCCGTTTCTTTTGCAAAGGATAGGTTTCGGGATCAGCTGTTCCCCAGACCCTAACCTGACTAGCCTGCAGCTCAATGCGTTGATTTTTACCTTGAGAGGCTACCAACTCCCCCATAATCGAGACCGAAGACCCCGTATTGAGTAAGGGCAGCAGTTGGTCGTACTCTGCTAAATCTTCATTCACCACAACCTGCAAGCCTTGCAGCGAAGATCCATCATTAATATCCAAAAAGGCAAAGTTTTGGAGGCTCGCTTACTCCTGACCCAGCCCTGAATTTCTACCTGTTTACCCGGCACTCCTTGGCGGAGCAGCTCAATAATTGGTGTAATGCTCATCCAGCCCTTCAGATTCATCCTTCAACTATCTGTCCCCAGTCTAATCTGGTCTCAGGATCACTGCATAACCGTAAATAGGCTGAAACCCATTGGCGACCAGCTTAGGTCAATGCTCCTTTGTCAAGTCAGTTACTTCAACTGGACTTGGACATACAGTCGGTAAAACAACAGCGGCCCAACGCGCAGGTCTGGCCCTGTAAGTATGGGCCTGGCATGGCATACTCACCTACCCCATAATTATTTGAAGCACGACCGGATTTTCTGATTCTTCCCCAATATATACAGCCTCTAGATAGAAGTTCTAAAGGCCCCTTCCAACTGCAAGCGGTCATCGAAATCAGCCACACGATTCCCATCAGTGAACGTTGCGGTGTCATATCGCTTGATGACTCAGTGAGCATGTTCACATTTAATTCTTTGAGCACTATAGTTTCTCGAAGGCTTTGCCGTTCAGTCCTGTTATAGCTGTATTACCCGATGTTGATTGAGTATACATGCTGGATTTAGTATCAGCACGGCTACTTACGACTGCTTGCAGTTACCCCCATTTCTTAGGAATTTGACTCATCGTTTCTGAAGTCATTGTTTGATTTTTAAAGCGGCCAAAAGTCTCTAAATTCTTAGATCGCAATTTGGAGCAATTTCAAGTTTTCTAGGAATAATTAAAATCTCGGAAGTTTGGCAAACAAAGAATAACCAGAGATCTTGACATACAAGAATTACTTCATTATTTTTATCTGAATACTTTTTAAGTCTAAAGTCAGCATTTACGACTTCATCGGTTAAGAGATAGAAAAGGACATTTCTCCCTATAAAGATTTGATGACGATCAAGCTTAGATAAACGTTATAATTCGAAGCTCGTCCTGATCAAGAGTTTATTCTTTTTTCAGAGAAAAAAATGTATTTTTCTTGATTTTTCTCTAAGAAGACTAATATTTGTAAGTCTTGGCTTTGAATCAGGAAAATTTCATAATGCAGAACATTCATTATTGATAGCAGGAGCAAAGATGACTAGTTTCTTAATGCCTCAGACCACAAATTCTTCTCTAAGCACTAAACGTCACTCGTTACAGGAGAAAACAATGAATATTGTTGCACAAAGGCCGCCAGAAATTGCGCTTTCGAACAGGAACAGTTTCGTTAAGGATATAGCTTTTATAACCCCAATTTTAACCAAGCATGAAGCAGCTGAGTTAATGGCTGCCTGTGGTGAGTTGGGGCCTGATCCTAGTTCGACATATTTTACAAAGCGGGCCAAAAATATTGCCTATGTAATCTGCTTAGAAGGTCAGTGGTTTCAAATACGTGCTGACTATTTTATTCAACCTCAAGAGTATAATGATTTTTCGGGCGGCTACAAACGTTCTTACCGAGAAATGCCCAAGGAATTTATTGATTGTAGTGCTACCCAGAAAGTACTATTTGCCTTCAAGTCTGCTTATCAAATTCCTGATAAAGAGCCTGTTTTAGTTCAGGTTCAGACTAGTCATATCAACGCCAATAATGCAGGCCAATGTTTGACGGGCCAAGGAATTCACTCTGATGGTGCTGATCGAGCTATTTTGGTTTGCCTAGACCGCAATAATATTACCGGAGCTAACAATGCTGTCTATGGAGATCTAGCTGGGCACCAGGTCATTTTGCCTGCCTTTCAATTAGAGGAGGGTCATGCCATGCTATGGCATGACGATAAAGTCTTCCATCATGTCGGACCGGCTCAAGTTGCGGATCCGAAAGCAGTTGGCACTCGAACGGTGCTCATTGCTCATTATCCCGCTACCCATTATTTAAGTGGCAGGGTTAATCCTAATAACCGTTTAGGAACCAACCCAGTAGCAACCACTCAACAACTGAGATGGCAAGTCAAAGGCAAGGCTTCTCAGGAAAAGGTGCTGGTGGGGGTAGATTAAGCAAGAGTCAACGGCAGTCTTTTCAGCCTTTTATCTCAGACTGAAGTGAATAAAATTGCAAGCCAACTGCTTCATTAACCCCCTTTCTTAGGTGTTTGATGGAGCAGTTAAGTCTCTAGATCTGGGGCTTCTTAAAATCTGCCTGGCTGTTGAGACAAAGGATGATCGCTGACTGACAAAACTCTTGAAAGCCTTGGTCCGTATATAAAGCGAATATATTCCGTTGACTAATTGTGGGAGATTAATGAAGATCTCAAAAACAGTGACCTATCCCTTTTGTATCACTTCAGATAGAGAATATTGGTGAGCTTGATTTCGCGTGATTTCATGCCCCAGTGAGTAGACACAAATCTAAGGGAATGTCGCCCCTCTCGATTTCCTCTTTCTGCAGTGACCAAAAAAGAAATGAGGCAAAGCTGGTGATAAGATCATCCCTTTGCCCCTAGCCTCCATGTCATTCTAGGAAGCGGTCTATACGCCGATACTCGCTCCCTTCCGTGCTTAGATAAGCAGTGGGTTTGTAATTTGCGTTGTAATGAGATTGTAGACAGTTTTGGTGAAGTCAATTGCCTCCCCTAAGCCTTGTCAGGGTTGGTCTCTAGAAGATCGAAACCCGGCTGTGATCTCAACTTTAATCCCACGATGGAAGTGGTTTTACGAATGCTATTTCCGGGTACAGACCAGTGGCTGGCATCATGTACCCTCAGGAAAAGCCCTATTTGTCGGCTCCCATAATGGTGGGTTAGCAGCGCCTGATTTACATATGTTTATGTATGACTGGTTTTACCGCTTTGGTGCTCAACGTCCCCTTTATGGGCTGATGCATAAGGATATGTGGCGGGTGAATCCTAGGGTGGCTGAGTTTGCCACCTTGGGTGGGGCGATTAGGGCCCACCCGGCAATAGCAAGGGCTGCGCTTCAAAGTGGGGCCAGTGTTGCGGTGTTTCCAGGGGGTGTCCAAGATGTCTTTAGACTTCATCGATTAAGAGATCGGATTCATTTTGCGATCGCAAAGGGTTTATTAAGCTGGCCCTGCAAGAAGCCGTACCTATTATTCCCTTCATCTCCTATGGAGCCCATGACACGTTAATTGTGTTAGCCGACTGCTATGAGTTCATCAGACGGCTCCATGATCTTGGGTTGCCCTGGCTGTTTGATACTGATCCGACTATCTTCCCTATCTATCTGGGGTTACCCTGGGGGTTAAGTTTGGGGCCACTTCCCAATTTCCCATTGCCAAGTCAAATTCACACACAAATTTGTCCCCCGATTCATTTCGAGCGTTATGGTAAGGAGGCTGCAAAAGATAAAGCATATGTCCAAGACTGTTTCGATTGTGTCGTCAGCACAATGCAGCTTGCCTTAGATCAACTTACCCTGAAAGTGAACCGAAGCTAATGAGGCTTGTTCGCTCTGTACACTAGAATCAAGCCAGTAAAGCTTTTGCGACCCCGCTACACGCAAATATGGGGTAAAGGTAGTGAAGCTACATCTACTGAATCAAAGCAAACATAGCTTTGCCAAAGAACTACAAATTCATCGAATCAGAAATTATTAGAGTGGTTGAGATTCAAGCGATTCCAAAGGGCATAGTTTGATCTGATGGGAAAGAAGTAGACCTCAAGTCATCGATAATTGATGGCTTATTTTGCCGGGGAAGTGTCACCCAAAGTCCAATGTTTTTGAACCATGCCCCCTGATGCGTGGCGGGACAACGGCGGTCTCAAAGAGCAGCAGATCAAAGCCACACTGTATGGCATACTTCAAGATGTCGAGCAATCTGAGCGCATTTTCCTGATCATCAGAGAGCAACTGGAGTATTAACCAATGGTACTGACTACAGAGAATAGACAGACCATCCAAATTGGCGACATCCCCGTAGAGGTTGTGCAAAAAGACATCTGGAAGTTCTATAAGGAAATGCTAAATCGTCTGCCCGTCCGCCATGAGCAGTGGGACCATTATCCTAATCCACCCAATAATTGAGAAGGCTGTTTGCCTCAGAATAGAGGAAGTAGGTAGGGCTGGGTCTTTTTCAGCAAGTCCTTAGTATTAGAGGTTTTGATAGATGATGGCCCATAGTGATTCCCGATTGACCCATATAGATCAACAGGGAAATGCCCGGATGGTGGATGTGTCTGGGAAAGCGGCAACCCCTAGGCAAGCAACGGCTGAGGGTCGGGTGAGGATGACGGCAGCAACCTTTGCTGCCATTGTGGCGGGGAATGTTCCTAAGGGAGATGTGTTAGGCACAGCTCGGCTGGGGGGGATTATGGCTGCGAAACAGACGGCTCTGCTGATTCCCCTCTGCCATCCATTACCCATTCATCAGGTGGAAGTGACCCTTAGTCCTCAGCCTCATCTGCCGGGATATCTGATTCGGGCAACGGTTAAAACAAAGGCAGAGACTGGAGTGGAGATGGAAGCCCTGACAGCAGTGTCTGGAGCAGCCTTGACTCTTTATGACATGGCTAAAGCCCTAGACCCCTCTATGCAGATTGAAGATATCTTTGATTGAGAAGATTGGGGGCAAGTCTGGATATTGGCAGGCTAAGGCTGATTAATCTCGCCCTAGAGCACAAACAGTAAGGTTCCAGCCAGAATTAAGACGGCACCCATACTCGATTGTAAGGTCAAGGGTTCATGCAAAAAAACGGCTGAGAAAAGCACCACAAAAACAACGCCTGTTTTGTCTAGGGGGGCCACCAGAGAGGCCGGTCCCAGTTGTAGGGCTTTGAAGTAATAAAACCAGGATAAACCCGTAGATAAACCGGAAAAACCTAAGAAAATTAGATTTCTGACAGATATTTCGGGTAGGGCTGCGGCTTGCCCTTGAAAGAGAACAATACTCCAAGCCATCGCCAAAATTACAACTGTTCGAATGGCATTGGCGAGATTAGCATTAACAGACTCAATACCAATTTTGGCAAAAATCGTGGTTAAAGCTGCAAAAAAGGCCCCAATGAGACCATATAACCACCAAGGTGGCTCAGAGTTAATCATTCATTCAGGTTAGTCCAGAGTTAAGGGATGGAATTTGCCTGGAGCCTATCCCTGACTATAGCCTCAAACCTCAGGTTTCAAACCGCTAAGAACTCTTGAATGACTTGTTTACTTAATTGATCCGTAGGACCAGAGGCGACAATGCCTCCCTTTTGCATCGCATAGTACCAATCGGCCTGGCGAACAAAATGGAGATGTTGTTCCACCAACAAAACAGAAACACCCGTTGTTTCTACAATTTTGCGAACCGCTGCTTCGATTTCTAGGATGATCGATGGTTGAATGCCCTCCGTGGGCTCATCTAAAACCAGGAGGCGAGGGCTGCTCATCATGGCTCTGGCAATGGCCAGTTGTTGTTGTTGACCACCGCTCAAATCTCCTCCCCTACGGTCCAACATGCTGTGCAAGACCGGAAATAATTGAAATATCTGCTCGGGAATGTCTTGACTATTGCCGCGCCCCTTGGGTTTGGCTTCTAGTCCCAGAATTAAATTTTCCTTGACGGTGAGCTGGGGAATAATTTCTCGGCCTTGGGGTACATAGCCAATGCCCAACCTAGCTCGTTGATCGGGTGTTTTGCTCAAGAGGGGTTGGCCTGCCAAGGTGATCTGGCCTCCGCGGGCTGAAGTAACCCCATGATCGCTTTGAGTAAGGTGGTTTTACCCACGCCATTGCGGCCAATCAGACAGACCATTTTACCTGGGGCAACACTCAGATCAACATCGCGCAGGATATGACTTTCGCCATAGTAAACATTGAGATGGGTAATATCCAACATGGGTTCTACTCCGGCGGGTGCCGAACTTGGGGTTGCGCTAGTCATCACTGTCCTCTGGTTCACCCAAATACACGGCAATTACCTGGGGATTGGCTTGCACTTCATCCATGTTGCCTTCACAGAGGACTGAGCCCTGATGCAAAACTGTCACTTTACGGGCAATTTGGCGGACAAATTCCATGTCATGTTCTATGACAATAATGGAGTGATTTTCAGCTAAGGTGAGGAGCAAGTTTCCCACGTTTTCGGTCTCTTCGTCTGTGAGGCCAGCTACAGGTTCATCCACGAGCAATAAATCAGGCGCTTGGGCCACTAACATGCCAATTTCTAAGCGCTGCTTTTCACCATGGGAAAGTAGCTCTGCGGGCATATCTGCCTTGGGGGTCAGACCAATGGTCTCTAGTAAGCCTGCTACGGTGCGCCGCTTCGACCTTGGGGTGGTCGAAATAGGGTGGAGAACAGATTTTTATGCTGATTACAGGAGATCTCAAGATTGTCTCGGGGGGTCAGTTGTAAATAGACTCGGGGTGTCTGAAATTTCCGACCAATCCCGAGACGGGAAATTTGATGTTCTGAAAGGGATCGCAAATTTTTGCCCTTAAAGAGGGCAGTGCCTGAGCTGGGCTGTACTTTACCGGTAATCACGTCTAGGAAGGTGGTTTTTCCTGCTCCATTGGGCCCAATAATCACGCGTAGTTCACCCGTCGCCATTGTGAAGTTGAGCTGGTTGAGGGCTTTAAATCCCTCAAAACTAACGGTGACGTTGTTGATTTCTAAAATGTTACTTGCGGAAATTTTGTCGCTCATAATCAATCTCTGGATCTTCGACCAGCTTGGGATAGGTCATTAGTCGACGACGGTGACCTGTGAGAGATTTCAGATTATCTAAGGCTTGACTGCGGAGCCAACCGATAAAGCCCCCTGGCCAAACGGTGACCACCGTCAAGAATAAGCCTCCCTGAAAAAATAACCAGATCTCTGGAAACTCTTCGCTTAAGAAGCTTTTAGCAAAATTAACTGCGATCGCACCCAAAATTGCCCCCACTAGACTGGCGCGCCCCCCTACAGCCACCCAAATCACCATATCAATGGAGAAGGCAATATCCATGGTTTTAGGAGAAATAATCCCCGATTGCACCGTATATAAGGCACCTCCAATCCCGGCAAGCCCCGCTGAGACAGCAAAGACCAGCACCTTAAATGCTGTGGGGTTATAACCCGAGAAGCGCACCCGACTTTCATCGTCTCGCAGGGCAATTAAGAGTTTGCCCAATCGACCACTGGTTAGCCATCGACAGAGGGCGTAAGCCAAGACCACAAACACTACGGTCAAGGCATAAAAGATGGCTTGGGCTTGATCGGAGCCTGCATAGACGCCAAATAGTTTAGCCGTATCCGTCTTCAGACCATTGGTGCCATTAATCAGCTTTTGTTGACTATTGAAGAAGTTCACAAAGACGATCAAGGTGGCTTGGGTGAGAATAGAAAAATAGACACCCCGAATTCGATTGCGAAAGACTAAATATCCTAAGAGTCCTGCCACTAGAGCCGGCACTAAGATCACGGCTGCCATGGTAAAGCCAAAGGAATGAAAGGGCTGCCAAAACCAGGGCAATTCAGTCACCCCATACTGAACGAAAAATTCAGGCAATTCTCCCTCAGGTAATTGCAGGGACAGGAACATGGCAAAGGCATAGCCACCCAAGGAGAAGAAAAGACCATGGCCAAGGCTGAGCATTCCCGTATAGCCCCAGATTAAATCAATGCCTAAGGCTGCGATTGCCAAGGCCATAAATCGGCCCAACATATTGACCCGAAAGCTCTGACCAATCGTTGATAACAGCAGAGGTATTACAAAAATCACCCCTAGGGCAATCGTCATCACCAGGGCTATTTCTAGCCAGAGCGATTTCGATTTCAGCTGGGGTAAAGGCCGGTCGGCCTGATCTACAGAGAGTTCTGTGGGTGTCTTGATGGTCATAGCGGCCTCTTAGGCATCAACCATACGTCCTTTTTGCGGGAATAGGCCAGCGGGACGAAATTGCAAAAAGGTCACGATCAAGGCAAATACCATCACCTTAGCCATACTGGCATTTGCAAAAAACTCTAGAAAATTTGCCAAGGAGGGAAACCAAGTGACCAAGGGACTGAGGATATTAGCGCCAATCAAATAGTTAAGAATACCAATCATCATCGCGGCCACAACGGTGCCCACCAACTTGCCAACACCGCCGACCACAACAACCATAAAGGTATCAACAATATAGTTTTGCCCCGTGCTCGGACCCACAGAACCCAATAAACTTAGGGCGCAACCGGCGATACCAGCCAAACCCGATCCCAGTGCAAAGGTGAGGGCATCCACTCGTTGGGTGGGAATTCCTAAGCAAGAACTCATACTGCGGTTTTGAGTCACAGCTCGAATTCTCAATCCCCAGGCTGAACGCTGCAAGAACAAATAAACCCCGATCAAACAAGCTACTGTCAGCACCAGAATAAAAACTCGCACATAGGGCAACTGATAAGCTCCCAGCTTAAAGCCCTTTCTTAGCCAATCCGGGGCAGTTACATCCACATTTTGGGCTCCAAACCAGGGCTGGGTCACCGCTAGTGCATAGGTTTGGCCCAAGGCAGCCGCAATGGACCAAGCAATCCCTGCTGATAGGGGCAATATCACCACCAGAAACCAATTTCGAATTCGCTCAAACTGGGGACGACGGCGCAGCAACATTAGCGCTCCAAAAAACAGCGCACAGAAAATAACCAGACCAATAGTCAGCATCCAGCTCACACTGCGGACAAACTGCTGCAAATCAGACTGACACCCCAAGTGGCCAGCAAGGTCTCTAGGGGCCTGCCATAGAGATGGCGAATCACCCCCCGTTCTAAGATAAAACCCACCAAGGCGGTGACCAAAAATGCCGCAATCAAAGCCACAAAAATATAGGCACCGAACCAAGGTTGACCCAAGGGCTTAAAGGCATTCTGCACCACAAAGGTGGTATACCCCCCGAGCATCATTAGCTCGCCATGAGCCATATTGATCACACCCATGAGGCCAAAGACAATCGCTAGGCCTAGCGCCGCTAAGAGCAAGACAGAGCCGCTACTAATGCTATCGAATAAACCATCTAGCAAAGAGGTGAACAAGGCATCTCCTTTTAGGGATAGGGAAGGGGTGCGCCCAAAATGAAGGAAATCTTCTAGCTCTCGCCCCGATTGAGGATCAAGCCAGAGGCTGAAGAGGAGAAAAATCTCTTCAGCCTGATGAGATTCAGAGACAAGAGTTACGACACTTTATACTTCTCGCCCTTAGCAGGGTCACTCCAATCGCAAGCAAACCCTTTGGTTTCCTTCACAAACTGATTCCAAGGAATCGGATCAACCGGTGCCTTGGTGGAATTGACAATATCAAACAGACCGTCTTCACGGATTTTGCCGATGCGCACAGTTTTGGAGATGTGATGGTTGGGGAACATTTTTGACTGGACCCTGTGGTGCTGCGAATTCTTGGCCAATGGCCGCCATTCTCACCTTGTCTAGGTCATCAGCAGTTTTGGCCTGCTCAACGGCCTGTTTCCACAAATAGACCATGATATAGGCCGATTCCATGGGATCATTCACCACCTCATCAGGGCCGTATTCAGCCTTATAGGCTTCCACAAACTTTTTGCTTTCTGGGGTATCCACGGTTTGGAAATAGTTCCAAGCCGCAAAATGACCCTTTAGATATTCAACCCCAATGGCTTTTACCTCTTCTTCCGCAATACTCACGGACATGGAAGGATATTTATCTGGACCTAAGCCCTTGCCTTGCAGTTGTTTAAAGAAAGCAGTGTTAGTATCTCCATTCAAGCTGTTGTAGATCACGCCACCATCGGGTAGAGCGGCTTGAATCTTAGTAATGACAGCGGTAACGTCGGTGCTGCCTAGTTGAATATATTCTTCGCCCACAGGCGCCTTCGCCCCCTTCGCCTCTAACTGAGCCTTGATAATCGAATTGGCCGTGCGGGGAAAGACATAGTCTGAACCAACAAGGAAGAAGGGTTTGCCCTTATATTTCTCGAGGAGCCAGTCCACAGAAGGCTCAATTTGCTGATTCGGAGCCGCACCTGTGTAAAAGATATTTTTAGAACATTCTTGCCCTTCGTACTGAACCGGATACCAGAGCATATGGTTCTTGGACTCAAAGACCGGTTTAACGGCTTTTCGGCTGGCTGAAGTCCAGCAACCAAAGACTGTCACCACCTTATCTTGATCGATCAGCTTCTTGGCTTTCTCGGTAAAAGTATCCCAATCGGACTGACCGTCTTCGACTACCGCCTCGATCTGCTTGCCGAGCACACCGCCCTTGGCGTTAATTTCCTTGATGGCTAATTTTTCAGCATTCACCACACTTTTCTCACTAATCGACATTGTTCCACTTAAGGAGTGGAGGATGCCAACCTTAATTGTGCCGCCGGAGGATGGGCTAGAACTGGTGTCCCCCCCCTCTGGTTGACTGCTGGGAGTACAGGCTTTGAGCAAGATACTTCCCGAAGCCACGGAACCCATAATCAAAAATTCACGTCGACTAAATCCATGGGCCATAAACCGATTCACTCCTCAAACAAATATGACGAAACAGTATGGAAACTGACTTCTAAATCATGGAAAGGAACTTAGCAAATTGTCTTTGCTAAGGATTATCGAAGTCAGTCAGAGCGATCAAGGCAATTGCACGGCCCAAGTTCCCCCAACAAGATAGGGCTAGGGGGTTCCTAGACACCTATGCTTGATGTAGCAATACTTTAGATCTTCTCCGTGATATTACGGGTCTCCTTTGACGAGAAAATGTTACTAAAGCTACAAAATATCTCTCTAATTGCTTTTCTCAACCCAGGAAAAACCTAGATCCTCCCCTCTGTAAGTCTTTTGGCCTATAGTTTATTCCATTAACTCAATCTTAATTTCTTCAGAATTTAAGTGGGGAAAACCTTTGCTGCTGATTGAAGGAGGGAATCGATGGGGATTCAAAGGCTCAGTTAATCCAGGGTTGATCCTGCTTCGGGGGTTGCGAGGGGTGGAATATGTTGGACCACAAACTCAAGGATGGAGGGGAGGCCGATCTGCTGTTTGAGATTGGTAAAGACATAGGGTTTAGAACCCCGCATTCGCTGGGTATCTTGTTCCATGACCTCTAGGCTGGCACCGACATAGGGGGCCAGATCAATTTTATTGATCACCAATAGATCAGATTTGGTAATGCCGGGTCCACCCTTGCGGGGGATTTTATCGCCCCCGGCGACATCTATGACATAAATCGTTAAATCCACAAGTTCGGGACTGAAGGTGGCGGCTAGGTTATCACCGCCACTTTCGACAAAGATGATGTCTAAGTGCTTAAAACGTTGCTCTAGTTCTGCGATCGCACTCAAGTTGATTGAGGCATCTTCTCGAATGGCAGTATGGGGACAGCCCCCAGTTTCGACGCCAAGGATCCTCTCCTGCTCCAAAGCCTGACTGCGCACCAAGAACTGCGCATCTTCTTGGGTATAAATATCATTAGTGACAACCGCTAAGCGATATTGGTTACGCAGCACCTTACACAAAGCATCCACTAAAGCCGTCTTGCCCGATCCCACCGGACCAGCAACCCCAACCCGGAGCGAATTCATGGACAAACCCACCTGTCTATCGAACAGCAATATATCTAGACCCAGGGGGCAACCTAATCCTTAAGGAGCAGTCAACCCCATTCACATCACCCAATCTATCGCCTAGATAGCAAGACCCCAACCGGAGCAGAAGGGGTCTCACGAATATAGACAAGCAATCGGTCTAAGGTCTATTTGTTAGGTTGAGGGGTCATCCTTAGATAAGGCTTAATCTCCGTGACCCCCTTCGGGAACTTCTGTTTAGCTTCCTCTGTGGGAATGGTAGGGACCACCACCACATCCTCACCATCTTGCCAATTGACAGGCGTCGCCACTTGATAATTATCAGTCAATTGCAAGGAATCGATCACCCGCAAAATCTCGTCGAAATTACGCCCAGTGCTGGGGGGATAGGTAATCAGGGTTCGTAATTTATGATCCCCATCAATGATAAACACAGTCCGCACCGTCACCTTCGCATTGGCATTGGGATGAATCATGTCATACAAGTCAGAGACCTTCTTGTCAGCATCTGCCAAAATCGGATAATTCACCGTCGTACATTGCGTTTCATTGATATCCCCAATCCAACCAGCATGGGATTGAGCATCGTCAACACTCAGGGCTATCACCTTAACATTGCGCTTTTCAAACTCAGGCTGAAGCTTGGAAACCATCCCTAATTCAGTGGTGCAAACAGGAGTATAGTCAGCAGGATGCGAGAAGAGAACGACCCAGCTATTGCCAGCCCAGTCATAAAAATCGATGGTACCAACACTAGAGTCTTGGGTGAAATTGGGCACAGTGTCCCCTAGTCGCAGAGACATAGCGAAGCTCCTAATACAATTGGTCTAAACATTACTTGATGATCATGCCATAAGGGACTTCAGAACAGGTTTCATTTTCCCCCTGGGCAACAGATCTTAACTTAAGGTGTTCCCTGAAACAATTGTGCTAAAAGGTTCTAGAAAAACTATTAACCTTTGGCTAGGATAACGCTGTTTACCTAATCTTCTAGTTGGGGGACATCGGTGGTCGGCGCCAGCCTATTGGCAAAATATTGATTTAAATACGAATTCACTACCGAGAGCAACACTGGAGCCAAGAAAAACGCCAACAACCCACTCACCTGAAACCCAGGTACAAAAACAGCGGCTAGCCAAAAGCACAATCCATTGAGCACTAGTAAGAACCCTCCTAAGGATAATAAGGTCAATGGAAAAGACAAAATCGTTAGAATTGGTTTAACGACAGCATTTACAAGGCCAATGGAAATTGCTGCTGCTAAAGCTACCGGAAAATTAGCTAAATCGACACCAGGGAAGATAATATCCACCACCAATAAACTTAAAGCTGTGGCCAGTAAGGTAAAAAATATTCTAGGCATATCCTTCTCCTTAGATTGCTCCTTAGATTGACCCAATGGTCAGGTTATGAACTCACGGCTGAGCAGTATTCTTAGCTCAGTGAACATAAAGATTTAATCTATCTGACTTCACCATAGAAGATAAATTCACTTTATTGCCTGAAAATCAAACTATTTTCAGCTTTGCTCCATTCCTAACGCAGCATAGAGAAAAACAATATGGGTAAATCACTTCCTCCCCAACTGATCATCGGTTTAGGCAAATTCGCTTGGACGACCATGTGGCAGTTGATGATGTCTAACCTCGCACCTCCCAATCGAACCGGAGCCTACCAAAGACCCGCCAGCCAGTTCCGCCACCAGATTAGCAAAGAGATTGGACAAGCCTTTCCCCCTGCAGCCCATCGCTATCGATTATATGTAGGGCTGGGATGCCCTTGGGCACATCGAACCTTGCTCCTGCGCGCCCTCAAGGGCTTGCAAGAGGTGATTGATCTTGTTGTAGTCCAGCCCTCGGCCACGGCAGGTGGCTGGGTCTTTGAGCCAGAGCATGAAGGATGCCAAGGCCTCCGGGATCTATATAAACTTGCCCAACCAGGCTATCAGGGCCGCTGTACTGTGCCTGTGCTCTGGGATACCCAGACCCAGAAGATTGTCAATAATGAAAGTGCTGAGATCATTGTGATGCTCAATGACCAGTTCAATGATGTTGCCCAGCAACCTGATCTCGATTTGTACCCAGCGGCGCTGCGGCCTAGCATCGATCACTGGAATGACAAAATTTACACAGCAGTCAATAACGGGGTCTATCGCTGTGGCTTTGCCCAAACTCAGATTGCTTATCAAGAAGCCTGTACAGAATTGTTTGCTGTCTTGGATGAAATAGATACAGCTCTGGCTAACCGCCGCTACTTATGTGGTGATCAAGTGACCCTAGCGGATCTGCGATTATTCCCGACGCTGTTTCGGTTTGATCTGGTCTATTACGGTCTGTTTAAATGCAATCAGCGCCGAATTGAGGATTATCAGCATTTAGGGCCTTACCTCCGCGACCTCTATCAGCTCCCTGGAGTAGCCGATACCTGTAATTTAGAAGCTGTCAAGCAGAGTTATTATGGCTTTCTCTTTCCCCTCAACCCTGGCGGCATTATTCCCCTTGGTCCCGATTTAACCCAGTTGTCAGCCCCCCACGGACGGGAGCAGTTTAGCCAAGCTGCTCAGATCGCTTAATGGGGTAGAGAAATACCCTCTCCATACAGCCCCAAGAGGGCCATCGGACAGAACTATCGAGGTGGAGAACTCAAACCCTTTGGCGAGGATGCAGGTTGTGCCACTGGTCAACCATCTGAGCCAGAATAGCTGTATAGCTGGCAGAAATATAGGTTGGCAGATCGGTGATCCGGCCCTGCTGACGCATTACTAGGGCAATTACCTGGATAGTTTCAGCGGCAGCAATACCCATCAGGTAGGCACCCAGGATTTGTCCCTTCGGGAGCAGAACCAATTTGCACCAACCGTCGTAACTAGCCTGGAATTGAGCGCCAGCTAGCCCTGAGCCGGAGCCTTGGAGGACTAGAATGTCTCCATACTGGGCACGGGCTTGGGCCTCTGTGAGGCCTACCCTAGCTAAGGGTGGATCGGTCCAGATTACCCAAGGTACGCTGTTGTAATGGACCTGAACCTTGCTGGAGGTTAAGGCATTCTCAAGGGCGATCTTGGCTTCATGTTCCGCTAGATCCGGCAGGGTATAGCCGCCCAGAACTGAGCCACAGGCATAAATGCAGGCTTGGCTAGTTTGCAGTTGGGCATTAACCCATAGCTTTTGCGAGGTATATCGAAGTTGAGCAGGCAGCCAGGAGTAGCTGGTTAAGGAGGGTTCTGCTGCCCAGACAAGAGTTTTGGCCTTGATCTTGCCCTTGGAGGTGATGAGCTCTTGACCCTGGCTAGGTAAGGGATGGATCGCTTGGATAGCAGTATTAGTGCTCAGCGTTACACCCTTGGCCTCTAGATGGGCTTGCACCCAAAGGGCGGCCTCTGCATCCTCTTTAGGGAGGAGGTGGGCATGGCTAGAGATTAAGGTGACTTGATGATGGAGGCCTGCTAAGCAGTGGCTGAGGCTAAGGGCTGTGGGACCTTCTCCTAGAATGACCACTGGGTTAAGTAGGGCGACTTCGGACTGGCCGAGCTGCTCAAGGAGCTGTGGAGGGGTCAGCATACCAGGCAGGGGTGGAGTGGGTCTTGCTGCATCTAAGGCCAAGAGATAGCGGCGAGTTCGTAGGTTGCGATCGCCCACCTGCACCGACTGTAAATCCGCCTTAAACTGAGGGAGTCCATCTAGTTGCTCGATGCCTAAGCTGGCTAATTGAGTCGCAGATCGAAGGGCGGCCCAATTTTCAGCAAAGGCTGTTGCCCAGTGACTTAAAGGGATTGGACTGGAGGGAACCTGGCCATCTAGGACGCTGAAGCAAGGCTGTTCAGCCCAGGTCTTCAAGAGTAAGGAAATTGGTATCGATTCAGCTCGGTGGCGACCAACACAACCCGAGCAGACTGACGAGCCGCAGCAATCGCTGCCCAAGGAGCGGCCTGTTATTGCCGATTACTACTAGATCGTAGTCTCTTGCCATTTCTTATCCCCAGATTATGCCTCAAGGATTCTGGTTGAAGTCGATAACTCGGCAAGCAATCAGCTAAGGCAGCCAATAATCGCTGATTCTCTGAGGCTGTGCGCACAGCGACCCGGAAATAACCCGCGCCTAATTCAGGAAAACTAAGACAATCTCGAATAAAAATCTGGTGCTCCTTGAGCAATGCCGTTTGCAAGGAGGGCACAGGATAGTCGGCTGCTATCAATAGAAAATTAGCAAGACTAGGAAAAGGATGTAAACCAGGGAGCTCAGCGATTCCTGCTGAGAGCTGAGTGCGAGCAGAGGTCAGCCAATCCCAGGTCTGTTGCTGAAAAACTGTGATCTTGCAAGGCTGCAATTCCTGCTGCGACAGCGAGGGAGTTGACGCACCAAGGATCGCGCCATTGCCGCCACCGGGCTAGCCGTTCTGGGTGACCGACGGCATAGCCTAATCGTAGTCCGGGTAGGCTATAAAACTTGGTAAGAGAGCGCAAAACAACCAGGTTGGGGTGTTCCATAACCCAGGGAATCATTGATTGTTGATCTCCTGGGGGCAAAAAATCGATAAAGGCTTCATCCACCACCACCAACGAGAACTGTTCTAGGCAGCTCTCCACTTGCTTAAGGGCCAGTAACTGTCCCGTTGGATTATGGGGATGATTGAGCAGCAGGCTAGGGGCCTGAGACACCTTTATAGAGGTCAATTCTGCTGTGGCAAGCACCTTCGCTAAGGATAGGGTGTTGCCCGAGAATTGCTCTACCAAGTTAATGGGATAGGGACGAACTTGAGCATCAAAGGATTGTAATGCTCTAGCATAATCGGCGAAGGCTGGTGTTAATATCCCTGTCCAAGCGCATTGAGCGAGATCACGGCAGGCCCAAGTTAGCAATTCCGCTGATCCGTTGCCTGGGATAAACCAATCTAGGGGCAGGCGATGAACCTCACTCAAAACCTGGCACAAGGACTGATAGCTCGGATCTGGGTAATGGGTTAGGGTCTTGAGATGAGCTTGAATAGCTGCGATCGCAGTTTCCGGTGGCCCCAGGGGATTAATACTGGCAGAAAAATCGAGAATGGATTCTGGGGGACAACCTGCTAGGGTCGCAGCCCAAACCAGGTTGCCTCCATGTCGAGGACAGTTCAAAAGTTCGTCTCAACTATCTCAACTATGATGTTGATCTTGCCCAGAATATTTATTTTTTCTTAGCAGGAGCAACTTTTTCCTTGAAAAGCTTACCAGCAGAAAAGGCTGGAACCTTTGTTGCGGGAATCTTCATCTTGGCTCCCGTCTTAGGATTGCGACCCTCTCGGGCTTTGCGATCGCGGGGTTCAAAGGAACCAAATCCGACCAGAGTAACCTTTTCCCCCGACGAGACAGATTCCACAATCGCTTCTAGGGCAGCAGTCAGAACAGCGTCTGCTTGCTTTTTTGTGACACTGGCTTTTTCGGCAACAGCATCTACGAGTTCTCCTTTATTCATTGATTGACTCCTAATGATTTGATTTAGAGGTGAGCAATAACTAATTGGATTTTGAGATCTAGAGAGAAACACTGAGTTAAAAACAGGCTTTCCTAGAGGAAATTAACCAATAGACGCGCCGAGAATGTGACGGCTACGCTGAATTAATGAATCATTCTAATAGTTATTGACTAAATATAGAGCCACAAAACTATTAAATTTCTAGATTTTATGATTTTTTTGGGAAATA
>JAAUUW010000026.1 GCA_012030735.1 Acaryochloridaceae cyanobacterium SU_2_1
TGGCTCGCGGAAGGTTTAACGTTTAAGCGAGTCGCGTCACCCCCGATCTAGAGGCTCAGTTCTTACCCGGCGCTTGGCGGGGCGGTCAATATCAAGGCAAACTCTATCGGTTTCCGGCTATCCGGGGCGATCTGGGTGCTCTATATTACCGCCAAGATCTGCTCCTGGAGGCTGGTTATGCTCCACCGACAACTTTTACTGAGCTGTTGGAGACCGCCCAAGCCATCCAATCGCAGGGCAAAGTTCCTTGGGGCTATTTATGGCAAGGCCGGCAGACGGAAGGCACTACGGCGATGTTTGTGGAAGTGCTATCAGGCTTTGGGGGCTACTGGATTGATCCTGATAGCTTGGCAGTCGGGCTCGATCAACCGGAGGCGATCGCAGCGGTTGAGTTTCTCCTCAGTACCCTCCAAGAGGGCATCTCACCCCCAGGGTTGGTGAGCTATCAAGAAGAAGACACCCGCCGTCTGTTTCAAAATGGTCAGGCTGTATTTTTGCGGAACTGGCCCTATGTCTGGCCTCTGATTAATGCATCATCCTCTCCGATTCAAGGGAAGGTGGGTATTCAAGGGATGGTCTCTTTGCCTGGTTTACCGATGGGGACCTGTCAAGGCGGATGGGGATGGGGAATTGCCAAGACCTCTCGCCATGCGGATCAAGCTTGGGAAGTGATTCAATTTTTGTCCAGTTTGGCAGCCCAACGACAAGTGGTGGCTCAATATGGTTACTTACCCACTCAACGAGCGCTCTACAGCGATCCGCAAATCATGGCCCAATATCCTCATTTTGCCGCTTTAGCGCCCCTGCAAGAGAGGGCTGTTCTGAGGCCTGCAATCGCCCAGTATGACCAAGCTTCAGACATCTTGCAACGCTATCTAAATGCAGCCTTCACTCGGCAACTGAGTCCCACCGCTGCCTTGACAGCTGCTGCCCGTGAAACCCATCAGCTTTTGAGTCCCTAAGGCTTGTCAGTCATGATTAGGTTAGATTGAATACAATAGATAAGCGTCCAGAGGCGTTAAGATGAACTTCTCTGCCCATTAAGTTCTAGCCAACCTTTTTTTGACCCTCGATTTAGATCTCTTATGCACTCAAATGATAAGTCTGATGAGCCTCCGCAACCTCCGCCGAGTAGCCCTCATATATTTTCCAAGCTGTTGGGAGGCGCGATCGCAACCCTGACCTTAATCATGCCGCTCTACGCCACGACACATTATTCCGCCCTCCGACGATCCCAATCTTTAACAGAGCCATCGCCCCCTGCCTTCATCACCCGCCGTCCAATCCGCTAAGCTTTGGTCTGTTCAGCTTTGCTCCTGTTGGTCCTCAACCCGAAAAGACTGTTGATTAAGGGTAATGATATCTCCAGGAACAAGCTGCCGCCCGCGTCGGGTTTCAACTTGGTCGTTCACTTGAACATCTCCCCCTTGGATCAGATGTTTGGCTTGTCCCCCTGTCAGGGCAAGACCTTGAAACTTAAGAAACTGGTCCAATTTCATAGGTTTTTAGAGATCGCGATTAATGGTTCTGTAGCCAATAGTGTTTTCAGGTACAACCCTCCTCTGGGTATTATCAATGACGATGCTGCCGATCCGAAGATGTGATGGATAAAGAGGTTTGTCCTATGACATCCTCTTTGCCCAGATTTTCCATCGCCGATTTCTGGATCAAGATGATAGGATTATAGATCCTTGCTTCTGCTACTGAGTTTAAAGCTGTGGCGACACACACTATGCCAGTGAGAGCAGAAGCCATTCGACCATAAGGAGAACTTTGGCATGGCCAGTTACGAAACAATGTATATCGTCCGCCCTGATTTAGCAGAGGAGCAGGTTGATCAAACTATTGTTAAATATCAGCAGCTTCTCAAGGATCAAGGTGTTCAGGCAGTGGATACTCAGCATCGGGGTAAGCGACGATTAGCCTACGAAATAAGCAATTTTCGAGAAGGTATTTATGTACAGATGAACTACACTGGCCCAGGTAGTGCGATCGCAAAATTAGAGCGAGAAATGCGCATCAGCGAAGATGTAATCCGTTATCTTACCCTCATCAATGACAGCCCCACCAGTGAGACAGAAGAATCCACTGGCGCCAGCGAAGAATAATTCTCTAGGGTATAGAACCCAAGGGGGCTCAGCATCCTTGGGTTCTTCTGACCCGCAATTCCTTGATGCCGACCTTCTGCGTAGATAGCGTGAGTTCAGGGCTCAAGGTTGAAAATCTAGACCATTTAGGGTTGATTGTCGGAGTCTTTGATGAGCTTGGGCTGGTTGAGCTATTGATGAATTTTGCACCCTTCATCGAGACGATAAGATCACTGTTGCAAATATAACCAAGCGCTTAAGTTCTCTAAGCTAGAAAAAGCTAGTAGCCCTTCACCTAGCCTTTCTAATTCAGGTACAGACAAGATTTAAATCTGTGAGTTCACCTTAGCAAGCAGGCTAACCGCTTGGCGGGAAAGTAAGCGTAAGACAAGGGATCTTGCTTCTCGTTGCAACTCTGCAAAGTTGAAGGTTGCACAATCCCGAGCAAGCTTAGGTGGCTAAGCTTGCTCGGGATTGTGCACAAGCCAAATAGCTACTTCGCGGGTTGCACTGATGATCTTGCGGCTGCTGGTGGTGCCTAGGGGTTCGAAATGTTGTTTGGGAAAAAAGTTCGTGGTCTGTAGGCTCATGAAGGATGGGTGAGTCGCGCACTGCATCGTAACTTGGCTGAGGCTTGTGCTTGAACAGGCTCAAGTGACTCAGTTGATGGTGGATCTTGGTTTGAATTAGCGTTTGGATCAGATTTGTGAGGGTGCGATCGCAATTCTCATCAATTTGGGCAAACTTAGCGAGAGTATATTGATGCATTGAAGAGAATTTTGTGAAACAATGCTACAAAATTTTATAGATCGCTAATTAAAACAATTTTTATTTTAAAAAGACTAATTGATGAGCGAATTCAGAATGCGAATAAAGCTATCTTAAGCAAGCAAAATCAAGAATAGTTAAAAAGATGAAGAACCTACTCCGAAAAATAATTCCTATTCAATTTCGCATATCTATTCAAGAGAATAAAAATAATTTAATACGAAGCTTTAAATCTCCGAAAATGCTAGGAGGTTATCGAGATTCATCAGGCGCTTGGAGAGCAAAGACAAGAATTAGCGACACGGCCTACCTCTACCATCCTGAACGCATCCTAATTGAAGACAACGTTTTTGTATGGCATCACACAATTTTAGATGGTACTGGAATGCTAACAATAGGTGAAGGAACACAAATAGGAGCATGGGTTGGAATATTTACTCATAGCTCACACATTTCTATCCGAATATATGGAAGTCATTATCAAGAAGTTGCAGAGCAGGATAAGAAAGGTTATAAAGTATCACCAGTTACTATAGGAAAATATACATTTATTGGTGCGGGTGCAAAGGTATTGCCAGGCACAAAAATTGGAAAAGGAGCAATTATATCTGCTGGTTCAATCGTAAGTAAAGATGTTGGAGATTTTGAAATAGTAGCAGGCGATCCAGCAGAAGTTATCGGAAATACTAAAACTCTTGACAAAAGATATCTCAAAGATAAACAAATTTTAGAATGGTACAATGCATGGCAAGAAGATTGATGTATTTATTTGAGAAAACCTAGAAAAATTAATAGAATAAAACATTTAAATCTAAAATAAATCACAATATTTCTTAATGACAAAAGATTTGCGTAATTTACTTATTAATAGAATTCATAATAATCAATTAAAAAAATATGCATCCATTTATTTTAAAGGTTCTTTGATTGATATTGGATGTGGAGAAAAACCATATAAAGAACTACTGAGTCCATATGTTGACAGACATGTTGGAGTTGATCAAAAAGACACTCTTCATGATGATTCTAATATTGATATATTTAGTTCAGCAAGTCTAATTCCAGTTCATGATTTATCTTTTGAGTCAGCACTTTGCACTGCAGTTTTAGAGCATTTAGAAGAGCCAGAAAATGCTATTCGAGAATGTTATCGCATCTTAAAACCATCAGGAGTCGCTATTTATTCAGTGCCATTCATATGGCATTTACATGAAGAACCAAGAGATTTTTATCGATTTTCAAAATATGGATTAAAATATCTGTTTGAAAAAGTTGGATTTGAAATTATTGAATTAACGGCACTTTCTGGATTTTGGATTACTTTTGGCCAGTTATTTATTTATAACTTATATCGCCTGAATAAAGGTCCTCTATGCTGGTTCAAGATTATTGATATTACCTGCTTAATAATTCAGTTAATTATTTATCTTCTTGACAAGATAGATAGAACTGAGCAATGGACATGGATGTATATGGTTGTTGCAAGAAAAAATGAAAATTGATTTACTAAATTGTTTTTTAAAAGATAAAATAAAAGAAGAATTTAGTTTGTATTTTGGCATTCAAAATGAACAGTTAATAGAAAAAATTGCTAATGAATGGTTTAATGAAAGCCATGATTTTGATGGAAGGTGGGATATTATTATGGCAAGGCAAAAATCTGATAATAAAATTCTAGATTTAGCTGCTGGCTGTGGAACTTTCTTATTATTCGGATTAAACCAAGGCTATGATGTTTGGGGTGTTGAGCCTGAAACTTGGAAGTTAGAATTCTTTAAGAAAAAAGTGACAGATTCTGGCTATTCTTCAGAGTTCTTGACGCATATGATCTCGGGAAAAGGTGAGGCTCTTCCCTTTGAAGATAACTCATTTGATCTTATCACTTCTTATCAAACCTTAGAACATGTTGAATCTGTATCACAATGTTTACAGGAAATGATGAGAGTTTTGAGGCCCAATGGAACTCTTTATATCAAATGTCCTGATTATAACAGTTTTTATGAACCTCATTATCAATTACCATTTTGCCTGTAATGAATAAGAAGTTAGCTGAAAAGTATTTAACTTTTCTAGGACGACCAACAACAGGATTAAAAACGTTGAAATGGACAACCGAAAAAAATATCATCAATGACCTTACTAGTTTATCTAGTTCTATACAAATAGAACGTATGTCTTCTTACTATTCAGATGTCCGGAGAAATAAAATCAGTCAGTTATTACCAAATTTTATTAGAAAATATTATTTTGTTGAAATAATAAACTATGTCTATGAAGTTATACAAAAGATAAAAAAGATAATGCGAATCTTCTCTGAAGAAGCTCATGTTGATCTTTGGATTACAAAAACTTCTTAAGCTAAGGAAGAGTAAAGTTATCGATGTCCATTAAGAACCAAACAACTTCTGGAGTTATTTGGACAGGCATTGCAACAATATTTACGGTTGTTATTCAGTTTTTACAGCTTTCTATTCTTGCACGCTTACTAGATCCAAGTGATTTTGGGGTAATGGCGATGATTATGGTAGTCATCGGCTTTGCAAACGCTTTTGCAGATATGGGAGTTAGCAACGCCATAATTCATTACCAGAACATTCAAAAAAGACAACTCTCAAGTTTATATTGGTTGAGCATACTCTTAGGAGTTTGTATTTTTTTGATCATTACCTTAGCAACTCCTTGGATTGCACAGTTCTTTCAAGAGCCCCGTTTGAGATCAATGCTTTTGTGGGCAAGCTTGATTTTTATTGCAACTCCTTTTGGTCAACAATTTCAGGTTTTATTTCAGAAAGAGTTGCGATTTAAATACTTAGCTGTTGTTGAAATAATAGCTTCGATTGTGGGTTCAGCGACAGCTATAGTTTTGCATTTCAAGGGAAAGGTGTTCTGTCTCTAGTTTGGGGACAACTTGCAACCTCAATATTCCGTTCAGTACTTCTCGCCTATAGAGGATGGAGTATTTGGCAGCCAATACTAATATTTAAAATAAATGACTTAAAAGGATTTCTAGGATTTAGCCTTTATCAAATGGCAGAACGAAGTATTAATTATGCGGCCTGGAACTTAGATAAATTGCTAGTAGGGAAAGTATTAGGACCTTTATCTTTGGGGTTTTATAATATTGCATTTCAGTTGATGATGCGTCCTTTTATGGCTCTAAATCCTATTATGACGAAAGTTGCATTTCCTGTATTTGCTAGTATTCAGGACGATAATGAGCGCTTGCGTCGAGGCTATATCAAGATGATTCAATGGATAGCACTCATTAATACACCAATCTATCTTGGTATGTTGGTGATGGCAGAACCCCTCATCGCACTTTTACTGGGACCAAACTGGAACCCTTCTGTAACCATATTCCAAATCTTGAGTGTATTAGGAATACTTTACAGTCTTGGTAATCCTCTAGGCAGTTTATTGTTGGCAAAGGGCAGAGCCGATTTAGGATTTTGGATAAATATACTGGGTGTAATTGTTTACTTTCTGGCCGTTCTAATTGGTTCTCGATGGGACAGTATTGGTGTGGCTTGGAGTTTATTATTGTCTAATTTATGTTTTCTGCTTCCTATAGACTTTTGGTTGCGCTGGTATCTTGTAAAAATGCATCCCTATGAATATTTCAAACGAATCTCTCCATCATTAATGCTGTCCCTCTGCATGATGTTGTGCATGTTGAGTGTGAGGAAGATATTGCCGCCCTGCTCTTTATGGTTAGAGTTGAGTGTTCCCATAGTGTTTGGCGGCTTATTCTATAGCCTGGGCAATATTTATTTTCAACGAGCTTTACTGAAAGACGTTCTTTCTTTAGTAAGGAATATAGGCTGATGTGTGGGATATCTGGTTATTTATTGAGACAGCATCTTGAGCGATCAGCAGAGCGTATTTTCAGAATGACGCGAGCCATTGCTCATCGAGGTCCGGATGATGAAGGCTTGACACTGTTTGCACATGGGCAGCGCCAATCTATTAATATTTCAACCGACCATACCTTTAGCGCTATAAATCGATCTTTTGAGGTGGAAGTTTCTTTTCCTCATTACATGGCCTTTGGCCATCGCCGTTTCTCTATCATAGATATCTCACCAGATGGACATCAACCATTTTGGTCTCGGGATCGTCAGGTGTGCGTCTCATTTAATGGCGAAATCTATAATTACATAGAACTGAGACAACAGCTTGAAGCAAAGGGATACATTTTTGAAACTCAAAGTGATACGGAAGTATTGGTCATTGCTTACTTACATTGGGGAGTTGAGTGTTTCCAGTATTTCAATGGTTTTTGGGCCATTAGTCTTTACGATGACCGCCAAAAAGCCGTATTGCTTGCCCGAGATCGTATTGGCGTTGCACCGCTTTATGTTTCTCAGACCTCAGAAGGGTTATTTTGGTCATCAGAAATTAAAGGTATCCTAGCAGGACTTGAAGGGTCTTTGCCTTGTATTAACAAACAAGCCGTTCAAGATTTTGTTGTGCATGGTCGGCGAGATTTATTTGATCAAACGTTTTACGAAGGCATTACTACTTTTCCCTCAGCATCCTATGCATGGATTGAAGCAGATGGAAGCTATTGCCCAAAAACCTATTGGCAGCTTCCAAGTGTTCGGACTAATGAGGCACATTGTTCGCTGCAGGAGGCTAAAGCTCAGTTTCGGCAGATATTGACGGATGCCGTGCAATTGCGAAGCCATGCAGATGTTCCTATTGGCTTCACTTTGAGCGGAGGATTAGACTCATCTTCATTGGTTGCCCTAGCGACACAATCCTTAGAGTCTCTTAATGTCTATACTGTGGCTTTTCCAGGTACAAAAAGTAATGAAGAACCCTTTGCTAACGCAGTTATACAACGCTTTGGTAAACAGATAAACTATCAAGTGCTTTACCCACAAGATGAAGATTTTTTTGAACAAGCCGATATCTATGTAGCTTTAATCGATGAGCCGTTTCATTCACCGACTCTACTGACCGATCAAGGTATCATGCGCCGGATGTCCCAAGATGGAATCCGAGTGTGTATTAATGGCGCAGCAGGGGATGAAACTTTAGCAGGTTATGGAGGAGAATACTTTGCGCCTTATCTGACTCAACTACTTAAACAAGGACAAATAGCCAGATTTATCCATGAAATCGCTGATTTTAGCGAACATCAGTCTCCCAAAAACTATCTCACAACTCTTTATCGTCTTCTACCTGATTCGCTACAGCATCTAGCTAAACCCTTTACCCACGTACCGTCTGATTTAAATCCTTTTATCCAGCCTAATCCTGCTCCAAGAAAATATGGCCCTTCCAGCGAAATTGATCAGAGATTAATCGATAATATGGGACCTTGGCTGATGAACTATTGGCTACGGAGCGGTAACACATCGTTTATGGGCGTGCCAATGGAAAGTCGGATGCCTTTCTTGGATTACCGATTTGTAGAGTTAGCGTTTACTTTACCCTTGAGCTATCTCATCAGGGATGGTTGGTTAAAGTGGATTATGCGAGACTCTCTTCAAGATTTGCTTCCTCCCGAGGTGCTATGGCGCAAAGCAAAATGGGCTTTCCTTTTCCACTCAGTTCATGGTTGCTGAAATCTCAGAACGAAGTGCTGTCATTAGTTAGAAATCTAGATTGCCCTTACCTCAATACTCATAAATTAGCTGCGTCAACATATATGTTGCTAGCGCAAAAGCATCCAGCCTATCTGTGGAGAGTTGTTTCGCTTGCACTGTGGTGGAAACGATGCATAAAGGGTGAGAGATTGGGATAGTGAATAATAGTGAGCCTGAAATCTTTGTTTTACATAGCTTGTATCAATGGCTACCCGTAACACAAGAGTGGTTGTATACCCAAATTTGTGACTTACCAGAGTTTATCCATAGCTCTGTTGTCGCTGAGGACATCATTAACCCCACTTTGTTCGCGATTGACAACATAAGGAGTTTATCTTTAAGCTCTCAAAGACGTTGGATATGGGAGAAATGGCTGCGAAAAATAGGTGTTGTTCGTAGTCTTCCATTTGTATGTGAACAGGCACAATCTAATCATATAGAAATTTTGCATTCTCACTTTGGACATCATGGGTGGGCAAACTTAGATGTCGTGCAGAAGCTTGGTCTTAAACATGTGGTGACTTTTTATGGTTTTGATGTAAATCAGCTTCCACAACAAAATTCTCGTTGGAGACTCCGGTATCAAAGCCTGTTTAAGGAGGTCAACTTTGTTTTATGTGAAGGGCCGCATATGGCTCAGTGCTTAGTTACCCTGGGCTGTCCCTCTCACAAAGCAAAGGTGCATCACTTAGGCATCAGGTTAGAGCAATTTCCCTTTCAGCCTAGAGAGTGGTGCCCTACGGAACCTTTAAAGGTATTGATTGCAGCATCATTTCGAGAGAAAAAGGGAATTCCAGACGCGATCGCAGCTCTTGGTTGTCTCCACCAAACGACACCTCTTGAAATCACCATCATTGGCGATGCAGGATCTGACAAAGCCAGCCAAAAAGAGAAACGCCGATATTTTCAGATATCGTCCAGCAATATGAGTGACCCCAACATTCATGGGCTATCAACCCCATGCTGTGTTTTAGAGCAAGCCTATCGACACCATTTGTTTATTTCCCCCAGCGTGACAGCGAGCGACGGAGATACTGAAGGTGGTGCCCCAGTCTCAATTATTGAGGCAGCAGCAACAGGTATGCCCGTGGTGGCAACCCGACATTGCGATATCCCCGAAGTTTTGAGCTGTTATCCTGCTGACTTGCTGGCACCCGAAGGCAATATAGATGAACTCCTGCGTATTCTGCGCTTGTGGACTGGGCATCCTCAAGAATGGGCAGACATTTTGCGCCCTCAACGCACCTATATTGAGGCGGAGTATGACGCGAAGATTCAAGCTGCTCGTCTGGCAGAGGTTTATATCCAAGTCATGAATAAAACATCGGGTACAGCGACAGAGGTTTCAGGATGTTGAGAAATGCTGGACGCACTGCATTGAAGGTAGCTCGAGCTTATGCACTACAAGGTGATCGCTATTATTGCCCTGTGTGCGATCGCCATTTTCGGTCATTCCTGCCCGGTGGCACTAGCCGCCGCCGCCAAGTTCGTTGCCCTAACTGCGACTCTCTAGAACGTCATCGTCTGCTCTGGTTGGCATTACAAAACCTTCTAGATACAGACTCTACAGGGAAGAAACTTTTGCATGTGGCACCAGAGCCATGCTTGGCAAATCGACTGAAGCAACAATATGACTATTTATCTGTTGATATGGAAGCTGCCAATGCAATGCAGCAAATGGATATTTGCCAGATCCCATTACCAGATGCCACCTTCGACGCTATCCTTTGCAACCATGTTTTGGAACATATCCCCAATGACATGCAAGCATTAAAAGAACTGTTTCGTGTGCTCAAGCCCAAGGGATGGGCGAGCATTCAAGTCCCAATCTCGGGAGAGCAAACTCAAGAGGATTTGTCCATCACCGATCCACAAATTCGGGCCACATTGTATGGCCAGTCCGATCATGTCCGTCAGTATGGCCGAGACTTCCAGCAACGCTTAAAATCTACAGGATTTGAAGTCGATATCGTCTCAAAAGCTGATTTAGTAAATTCCAAAACCTTACAGAAATTGTCTCTAGACAGTGAAGATGAAGTTTGGATTTGCCGCAAATGAGAAAAAACTGTTCAATAAGCTCAATTTGAAAATAATGCTCCGACAATCATCCACAAATCTATGTTTAATAACTGGATAAATCACGAAGAAATATTTTATCTTTTCCATAAAATTCGCAGTGATCCTCAAAGAATTCTTAAATTTATTGCAAAGATTCATGCGCGCGACTATGAAAAAGTAAAAAATACTTGGTCCAACACAACCACTCCTCCAACAAACTGGTGGGATATTCCTGCGGTGCAATCTAGATGGAATTATCTTATCTCTGGTGATCAGGACATCGATTACAACCAATATATTGCAGAGAAATATTTTAAAGACAAACATTCACTAACCGCTTTGTCTCTAGGCTGTGGTGGTGGAGAAAAGGAATTGAGATGGGCTGAGACAAGCTTCTTCAGGCGTATCGACACCTACGATTTATCGAAAGAGCGAATTGATCACGCAGTTAAAATAGCCAGTCAAAGTGCTCAAGGTCAGTGTATTAACTTTCAAGTTGGCAATATTTATGAGATCGAGGCAGAGAGTGATCACTATGATGTGATCTTTGCAGAGCAATCTCTACACCATTTTCACCCCTCAAAGAACTCTTGCTAAAGATTCAGTCAATGCTGAAGCCAGACGGCTATTTCATTATTAATGAATTTGTGGGGCCCACACGCTTCCAATGGACAAATAGACAGCTTGATATTGTGAATTCTCTATTAAATATCTTTCCAAAAAAATATAAGCAGCTTTGGAATAGCACTTTAATAAAGCCAAAAGCCATTAAACATAGTCAATTGAGTATGCTGTTGAGAGATCCTTCAGAAGCTGTTGAATCAGCCAATATATTGCCTCTACTGCATGAAAATTTTGATGTAGTGGAGCTAAAAGGATATGGCGGCTCTATATTACATTTACTGTTTGGCGGAATTGCCCAGCATTTCTTAAATCCAGATGTTCAGGGAGCAGCACTATTGAAAATCTGCTTTGAGATGGAAGATTTTTTGATCAGTGCTGGAGAGATTGATCATGATTTTATGGTGGCTGTTTGTCAGAAACGAAACTAAATGATTGAGAGATTTAAGTACCCTCTTCAAGGTCGCTAAAGTCATGGTGTCTATCAGCGTCATTATCCCCACTCGCAATCGTGCCTCCCTAGTCAGGGTTGCAGTGGAAAGCGTTTTGCAGCAAACCTGGAAAAACTTAGAAGTAATTGTGGTGATTGATGGTCCAGACCTAGACACCGAAGCGGTTCTCAAGCAAATCACTGACCCACGCTTACTGGTAATCCCCTTGCTCCATAGTGGCGGCGCACCAAAGGCCAGAAATACTGGTGTTCAGGCTGCTCAAGGAGAATGGGTTGCCTTCTTGGATGATGATGACGAGTGGCATCCTAGTAAGCTGGACATTCAACTCCAATTAATACAAACCCTCTCTTGTCCATACCCCATCGCCGCTTGTCGGATGACAGTCAAGACACCTCGTGGAGAATTTATCGTGCCCCGACGCTTTCCTGAGAGGGGGGAACCCATTAGCAACTATCTCTTTTTGCGGCCAGATTTTATTCAGGGTGATGGATTTTTTCTGACCTCTATGTTGCTTACCCGTCGGCAGCTCCTGCTAGATGTTCCTTTTCAAGAAGGACTAAAGATGTGTCAGGACTTAGATTGGTTGTTAAGGGCAATGCAGGTCCAAGGCACTGAATTACATTTTGCCGAAGCTTCTCTTGGCACCTGGAATTTGGATGAGGATCGCCCCCGCATTGGAACAAGTGGGCGCTGGACAACTCTCTTTGAGTGGATTCAGTCTTGTCAACAGCGTAATCTGGTCACTCCGGAAGCCTATGCTGCCTTTCTGATGACTCAGGTGAATTCTTTAGCCTCAACCAGCAGGGATTGGCAAGGACTAAGAACCATACTTGTGGCTGCCTGGACCAAGGGAAAAGCGTCCTTCAAAGCTACGCCTTGCTGATCAGTATGTGGGTTATTCCACCCAAGCCGCGCCGTATTCTCCGCGATGCGATATTGCAGAATCCTCTCAAGCATTTCAGAGTTCGCTATGACCGTTGATATTGCCCTAGCAACCTATAATGGCGATCGCTTCTTAGACGCTCAACTCCAGTCAATCCTGAGGCAAGACTATCCCCATTGGCATCTGCTAGTTCGAGATGATGGATCTTGCGATCGCACCCCCACCATCCTGCAAACCTATCGGCAACAAGAACCAGAGCGTCTGCAATGGATAAATCTACAGAACTCAAAAACCTTGGCATTCTCCGCAACTTTAATCACCTGCTGGAGCACTCCTCATCAAGCTATACCTTCTTATGCGATCAAGATGATGTTTGGTTACCCCATAAGGTGACCGCTAGCTTGGCCGCCATTAAGCAGCTCGAAGCGCAATGGGGGCAGGAAATGCCTATTCTCGTTCATAGCGATCTGAGCCTTGTCACCGCAGACCTAGAACTCATCCATCCGTCCTTTTGGCGATCGCAGAACCTTGACCCCACCCGTAACGCGTTGCGTCACTTGCTGATTCGCAATCATATAACTGGCTGCACAGTTGTGATCAATACAGCCCTCAGAGAATTGGCCCTACCCATCCCCAACTCAGCGTTTATGCATGATTGGTGGCTGGGTTTAGTAGCTGCAGCCTTTGGGAAAATTGCTTACTTAGGACACCACCCTCCTATATAGACAACATCAGCAAAATCAAATCGGGGCGCAACACCAAAAATGGCACTATATTGCTTCGCGGTTGCAACAGCCTCAACGAATCCGGGAATATTATCAGAAGACTCAAAAACAGGCTCAAAGCTTTCTGGCGCGTTACGGTTCTCAACTTCCAGATCAAGATCAGCAAATTATATCTGCTTACGTTGATCTAGAGAACTTGACCCGTTGGCGCAAACGACAACGCCTCCTTCAGCACAGGCTTTTTGATCAAGGTCTGGCCCGTAACCTAGCACTTCTGAGTTTGATTTAATCCTTTGACTCAATTCTCACTATCGGTGATCACTGTCACCCATAACCATGCTCCCTATATTGGTCGTTGTCTGGATGCCCTTGTCCCAGAAGTGAGCCGTATCGGTGGAGAAATTATTGTCGTTGATAACCGCTCGGATGATCAGAGTGCTGAGATCGCCCGTCAGTACCCCAGCGTTCAGCTTCATATCAACAGCACTCGCCAAGGCTTCTCCGCCAATAACAACTACGGCATGGCCCTTGCCCAAGGCCGCTACCTACTCCTGCTCAATCCAGACACAGAAGTCAAGCCCGGAGCCTTAGAAACATTAATCCAATTTATGGATACCCATCCACAAGTGGGCATGTGTGGTGCCCAGCTTTTATTCCCAGATGGCAGTATTCAGCCCTCCCCCCGCCGATTCCCGACCCCTGGCTCCACCTTGGCGCGCCGTACGCCTCTTCGCCTATTCTTGCGTCAGTCTGCCTTGAACCAACACCATCTCATGCAAGATCTAGACCATTCCCAAACCCAGGCCGTGGATTGGTTGCTTGGGGCCTGCATGTTTATTCGCCGCGAAGTCTTAGCAACCGTTGGCCCCTTAGACGAAGGCTATTTTTTATACGTCGAGGACATCGACTGGGCAAGGCGCATGCAGAGCAGTGGCTGGCAAATTTACTATGTCCCTACCGCTCAAATTGTGCATCATCATATTGCCGTCAGCGATAAAAAACTATGGAGTCGCTACACTTGGCTACATAGCCAGAGCATGATTCGCTACGCTCGCAAATACCTCTTACCCAAGCTGCCCCTCCTATCGATTCACCGCCATCAAGATCGGATCTGGCAAGCCACCCATAGCCTGCAACCAGAGCAATGATCACGGCAGAGCTTCTTCCTCGCCAGCCCTCTACTTGAAGACAAGGGCCAGTAGGCTAACGCATTCTCTGAAGCTAGCTTGAATCGTCCCTAGGAAACTCTTGACTGCTGCGGCTGATTGTAGAGGTTAGAGGTTCACAGATTGAGCCAATAGCCCAAAATCCAACTCAGGGAAAAACTGGATGGAAGATGCCGCCTTATACATTGCGCTCCGAAAATCATAGAAGGGGATGGCGGGTGGATTGAGCGGGTCATGAGGCATCAGACCCAGCTTTGCTTCTTATTCTAATCCTACAAACTAGCTTGCTTAACCCGCAGCAAAACCTGGGAAGATCCCTGGGTAGGATAAGGATAGTGACGATGCATCACCCTTAGTTAGCCCACTGTGAATCAGCCCACTCCCAAAAGTCCTTCTCAGCAAGATATTAGAGCCATTCATGCTATCAATATTTGGCGCAGAAATTATCAACAATGGCTAAATATCAGTGTTTTGGCCCTTGCAGATTTTACGGCTCTCGGTTGCGCCTGGAAAATTGCTGCTCAACTCAATCGATTTTATGCCCCAATTCCACCTCAGCTTGTCTGGTGGAGTTGGCTAGGCTTGCCCAGCCTCTTCTGGGTCTTTGCCGGTATCACCCTCCTCGTTTTAGCCAGTGGGGGGCTCTACGATCGCAGCACGGCCTGGAAAAACTACATCCGCTCTGCCCAGTTGGTCAGCCTTGCCTATTTGTTTTCGCTGGTGGCTAGCTATTTCTATGATCCCAAGTTAGATGCACCGCGATCGCTTTTTTTTAGTGCCTGGGCTCTCAGTGTCGCCTTTATCATTGGCTTTCGGCTCCTCGCCACCCTGCTGCTGCAACAACTCGAACAGCGCCAGCCCACCGTCACTCTCTTTTTGATTGCCCCTGCTGAGCGGTTGCCACGGTTGTCTAAATTGCTAGAGCAGCGATCGCATTACCAGATTGTTGGTGCGGCTCTAGCCACCACCGCCACCGCCCAGACCACCCTGCAGGCCATTCTCAGATCCAGAGCCCAGGAAGTGCTTGTGGCCGAACTGCCCCCAACGGAATTGGCCTCTACCCTCTACTGGCAACTGCGCCGCTTGGGGATTACCCTGCGCCTGCTGCCCTCTAGTGTTGAGGTGCTGCATCGACGTGGCATCCCCGAAATCTTTGCTGGCATGCCCACCCTTCGTGCCGCACCGCCCATGTTTTCGGGCTAGACTACCGCGCTAAGCGAGCCATTGATCTAGTGGCCGCCCTTGGTGGGTTATTGGTGCTGGCTCCCTTGCTCATTGGGGTAGCGATCACCATTAAAGCTACCTCCCCCGGTGCCGTTTTTTACCGACAAGAGCGAGTCGGACTCCATGGCAAAGTCTTTCTGATGTGGAAGTTTCGCACTATGGTGGCCAATGCTGCCCTCCTCCAAGCCGATCTAGAGGCCCATAATGAATCCAAAGATGGCATTCTCTTCAAAATCAAAGAGGATCCCCGCCGCACCCAAATTGGCAGCTTTTTGCGCCGCACCAGCATTGATGAACTGCCCCAGTTGATCAATGTTTTGGTGGGACAAATGAGTTTAGTCGGGCCTCGCCCCTTACCGATTCGGGATGTCGAGCGCTTTAATTCCTGGCATCATATTCGCCATCAGGTTGTGCCTGGGATTACAGGACTCTGGCAAATTTCAGGGCGATCGCATCTTGACGACTTTGACCAAGCCGCTCGCCTTGATCTCTACTACATCGATAACTGGACACTAAATCTAGACTTTGAAATTCTGGTGGAAACGCTGCGAATTGTCTTGTTTGCCAAGGGAGCCTATTAGCTTCTCGCTGAGCGATTAGCATCTCCAAGGGCCTGCCACAGGCTCTCACGGATCGGCTGGAGGGCGATATCCAAAGCTGGACTATACTCTGGAGAGGGCAATAGCTCCGCCAAAAATTGAGTCACAGCAGTATTCTCCACTAGGGGCAAAAAATCATGGGGAAGCGGCCCATCAATATGCCGGCTGAGTACCCCAAACCCAGCCCGTTCCCGAAAATATTGGCGTAAGGGAGCATTTTGTTTCACCCATTGATCAAAGGAGGCAGACCGTTCCATGCCCGCTTGGATCGCCTGCACCTCCTCTGGGTTAGGTGGTGCTTGCTTGGCCTGCAAAAGCGCCTTGGTAATCCATTGGCGGCGCTGTTGAGGTGCTAGCCAAGCCTGCAAAATCGGGGTGTCAGTGGGGATAGGATTGTTGTTTGCGATCGCTAATACCGCTTCCCCTAAGGTTGCGCCTTCCCTTTGCCAAGCAGTAGTTGCGGCGGGGTAATCTCCCCACCACCAATACATCCCCCCTAAACATTGCTGTAAATAGGCACTCAAGGGATCTTGCTCCGGGTGATTTTTAAGTATTTGCTGATAGAGCCGTACCAGTTCTGCTTGCAGTTGGGGGTAAACGGGTGCCATTTGCGGGGTTTGCAGTAAGGGACTGGTGACAAAGATCGGGTCTCTGATAATTTCTAGGGCAATGGCTTGCACCCCTAGATCAGTTTTATTTTGCAACAATAAGCTTTGCCCCAAGCTATAAAAAACGCCCCGCTTGGCAGGCAGCAGTTGGGTCGATTTCAGTAAAGAGGCTGTGGCTGGGGGGGAGCTGCTGCTGCCAGAGCTGTTGCCAGCCCAAGCTACTGGTTCCTGACTCTTGATAAGGTGAAGCTTGAACATGATGCTGAAAAAATTTTAGGCTTTGCTGAGAGCGAGCCTGATTGACCTGGGCCTCTTCGCTGCGGATAGTCCCCAAGTTCCAGCCTAACTGATAGGAATAGTAGGGCTCCCAAGGGGCCAATTGGTGCGCCTGCTCTAGCGCAGTGGTAAAGGCGTCAAATTGTTTATCAGCCAGGGCGACAAACCCTTGACTAGAAAGTTGCCAAGCCCGATGAATGGGAGCTAGCCATAGCCCCACCGCCAACAGTACACCCGTTAACCCCCAGCAAATGACTCTGGCCCTCAGGGGAAATCTGGGAGGGCGTGACTCTGGTTGTGGTTCTGCTTTTGAATAAGACTGGGAGCGCGAGGGTAAATATTGGCGCAGTAGCGACAGCAGGCAGGCAACATAAACAATCAGGGTGCCAGTGATGCCAATAATATCGAGCTGATAATCGGTGAGGGCAACCATGCCGTAGCCCGCCAATCCCGCCAACAGGCTCCAGGATAAGATGAGATCGCCCGCCCAAGCTGTCACCGCTACTCTGGGTTTTTCTGGTCCCTGGGTCTCTCTCGGACTGAGGGCTGTGCTGCCTACTCCTGTGGAGGTTTGCGATCGCCCCAACCTGATGCCCCAATACCCCAGCCAACCGATCATGCCCAGGCTCAGGACAATTCCCAGGCCACCCAACTCAGCCCATATCTGTACCGGTGTGCCGTGCAATTGATAGACCAATTCTGCTGCTCGTCCCGCCCAAGCAGGACGATAGGTCTGATACAGCAAAGGCACACTGCCTAGCCCTGCCCCCAAGAGCGGATGGGCCAGCCCCATCGCCCATCCTGTGGCATTGGTAATCAGGCGAAAGGCCATGTCTCCCTCTGCACTGTCCCGCGAGAAGGCACTCACGAACAGAGCGCGGAGCCGATTGTTTGCCAAGACTGTGCTGCCTAAACCAATCAATATCCCCAACCCCATCAGCCAGCGCCAGCGTTGCGATAGTCGATTCAGAATCAGCAAGCTAGATAGAGCCACCAGCGCCATCCCTAGCCATCCCCCCCGAGAACTGGTGGTGTAGAGATCCACAAGGCCCAAACATGTCCCCAGTCCCCAGACCCACTTCTCCCGGGCAGCAGCCCGTAGGCATAGCCCGATCAACAGCGGAAGGCTTAACACCAGAAAACCCGCCACATAATTTTGATGGCCAATGGGTGCCCAATTGCGCAATTCCAATACCGAAAAATCAAAGGATTTTTCTAATCCCGCGGCTCGCAAATCTTGCAGGCGTTGCAGCTCTGGTACAAGGGTTTGAAAGAACCACAAACTTAAACTCATAACAATGAAGGCAATGCTGAGCCCCCCCTGAGCCACAAGGAGCTTCTGCCTACGTTGCGGGCTAGAGCACCAGCTGTTGAGGGCATAGAGAGCGGCTATTGCACAAAGCGCTGCCCAACTATACCAACGGGCCTGCTGCGGAAAGGGAGCCAAAACGGCTGACCCAACTAGACCTAGAACCGCGATTGCGATGCCGTAGTCTAACTGATAACCCAGTTTGGTGAACCGGGAGCTTACCCATCCATCTCTGATCAGCCATAACCAGGGCAGCAGTAACCCCACCTGCCACAGAAAAACCCAAGGCCAAGCCACCATTAAGCTACTGCTGTCGGGCAATAGGGTGAATAGGGTATAAAAGACGACTGCTAAGGGGCCCAACAGATCTCTAGCGGGAGACGATTGCTCAGCAGCTGCTGGCAAGGGTAGGGTTCCATCAGACTCCATCGCAGCTCTCCCAGGGAAAATTAGGTTCAGGGTGCCACTCAGATTCTCTCTGCATAGATTGAGTATTCCCTCAGCAGTGAGGATACCCGATTCTTCAACAGAATTTACCCCCTCATGGAGGGTTCACTCATTCGTTTGACGCTGCTTGGCGCCTGTTCCCAATCTGCGTCACTCACGACCGCGATTTCTCCCAATCAGGTCAGTCGGGCCATCTCACTGATTAGGGCCCGAAATCCGATTGCCGAGGCTGTGGAAGTAACCGCTGGCTGTGAATCAACGCCAGATCAGTGATTGCTAGATTCAGTGGCTGTGGGCAAGGGCAGAGGCCATCGCTAGATTGGTTCTCAGCCCTCCCGATGGCATCATGCAGAGTTAACCAAGGGAGTCGAACAATTTATCCCAATTGATCGATTCAGGGCGGGGACCTTTACTCATGATTTCAAACACCTTGTTAATCATCTGCGGATTTTGCAAGCATGCAACAGCAGCAGCGGCTAAATCAACCCGACTCGTCTCGCCAGACAGCCGATCCCCAGTGCCTAAGACGATTCCCAATTTTCCCTCAGTTTTAGCCTGCATAAGGCTGTTGAGATCATAGGAAGTGTAAGGACCATCAATCAGCCGACCAGGGCGCAAAATCGTATAGGGAAGGCTGGAATTACGCAGGGCTGTTTCTCCTGCTAATTTAGCATCCAGCACACCAAAGAGATTGAGAATACTGAAGGGTAGCTGATCCTTGCGCTCAACACCACAGGCAGATACGAGAATAAACTGTTGTAAATCTGCCGGAGCAGCATCTACCAAGTTCTGTCCACCAATAGCATCAACCTGATCGGGGCTATTATCGGCTTGTGCTTTGCAATAGCTGGGGTTGGTATAACGTTTGATCCATTCCCAAGGATCCGAGGCGGAACGAAATTGCCAGCGAGCGGTGGGGAAGGCGGTGCTGCCTGTACAGGCCATGATATGGCTCACACCCATCATGGCCGGCTCTAAACTGGACCGATCACGAAGATCACCCCAGATAATATCAGCTCGATCGGCAAACATTCGACGGGCTTGTGCAGGATCACGGGCTAAGACCCGCACGGGCAATTTTTTTGCCAACAGTTCGCTAAGGATTAATTGGCCAACGCCACCCGTAGCCCCAGCCACTAAGACAAGTTTAGGGGGCTGAGATGGGGAAGTTTGAGTCATGAGTAAACACCATTTATTGAGTGACCTGTAGATTTAAATGCTTCAGTTTTTGTTTAAGTCGAGCTATTTACAATCAGATCCACCAGTCCTTTGATCAAGCGATCGCGCTCAAAGGGCACCACTTCTTTGGCATAGAGCAGCTCTTGAAAAATCACATAGTGAACTAGACTGCCGATAAAGATCCGGGCGGTGGCCTCTGGGTCTTTTAGTCCTAGTCCTGATGGTTCTCCCAGATACTCTTTCAGCAGCGCTAATAAACAGCGGGGTGTATGGTGGCTGAAGGCCCGTGCCAACTCTGGGAAACGACCCGACTCGCCAATAATGAGCCGCATAAAAGCTTGGAAGGGTTTATCTTCAATAATATTTTCCAGCATGGTACTGGCCAAATGGTGCAATACCTCCCCTGGGGGTCCCTGCAAGGATTGTCCCTCTGGCAAGCCAAAGATAGCCTGAAACTTCTGTTCTTGGAGTTGTTGAACTAGGGCCATAAAGAGTCCCTCCTTGTCTTGGAAGTGGCTGTAGACCGTCGCTTTAGAGACCCTTGCCGCCGCGGCTACTCGATCCATAGTGGTGGCTGCATAGCCATTGGCCAAAAACTCTTGCATCGCACCGGACAAGATATCGCTGCGCTTGCTGGCAGAGAGCTGACGCTCGGAAATGGGGGCGCTGGTTAGTTCCATCGGGGGTAGGGGGCTTGGTATCAGTCAAAACTAAAACACTGGAGCAGTTAAAACCGCAGGGTTCTCCATCATCCTAGGGCAAAGGTTGCCCCATCTTGACAAAACTAACTACTGGTTTAGTCTGATGATATCAAAGCTAAACTAAACAGTCTAGTTATAGTTTTAGGAGACAGGTGATGGTCTCAGATAGTGTGACCTCAGACTCCCCGTTTAGATGGCCCTCAAGGAGAAGGATGATCGTGGCGATCGCCACTGTCCTTACCCTCAGTGGAACCTCCCTTTGGGTGCTACGCCAATATGGTCCTTCTGGCAGCACAACCTCTGTACCGCCTGCGCCGGTTGTGATTCAGACGGTTACAGCTCTGGGTCGGTTAGAACCCCAAGGGGAAATTGTGAAGCTCTCTGCACCTAGCAGTGTAGAAGGCAGTCGGATTGCTAAACTCCTTGTCAAAGAAGGTGAGACAGTCGCAGCGGGCCAAGTGATCGCGATCTTGGACAGTCGCGATCGCTTACAAGCAGACTTGCTCATTGCCCAAGAACAAGTCCGAGTAGCAGAGGCAGAGCTATCACGAATTCAAGCAGGGGCAAAACAAGGAGAGATTACGGCCCAACGCGCTGAGATTAGCCGTTTGGATGCACAACGGCAGGGAGAAATGACTACCCAGGCGGCCACCATCGCCCGCCACCGCGCCGCAGTGGAAAATGCCCAGATCGAATTCAATCGCTATCAATCCCTCTATCAACAAGGGGCCATCTCTGCTTCAGAGCGGGATCAGAAGCAGCTAGTCTTGCAAACAGCGACCCGCAGCCTCCAAGAAGCCCAAGCCGTCGCCCATCGTTTACAAGCCGTCCAACCGCCAGAACTGGATGCTGCCCAGGCCCGCCTCGATCAGATTGCCGAAGTGCGGCCTGTGGATTTGCAAGTCGCCCAGGCCAATATCAATCAGGCTCGCGCTGGCGTTAAACAGGCCCAAGCCAAGCTCGACCAAGCCTATGTCAAATCGCCTCAAGCAGGGGTGATTCTGGATATCCATACCCATCCTGGAG
Source organism: Acaryochloridaceae cyanobacterium SU_2_1 (assembly GCA_012030735.1). Taxonomy (GTDB): domain Bacteria; phylum Cyanobacteriota; class Cyanobacteriia; order Thermosynechococcales; family Thermosynechococcaceae; genus Acaryochloris. The sequence goes on from JAAUUW010000026.1 coordinate 21,724, forward strand.
AGGTCATGAGCACAGAGGGTCTTGTCGAGCTGGGACAAACCCAGCAGATGTATGCCGTTGCTGAGGTCTATCAGAGTGATGTCCATAAAATTCAAGTGGGCCAGAGCGTCAAGGTCAGCAGTGACTCCTTGCCCCAAGCCTTGCGGGGAAGCGTGGATCGGATCAGTGGCAAAGTCCGTCAGCAAACCATCATCAACACTGATCCTAGCGAGAATATCGATGCTCGGGTGGTGGAGGTCTACGTCAAGCTTGATGGCAGCTCCAGCAAACAGGCTGCCCAGTTCACCAATTTGCAGGTGAATGTGGTGGTGCAATTGTGAAAACTTTCCGCCTCTTCCCAGGACGCACTCCCCTAGGGTGGTTACAGCTCAGCCATGAAAAGGGGAGATTCTTCGTAGCCCTAGCAGGGATTGCCTTTGCAGATGTTCTGATGTTTATGCAGATGGGTTTTCAGGATTCCTTGTTTGTTAGTAACACTCAACTGCATCGCACCTTAAATGCGGATATTGTCCTCCTCAGTCCCCAAGCGAGAAACCTGCAAGCCCTCTCCACCTTTACCCGCCGGCGACTGTATCAAGCCCAGGATATTCCGGGGGTGAAGTCCGCAGAGCCCCTCTATGTCAATACCCTCAACTGGAAAAGCCCTGACACCAAACGAGAGACGGTGGTGCAGGTGATCGGGTTTAATCCCGATCAACCTGCCCTTACTCTCCCAGGACTTGCTCCGCAACTGCTCCAAGTTAAACAGCCAGATACCTTCTTGTTTGACCGAGGCGCAAGGGGAGATTATGCCCAGTCCTTTGCTTTAATCGATCAAGGCCAATCGGTTCAAACTGAGGCCCAAGGCCGTAGGATTGCGATTTCTGGATTGTTTGAGATGGGTGCCTCCTTTGGGGCCGACGGCACCTTGATCACCAGTGATCAAAACTTTTTGATGCAGTTTCCCCGGCGGCAGGTGGGCAGCATCAATTTAGGGCTGATTCAACTGGAACCCAATGCGAACCCCGATCAGATAGTGGCTGCTCTCCAGGATCATCTCCCCGATGATGTGCAGGTGTTAACCCTGGAGCAGTTTATTGCCTTTGAAACGGCCTATTGGCAGGTTCGGAGTCCGGTCGGGTTCATCTTTGGCTTGGGAACAGCGATGGCCTTTGTGGTTGGGGTGGTGATTGTCTATCAGGTCTTGTCCACCGATGTGAATGCCCATCTGCGCGAGTATGCCACCTTTAAGGCGATGGGCTATCAGAATCGTTATTTACTAGGCGTTGTGTTTGAAGAAGCGATAATTTTAGCCCTGTTTGGGTTTATTCCGGGGGCTATCCTGCCGGTGGGCCTCTATAGTCTGACTCGGACAGCCACGGCCTTGCCTGTGTTTATGACCTTTGGCCGTGCGGTCACAGTGTTTTTGCTGACGGTGGTGATGTGTGCGCTGTCGGGTGCGATCGCAACTCGCAAACTCCAGTCGGCTGACCCTGCGGATATGTTTTAAGGGACTCTTATGGACAGGCAGCGATGAAAGACCCCGCTATCTCCATCCACCATTAGATCACCATTTTGGTCAAGGCCGCCTACGTAAGCAAGTGTTGTTTGATATCCAGCTCGAGATTGCTGCGGGAGAAATTGTGCTGATGACCGGGCCTTCGGGTTCTGGTAAAACCACGCTCTTAACCCTCGTAGGTGGCTTACGCGCGGCCCAACAGGGCAGCCTCAAAATCCTGGGCCAAGAATTGGCAGGAGCCAAAGAACAAGCACTTGTGCAAGCGCGTCGACAGAATGGCTATATCTTCCAAGCCCATAATTTGCACCGTAGTTTAACCGCTCTCCAAAACGTGAAAATGGGGCTAGAAGTGACGGGGACTCAACCTTTGCAAGCGATGGTTGAGCAAGCTACAAAAATTCTCCATCAGGTGGGGTTAGCGGATCATATCCATTACTATCCTGATGATTTGTCTGGGGGGCAGAAGCAACGAGTTGCGATCGCAAGAGCCTTAGTCAGCCATCCAGCGATTGTCCTTGCTGACGAACCCACAGCGGCCTTAGATAGTCAATCGGGTCGAGATGTCGTTACCCTCATGCAAACCCTAGCCAAAGAGCAGGGCTGCACCATTTTGCTCGTTACCCACGACAACCGCATCCTCGATATTGCCGATCGGATCGTTCATATGGAAGATGGCTGCTTGAAAAATAACATCCTCACAATCGGAAGTAAGCGTTAATACTGAGCATTAAATTTGCATATGTTCATTAAGCTGCAATATTTTGTCTATTTATTGAGAATTAAGCTGCACAAAAGCTAAATTTTTGGCAAAAACTCTCAACAGTCGATTGACTATCAATGATGGCAGTCTTAAGAAAAAATATTAACGCTTACTTCGAAGGTTGAGGTGACTTACTCAGCTGTGCTAAGTCCTTGGCTGAAGCCAAGCTCAGACTTGCAGAATCATTTAGCCTTCGCCACCTTCGCCACCTTCGCCGCCTTCATCTTTTTTTGTATCCTCTTTTGGCTTATCAGCATCGTCGCCACTTTTGTCACTTTTAGGCGTTGGGCTGGTAACAGCAGGGCTAGGACTGACTTGCTCACCATCCTCACCGCCGCTGGTCGAGGCACCTCCACAGGCAGCCAAGCTTGCGGACAAGCCTAGGGCTAGCAATAATTCAACTGTTTTTGATTGTTTCATTGTGAATCTAGGGCCAAATTTTAATACGCATTTATCTTACCGCCTAATATTAAATACTCTCAATAACTTCTAGAAAAAGTGCTGGCGGGCGCATCAACCCCATTCAGCAGGTGCCAGCCCTTCAGGGGTAATTTTGAGGTTGCCCCTCAAAGCAAGGCTATGTCTTCAACTCAAGAGATAGACATTCATCCCCCTAGACCCCCTGCAACTGCCTCAAGGCTGCCCTTTCTCTAAGGCTCTTCAAAGATTTCTGCCTTAGAGAAAGGGCAGCCTTGAGGTTCCCATGGCTGATCTGAATATTCTTCGAGCTGATCGACCCTGTGAGGATATCCACTGTTTGGAGGTAAGCTCAAAGGCAAATTGGCCCCTAGATATTTGCGGCTAAGATGGTAATGGTGCCCTGATTAGGGGGTTTTGTGGAGATCGCAGCCATTCGCTGTGCAGAGCTTATAATGATGGCCATATTTGCTTTAGTTTGATGCGAAATCGCCTACTTCTATTGGGTGCGGTTTGCGTTGCTGGCACCATTAACACTGCCTTATTTGGCGGTGCCACAGGTTTGACGGTGGGGCTGGCCTCAAATATTGTGGCCACTGACTTGGGCAGCCTTTGGGACAAGCTGGCCCAGCGTTTCAAGGGGCGGGATGCGGTTCTGCACAATGAAGATTTAAGTACGGCGGTGGGCCGTGCCATTGCAGCAGTGATCGCGCGGACCGCCCGATTAGAGCAGTATCGTGATTATCAAGAACCCTTATGGCAACTGGCAAGGCGGGCAGAGGCGGAGTGGGCCGAACTGTCTCAGTTGCCGGAGTTTGCTGAAGAAGCGGGTTTAGACCCCCTTCGAGAAGAGAATTTGGCAAAGTTTTTTGCGGTGAAGCCGGCGGAGTTTGCCGAAGCTACAGCCTTAAAACCCGCAGATTGGGCCAGCTTGCTGAATACCTGGCAGCAACAGGAACCAGAAGTTGAGCGTGACCCTCAGGTGATGAAGGAGGTTGCGGAAATTTTTGCATCGTGATTTCCCAAAGGCATTGCGGGAGGTGTTGAAGGAGGATCTTGCCACGGGCGGTCGGGCCTTTGGGGCAATGGTGCTCGATTTGGTGGGCGAGCTGCGGGGGACGATTCAGGAGCAGCATAAGGTGCTGTTGGCGCGAATTGATGAAGTGGAAGGGATTGGTCCTGACCAAGTCAATAGCGAGTATCAGCAGGTTTTAGAGCGTTTGAATGGGTTGGGAACGGAAAACCCACAGGCGTTTCAAGAGTTGGCGGAGCAGATTGAGTTGGGGTTTGCGGATGTGACGGCACTTTTGGAGTCGTTGCGGGGCGAACTGGATGAACGGCTAACCCATTTGCAGGCGGATGTGACGGCCATTAAAGAAAATATGCGGGCAGCCCAGGCTCAGCCAGGATTGTTGCTAGCAGGACAACCCCATTTGAGCTTGGAGGATTGGCAAGGCCGTAAACGAGAACTAGATTGGCTCTACGGAAAACTTGCTCAAGGGAAAGCGCTGCTGGGAATTGAGGGCATTGGGGGGCTGGGTAAGTCTACCATGGCTTCTAAGCTCTTTGCGGAGCCGATGCCGGAAGCAGTGAGTACCGCTAGGGGAGAATTGCAGTGCCGATTCTGGGCGGATGTGGGTGCTGGGAGTGCATTTGCGGAATGGGCACGGCAATTGTTGCAGGCCTTTGAGGCGATTGTCCCCAAGAGGAAGAGCAGTTGGTGGATGCGGTTGTGCAATGCTTGCAAACCAAGCCATCGTTGGTGGTAGTAGATAATTTAGAGAGTTTACTAACGCCGAACAGATAGATCAGGAAATGGTGTCTAGAGCTATCCTGGGCCGAACAGCTTATACTTCAGTCACTATGAGCGAGGCAAGTGAGCCATGACTGGACAGCAAACCTACCAAAACCGTACTGCAATTGTTCA
>JAAUUW010000170.1 GCA_012030735.1 Acaryochloridaceae cyanobacterium SU_2_1
CATAAGTCTTTATAAGTTTTACTTTTAGCTTTGGAAATACCCGTGTTCGAGTTTTTAGCTCATTCTGCTTGGCTTATTCCCTGCTACCCCTTGGTGGGCATGGTGGTGTCCCTTTTGTGGACACCCTCGATTATTCGTCGTACAGGACCTCGACCCGCAGGTTATGTCAACTTGGTGATGACATTAACCGCTTTTTTACATGGGCTGGGGAGCTTTCCCAGCGTTTGGAACCATCCCCCTCAATATCTTTCTATCCCGTGGTTAGAAGTTGCAGGGCTAGATCTGACCATTCCCCTAGAAATCTCTGCGACTACGATTGGGGTTGGCTTGGTGGTTACCGGGCTGAATTTTCTGGCTCAACTCTATGCCATTGGCTATTTGGAAATGGATTGGGGCTGGGCAAGGTTTTTCTCTCTGCTAGCCTTATTTGAAACAGGCATGTGTGCCCTAGCCCTGTGCAACTCTCTGTTTTTCAGCTATATCATTCTGGAAATTTTGACCTTAGCCACCTATCTGATTGTCGGCACCTGGTTTAATCAGTCTTTGGTGGTCACCGGTGCCCGTGATGCTTTTCTCACTAAACGGATTGGCGATCTGTTTCTGTTGATGGGGGTGTTGGCAATTTTCCCCCTAGCTGGAACCTGGGACTATCGAGAGCTAGGGATCTGGGCACAGACGGCTCAAGTTGATCCGACGGTGATCACCTTACTAGGTCTGAGTTTAATTGCTGGGCCCATGGGTAAATGTGCCCAATTCCCTTTGCATCTGTGGCTAGATGAAGCCATGGAAGGGCCAATGCCAGGGACGGTGTTGCGGAACTCTGTCGTTGTCTCTACTGGGGCATGGATATTAATTAAACTGGCTCCTGTGCTGGCCCTGTCTCCGCTAACGTTAACGGTGATGATTGGCATTGGGGGTGTGACTGCAATTGGCGGTACGTTGATTGCCATTGCTCAAATTGATGTTAAACGGGCTTTATCTTACTCAGCTAGTGTTTATATGGGCTTGATCTTTATTGCTGTTGGCACTCAACAGCAGGAAGCCGCTCTATTGTTAATGCTGACCTATGCCCTAGCAATGGCTCTGTTGATTATGAGTACCGGGTCTGTAGTACTCAATGCGATTACTCAGGATCTGACCCAGTTGGGTGGATTATGGAGTCGGCGTCCGATTACGGGGTTAAGTTATCTGGTGGGGGCAGCAGGTTTAATTGCCTTTCCTGCCCTCGGTGGCTTTTGGGCCTTGTTGAAATTAGCAGATGGCCTCTGGTCAACCCAACCCGCTTTGGTCGGTGTTGTTTTGCTCGTCAATACCCTAACGGGGTTTAGCGTCACGCGGGAGTTTAGCTTGATTTTTGCTGGCAAACCCCAACAGATGACGGTGAGATCGCCCGAAAATCTCTGGCTCGTCACCTTACCCAGCACGATCTTAGCGGGGGCAACCTTACATTTACCCCTCCTGCTCCAGCGGCTGGCGCTGCTACCCCATTGGTCCGATCTCAACCACACCCTGGCCCTTTTGCTGAGCGGATCAAGCCTGATCGGTTGTGGGGCGAGTGCTTGGATTTATATGGGCGATCGCATTCCCAAACCGGTTCGTATTCCTTGGGCACCCTTGCAAAACTTTTTTGCCTTGGATATGTATACACCTACTCTCTACCGCTCCAGTGTAGTTTTAGGTGTGGATTGGATTTCTCGCCTGACGGATTGGTTTGATCGCAACATCGTCGATGGCCTTGTCAATCTGATTGGCCAATTCTCCATCTTGAGTGGTGAATCCCTCAAGTATGGCAACGTTGGTCAGACCCAGTTCTACCTGTTTACGATTGTTTCCGGGGTATTCGTGATTACCGCGTTTTTAGTTTGGCCACTGATTTCTCCGCTACTGGGTTCACTATTTTAGACCCGCGTTTCTCTTGTTTTTGCTTCTGTGCTGATTGTTTAGAGCCATTATTCTGCCATGCTCAATGTCCTGATCTGGTTTCCCTGTATTGCTGCTGTGATTGTTGCCTTACTCCCCCAGGCGATCGCAGCCCATCGAGTCCGCTTTATTTCCCTCTGTTTATCGGCAGTGACACTGCTGTGGACCCTATGGCTAGTCAGCCAATTTGATCTGAGCAATCCCACATTTCAGTTTCGGGAGTCTTTACCTTGGTTGCCCTATTTGGGTTTGAACTATGAATTAGGGGTGGATGGTCTATCTTTACCCCTATTAGGTTTGAATAGTTTACTGACCTGGATTGCCATTTACAGTAGCCGCGTTGACACGGAGCGATCGCGCCTCTTCTATAGCCTGATTTTACTGATTAGTGGTGGGGTCGCGGGTGCCTTTTTAGCCCAGAATTTGTTGTTGTTCTTTCTATTCTATGAAGTAGAGCTGATTCCTTTCTACCTCTTGATCTCGGTGTGGGGTGGAACTCAACAAGGCAGTGCTGCGACCAAGTTTTTGCTCTATACCGCCACCTCTGGTGGTCTCATTTTAGCGGGCTTCTTAGGCATCATCTGGTTTAGTGACACCACCAGCTTTACTTATGAGGCCCTCCTAGGCCAGACCTTACCCCTGAATATCCAGTATGTGCTACTCATTCTCTTGCTCCTGGGATTTGGCATTAAAACACCGCTAGTGCCGTTGCATACTTGGCTTCCAGAAACCTATGTGGCCGCCTCTACACCCGTCGCCATCTTATTAGGTGGGGTGTTGGCCAAGCTGGGAACCTACGGAATTTTCCGGTTTTGTATGGTGCTGTTTCCAGAGGCTTGGGCGCAGGTCTCGCCCGGTTTAGCAACTTGGGCTGTAGTCAGTGTGTTATATGGCGCCTTGGCTGCGATCGCCCAAAAAGATATCAAACGCATGGTGGCTTACAGTTCAGTAGGGCACATGGGGTATGTACTCTTGGCCGCCGCCGCCCGCACGGAGTTGAGTTTTGTCGGAGCCATTTCCCAAATGTTTGCCCACGGTCTGATCTTGGCTCTGCTGTTTCACTTGGTCGGTTTAATCGAAGCCAAAGCTGGGACGCGCGATTTAGAGGTCTTAAATGGTCTGATGAACCCGATCCGAGGCCTGCCCCTCGTCAGCGCTCTGTTGGTATTAGGAGGAATGGCCAGTGCGGGTATTCCCGGTCTAGTGGGCTTTATTGCAGAGTTTCTGGTTTTCCAGGGCAGTTATGCCACCTTCCCCATCCAGACCCTAATCAGTGTGGTCGGGACAGGGCTAACGGCTGTGTATTTTGTGATTTTGCTCAATCGCACCTGCTTTGGCAAGCTCGACAACGACCTGGCTTATTTTCCTAAAGTTAACTGGAGTGAGCGGATTCCGGCCTTAATTCTGGTGACTCTAATTGTTGTCTTGGGTCTTCAACCTGCCTGGTTAGTGCGCTGGAGTGAGCCAACTACCAGTGCATTGATGGCCGCAGCCCAAGAGTTGACGCCGATGCCCAGACTCTTCACCGCTAAGGTTCTATCCCATCAATCGCCCCCGTTGCTCAGTGTTTTAGAAGATTCGCCTTCTACTTGAGTATTAACAAGGTTCTCAGGATCATGGATTTAATACCCTCCACTTTTGACCTTCACCCCCTCCTTTAATATCCACTCTTATGACTACAACTTTACATCCTACTCCTACCCAACTTCCGCCCTCCCAGCATGAGTTTGCAGAAGTAATCCATCGCTTAGAGGCAGGGGGGGCAATGCTGCCGAATACCCCCGATAATCTCAAACAAATTATTGGGCTGTATAAAGCCTATGCGGTACCGATGGATTTCTATTGGCGGGATCTGCTCTATATTGCGGAGCAAGTGTTTCTCGATCCTTTGCCGCTGTTCAAATATTTTTTGCCCCAGGCGTACCTGGATCTCCATAATCACTATGCGGGCGATGATGCTGATCTAAGGGTTTGGCGAGGCGAAGCCACTGCTCACCCAGAACTTCTAGCCTTTATGGAAAAAGGGGAGATCAAACGAAAATTACCGAAGCTTTTACATCACTTGTGGCATGACCGCATCAATATGGAGTTTGCCGAAGAATGTATGCGGACCATGCTCTGGCACCGGAATATGGGGGGTCAGTTCGATCCCTATCTAGACACGGATGAGTATATTGCCAATTGCGATCGCGCCATCAAAGCTTACTTTCGTGGCAATCCCCTAATGCTGGGACTGTACAAGCTCTTTCCAGAGATGTTTATTGAACAGGTGCGGCAATTATCCTATTACTCCAATTTGGGCCTATTTTGGGAAGTGATGGCTCCCGTCTTTTTTGAGATGTCGGATCTGTATGATGAGGGCAAATTGACCACGGTTCCAGAAGCGATGAATTTTCTGGTAAATGGAATTTTTGCCATTGCCGGTCGGCCCATTTACCACCATGTCTATATTCGCGGTGAATGCTACGAAATTATTCCCAAATCTAAAGGTTTTATGTGGCTATACGAAGCGGCACTGCCCTATGTTGAGGCTGTCTTTTATCGCACCTCTCCGTTTCGCGGCACTAAATCTTACAACGCCCAAGCCAAGCAAGTGCCCGATCGCCAAGAAGATTTTCACTATGGCATTCTCTATGCCGATGTCTTTCCCGTCGGTTCTGCCGGGATTCCGCCCACCTTGCTGATGCAAGACATGCTGCATTTTCTGCCCCCCTATTTAGTGGAGTACTACCAGCAGTACTGTCGAGGAGAAGATGACATGCTCGTTCAATTGGGGATTAGCTTTCAGCGATCTATGTACTGTGTGACCTCTGCCGTGATTCAAGCCCTGCGCCAAGCTTTGCTTTATCCTTTGGATGATCCTAATCCTGAACATTTGCAGGCCAATCGCGCCTTTTTTGAAAGCCAGCTCGACCGCTTTAAGCGACCTGAAGCCCGATTGCGGGCAATTCAGAACCAAGAATATCGCTAATTCTGAAGACTTAAACTCTTGTTGGCGATAACTTGTTCTGGACAAGCCAGCCGTTTAAATCAGGCTAGAGGGGTCGGTCATTGCGTTCAAATAACCTAGAGCGATCTCAAAATTTGCAGTTCTACCTTGCTGATAGAAGAGGTGAGCTGCACAGCTAATGTCGGTAATAGCGCCTTGTTGATCCCCTAGGTTAGAACGCAGTAGGCCGCGATCGCCATAGGCACAAGCATTTTCAGGGCAAAGGTAAATGACCTGAGTATAAATATCAATTGCTTGTCTATAGGCTTGGGTCTCGGCTTTGGCTGCTGCGGCTTGGAGTAAAGCGTTTAAGGTTTTAACTTGAGCCGTAGCGTTAGGCTCCTGTAACGATGGGCTGAGGTTGCAACTGTGTGCCAAGGCCGTTTCCCTTCGGGTTATTCTAGAGGGTTGCGATCGCCGGAGGCTCAGCAGAATTCTGGACGCTAGAGCCTGCCATTCTCGGTCAGCCTCTAGAGCCTCTAGGGCTATCTGAGCAGCAGAGCCAATACCAGCGAGCAACTGGATTATCTGCTGATCAAAGCCGTCATCTTCAGAGGCTTTTAGCATTTTCATTAGTCCTGTGACTAATTCGCCTATCTCTATCTGATTCAGGGTGTGAGTGGCTAGGACTCTCAGCTCAGGATCGACTTGCTGGTGTT
>JAAUUW010000027.1 GCA_012030735.1 Acaryochloridaceae cyanobacterium SU_2_1
GCTGGCTGAGACATAGTCGAAGACAGAATGATCGTAAGGTATGTAAGGTCTTGATTCTATATCTATCAAGCCTTACAGCCCTTTTCTACCTTCTTAAGTCAGTGCCATTGAACTCTAGCTAGCTCTTCGGCCTCTGCGGTTGTTCCTGAGCATGCACACAAGGACAGATAGCAGCGCAAACCATGACTGCCCGATATGCTGAAGTAATTTTAGAGCGAACAAAGGCAGCCTTCAGCTTGGCAAGAGCTGCTGTTACTCATCACTACATCATCTTGCTGTGATGATCCATTACTAACAAAGCTGTGATGATCCATTACTAACAAAGCTAAATAATGGGTATCTTAAATTAAGATCTGTTATTTCCCGGTGTGAAACCATTGTGACGAGTCAAGAACCCTCACCCTCAATTGGATGTGCTGGCTGTCTTAATCCTAACGAACTGGATTTCCGATTTACCATGGCTTTTCAGCCAATTGTGAATGTAGCTGAGGGTAAAATATTTGCTCAGGAAGCCCTCGTGCGGGGGATGAGCAACGAAGCAGCCGCAGAAATTTTGGGTCAAGTGACCCCCAAAACCGTTATCGTTTTGATCAAGCTTGTCGAATCTGTGCCATTGAGCTAGCAGCTGAGTTAGGGATACAGTCGATGCTCAGCATTAATTTTTTGCCCAATGCAGTCTATCAACCTGAACTTTGTATTCGCACCACTATTGAAACAGCAAAGGGTTGCAATTTCCCTCTCCAACAAATACTTTTTGAGTTAACAGAAGTCGAAAAAGTCGAGGACTATGCCCATCTGCGATCTATCATCGAGCATTATCAAAGCCTGGGGTTTAAGACTGCTTTGGATGACTTTGGCGCAGGCTACTCTGGCCTCAATTTCTTGGCGGATTTTCGCCCAGACTATATCAAGCTAGACATGGCGTTGATTCGAAATATTGACCAAGATCAGGGTCGTCAAGCGATTGTCAAAGGAATTGTGCAAGTCTGCCGTGATTTATCCATTGAACCCATTGCTGAAGGCATTGAAACCCTGGAAGAATTGACGATTCTGCGCAGCTTTAATATAGACCTATTTCAAGGCTACTATTTTGCTCGGCCGAGCTTTAGATCCATTGTCTCTGACATTAATTTATTAGACCTGCTAGCGCCGCTAAACCCAACAAAGAGTTGAGCTCTTTAACCCATCCTAGGCTTTTGCTCGGCTGGAGAGAATTTCCCTAGAACAGCTCAAAACTCAGGGCAAGATTTAAGCAGACCGAAGAAGAAGCCATAGGCTTGCTGGGATAACGCTTACACGACAAGGCAGATCCCTTAGCCCTTAACAGCCCCTTCTGTCAGCCCTTGAATGATCTTGCCTTGGAAAAACAACACCAGCACCACCAAGGGCAAAGTGCCTAAAACTGTCGCTGCTGCAATAGGGCCATAGGGAATTTCAAAGACTGTAGACCCACCAATTTGGGCCGTTGCCACCGGAATAGTTTTCATGCCCTCCCGGGTAATAAAGGTGAGGGCAAATACAAACTCATTCCAGGCAAAAATGAAGGCTAAAATTCCAGTGGTCACTAAGGTCGGCAGGGTTGTAGGCAGCAGAATATACCAGAGCATTTGCAGGGTATTGTAGCCATCCACCTTGGCGGCATCTTCCAAATCTTGCGGGAGTTGCTGAAAAAAGCTCCGCATCACCAAAATCGTCAAGGGCAAATTAATCGCGGTGTAGGGAATAATTAGCGCCAGATAATTGTTCGCCAGTTGCAACGCCTGGATAATTTCTAGCAAACCCAGAAACAGTAAAACATAAGGGAACAGCGTCACAATTAGCACCGCCGCCAAAATCAGTCCCTCCCCCCGCAGCCTTAGCCGAGCCAAGGCATAGGCCGCCGGAGAGCCAATCCCTAGGCAAAGCAAGGTAGACAGTATCGCGACTAAACTGCTATTGAAAAGATATCTACCAAAGGGACGACGTTGGAGCAGTTCTGCATAGTGGCTGAGGGTTAGACGGGTTGGCAAGTAGACGTTGGGGATTTTGGAAATATCCGCATTCACCTTAAAGGAGGTGAGGACTTGCCAAAGCACTGGGGCCAGACTCAAGCAGACCACTAGTCCGACAGCAATCCAAAACAGTACCCTTTTGAAAGAGAGATCAGAGGGGACTGCTGGGGTTAGAGAAGCTTTAGGAGGTGGAATTTTGGCAGACATGGGTTATTCGGCACTTGGAGCTTGACTGCGCATTTTGGCCAACAGCAATTGTGCAAGGGCAACAGCAATCGCCAACACCAAGAAGGTGACCATCACCAACGCCGCACCATAGCCAAAGTCAAGATAACGCATGATCGTTGCATAAATGTACAAAGAGACTGTTTCCGTTGCGCCAGCGGGTCCTCCTTCGGTCATCACCTTAATCAGATCAAACACCCCAAAGGATTGGGCAAACCGAAATAAGATGGCAATCAAAATTTGAGGCAAGAGCAAGGGTAAGGTAATTTGGCGAAAACTCTGCCAGGATGTAGCACCATCCATCGCATGGGCTTCATATAGATCGGCGGGGATAGATTGCAATCCCGCTAACAGTAAAATTGCCACGAAGGAGGTGGTTTTCCAAACATCGGCAGCAATGATAGCAATCATCGCTAGATTAGGATCACCCAGCCAATTGAGGGGGCTTTCAACCAGGTGCAGTCTCAACAAAAGATCGTTCAGAACACCATATTGATCATTAAAAATCCAGGTCCAGGCTAAGGCGATCAAAGAAGTAGGTAAGGCCCAGGGCAAAATAGCAATGGTTCTAGTCAGTCCCCGACCGCGAAAGCCTTGATTAAGGACGAGGGCGACGGCCATCCCTAAAATGAGTTCAAGGGTGACAGCGATACTGGTGAAGAGGGTGGTATTCCCTAGGCATTGCCAAAATCGACCATCCCCGGTCATGCGGCCATAGTTACTGAGGCCAGCAAAGACAGGTTGGAGGTTGGTGCCTAGGTTTTTGGTGAATAAACTCAGCCATAGGGCCCGCCCGATGGGATAAGCAAAGACCACGAGCATCAGACAGAGGGCGGGGGCGATTAGCAACCAACCCGTGCGTTGTTCTCGGCTTTGCAACGTATTGAGTTTCAACATAGGTCTTTCAAAATGCTTTCTGGATCTTAATTTAATCCAGGATCCTAACTGAAGTATAGGCTGCTCAGACTGACTTGGCCTTAGACAGATCTATTTGCTGAGGGGACAAAGGGGCTGCTACCTCCTCTAAAATAGAACTGGTTTCCTGTGCCTTCTTTAAGCCTTGATCTGGCCCCTGCGGAATTATCCTTGACCCAACCACCGACAAAACAAAGACTTGATCAGTTACTAGTCACGCTCGACCGATGTGCTTCTCGTGAGCAAGCCCAACGGCTCATTCGGGCTGGAGAGGTGAAGGTTAATGATCAAATCATTGATAAGCCAGGGACCTCTGTGGCCGTCACCGCCTTCATCGAGATCAAGGCTAAATCTCCCTATGTCTCTCGGGGTGGTCATAAATTGGCTAAGGCTTTGACGGATTTTCCGATTCAGGTGGACGGTCGTGTCTGTTTGGATGGGGGGATCTCCACAGGGGGCTTTACGGATTGTTTATTACAATCTGGAGCCAGGCAAGTTTATGGTATTGATGTGGGCTATGGGCAAGTGGCCTGGAAATTGCGCCTTGATCCTCGGGTGATTTTGAAGGAGCGGACAAACTTGCGTCATTTGCAACCTGCTCAATTGTATGCCACCTCTAGTGTGTACCCAGATTTGGCTGTGATTGATCTATCGTTTATCTCTTTAACCAAGGTGCTACCAGCCCTCTGGCCGTTATTGCAAGCTCCTCGGGAGCTGATTGCTTTGATCAAACCCCAGTTTGAGGTTGGACCAGACCGAGTGGGCAAACATGGGGTCGTCCGCGATCCTGAGGCTCAAGCCGATGCAATTTCTCAAGTTTTAGAAGCAGCCCTCTGCTTGGGTTGGCACTATGCGGGTTTAACCTGGTCTCCCTTGCCCGGCCCGAAGGGCAATATTGAGTTTTTGCTCTGGTTACATCCAGAACCACCAGCAGAGATTATGCCTTGCCCTGATCTGAAATCTTTGGCGCAATTGGCTCAAGAGCAATTGCACCAGCATCCTCTCCCGCGCTTATAGGGTTAGACCTAGGATGGATATGACGGTTGCTTCAGCATTGTATTTGCAGGTAAAAATCTTGGGCGGTTTTGTGGCGGTTCTCTGGGGCTTAGAGCTGGTAGATACGCTGCTGTTAAGGGGATGGCTGAATCAATTTGGGATTTTACCTCGACGGTGGCGGGGGCTGCGTGGGGTGCTTCTTGCCCCTCTGTTGCATCGAGATTTGCGCCATTTAACCACCAATACAGTGCCCTTGGTGGTACTCGGAGGACTGATTTTGTGGCAGTCTACGTCACTATTTTTGCTGGTGACGGCGGGGGTATGGCTGTTGGGAGGATTGGGGGTATGGTTCTTGGGCGGTCGGAACTCAAACCATATTGGTGCGAGTGGCCTGGTCTTTGGTTATTTGGGCTTTTTATTAGCTCAGGGATTCTTTGAGCAGAGTGGGGCTGCGATCGCACTCTCTCTCATCGCTGGTCTACTCTATGGCAGCACCCTTTGGGGCATACTCCCCTTCCAGCGCGGCGTCTCCTGGCAGGGACATTTGTTTGGCTGTTTGGTGGGCGGTGCAATCTCCCGCTATCAGGCCCCCTTACAACAGTGGTTCTTGAGCCTCACCCATTGGGTTAACCTCTGGATCTAGGGCAAGTTCTGCGATGGCCTCAATATCTGCCCAAGCCACTTGCCTTGCCAACTTCGTAGTCTGCTGCTGCTCTCGCTGGCACCGATTCACAAAGGGACAACAACCCCAGGCCGTGTAGCATTGTTGTGCCGTCAAGGGCACCTGCGGGAAATCTTCACCCCGTGCATAAGCTTGGCACCAATCCCTCAGTTGAGAAAGCCATCCCCTTAGCTCTTGGTGAGTTTGGGCATGTAAGGTCTGGTCATAGGCAAAGGTTAAGGTATTAGCGCGACCCAGTTCAGGGGCCTCTGCAAACCAATAGGTCATGGAAATTTGCTCAGGTGCATAGTCACTGGTCTCGGCCAACAGATAGAGATAGAGACGAGTTTGCCAATTCTGGCGCAGCTCTATATCTTGTCGAGGTCGGGCATAGCTTTTCCAATCCAAAACTTGGGCCTGCTCGGGATTGAGAATTAACAAGTCATAAATAGCAACCAACAGATAGCCTTCCAGCCAGCCCCAGCGATGGTACTCACTCAGATGCTCACCCCTAATCATCGGTGGCGGAAACTGGGCAAAGCTGTCGAACCAAGTCTGTATAGGGGGGTGAGCGGCGATCAAGGGCTGAATCTCCAGCCCTAGAGCCTGTTGTTGCATTAACTGGTGAAATTGAGTCCCTAAGCGCTGGTGAGATTGAGTCTCTAGACCTAGAGAGGGATCGATCTGATCTAAATATCGATGCTGAAACTTACGCGGGCAACTTGTCAATAGGTTAAGCTGTCCCTGAGATAATTGCCAAATGGGTTGGTAAGCTTGCTGTTGCATAGGGGAGACAACCATGACCAGCCCCAGCCAAACAAAGCAAGCTGGAGAGGATCGCCAGAGAGTAGGCTAAGTTTGAAGGGAAAAACGGATAATTGTAATGGGAATGCCAAGTTTAATGATGATTGAGTGCGAGTTTCGATGATTGAGGTTGAGCATTTAAGTAAAACGTATGGCTCGACAGTGGCTCTTCAAGATGTCACATTCCAAGCTAAATCTGGTGAGGTTTTAGGTCTTTTAGGTCCAAATGGTGCGGGCAAAACCACCACTATGCGGATTTTAGCAGGGTATCTTCCGGCAACCCAAGGTACAGCTCATATTGCTGGCTATGAAGTCCATGAGCAGCCCATGGAAGTGCGGCAACGAATTGGCTATCTCCCAGAGACCCCGCCGCTCTACCCAGAGATGACCGTCATGGCGTACCTGAATTTTGTGGCTCGCCTAAAGGGCTTATCGGCGGGCGACCGGCCCCGTCGCGTCCAGTGGGCGATGCAGAAATGCAATCTTCTCGAAGTAGAGCAAACGCTCATCCACAAACTGTCTAAGGGATTTCGGCAGCGGGTGGGAATTGCCCAAGCCATTGTCCATGATCCGCCCGCCATCATTTTAGATGAACCAACGGTGGGGCTAGATCCCCGCCAAATCATTGATGTGCGCCGCTTGATCAAAGACCTTGCTCAAGAAAAAACGGTGATTTTGTCAACCCATATTTTGCCAGAGGTGAATATGACTTGCGATCGCGTTGCCATTATCAGTCGGGGCAAGGTAGTGGAAACAAACACCTTGAGAGATCTCACCACCCAGCAGACCGATCAGGTCAATTTTGAGTTAGAGGTAAACGGCGATTCCGAAGTGATTCTGCACTGTCTCAATCAGCTTCCCGAACCCTACTCATGGCGATGGTTATCCGGAACAACCCCAGTAGGCCGCAGACTGCAAGTGACTTGCCCCTATCGGCTTGGCATCGGCAATCATCTCGCGACATATTTGGTCAATGCGGGCATTGAACTGCATGAAATGCGGCGGTTGAGAGCCAACTTAGAAGATATTTATTTGGAGTTGACCACTCAAGAGGAAAATGCAGCTCTAGAAGAACTAGAGGAGTCAGCCCCCAATTCCCCTGAAGTCGCTCCTCAAGACTTAGTGCCCCCGCCCTCACCCCGGCGCAGCAGATCACAGAGACTGATCCTGTAAACCAGGATCACAACTCCAATCTGGCTGAAGAGGAGGCAAAATCATGATCTTGATCTTCAATAATATTGTCGCCATCTATCGTAAAGAGCTACAGGGCTATTTCAAATCACCCTTTACCTATGTCATCGCCGGGGTATTTTGGTTTTTGGCCTGCGGACTATTTGCACGGGGCGTTCAGTTTTGGATCCTGCGCGCCCAGGAACTAGAGCCCTTTGGCCAGTCTGTGGATGTTCCTCAAGAGGTCCTCAAGGACTTTTTATCGGGAATGTGGTTACTGGCGCTATTGATTTTGCCGAGCTTATCCATGGGGCTTTATGCCGAAGAGCGCCGCCAAAGAACCTTGGAGTTGCTAGCCACCTCTCCCATTACCAATTGGGCAGTTGCCCTAGGCAAGCTGATGGCGGTTTGGACCTTCTTTTTGTCACTGATGTTGCCGGTGGCAGTTTTCGAGGTGCTGGTGCTGATCAATGCCGATCCGCCCTTAGATAAGAGTGTTTTTGGGGTGGGGCATCTGGGGTTATTGCTGATGGCGGCTGCCATTCTCTCCCTGGGGTTATTTGTCTCTTCCCTAACGGATAGTTCTATTTTGGCGATTGTTTTGACCTACGCCCTGATTTTGATCTTGTCCTTGCTATTTTTGTTGGGAGAAAGCTGGGGAGAGCCTTGGATCTCTATTTTTGATCAATTGTCTTTGATAAAGCATTATGTCACTCTCACCCAAGGCGTCTTCGATAGCAGTAGCTTGGTGCTGTTTGCCAGCTATATTGTGCTGGGCTTATTTCTAACGGCACAGTCTATTGACCTGTTTCGGTTTCAAAGACATTGAGGGTTCCTGTAGGCCCGATCTAGAATATTGGTTTGTCTGTCAGAGAGGTTGAGTGATTGTGAAACGGCTGCTGTCCAAAGCCATGAAGTTTCTGGGATGGTTTGGTCTGGCCCTAATGGTCGCTGGCTGCTCTGCGGGCTTTGTTTCGGGTCAGTGGTCTGCCTTGCCCCTGCTATTGATCCTAGGCGGCATTGTCTTGGTAGGGATTTCGTTATTATGGCGCTGGCAATGGTCGTCAACCCAGACCTCGTTACATTGGTGGCGACGGCGATCCACTCAGGCGGGGACCAATGCCATCATTGTGACCACGGCAGTGATTGTGATTCTAGTGGTCATTAATTTTATGGCGGTCCGTTATCCCTTTCGCTCTGATTTGACAGAACAGAGGGTATTTTCCCTCGCACCTCAGAGCCAAAGGGTCTTACGTGACTTAAAGAATCCTTTGCGGGTACTGGTATTTGTGGGTGAAGATCCCAATACCACAGAAGAGCAAAGTCAACAGGTGTTGCAAAACCAACTGTTACTGAAAGAATACCAACGCCAACAACCGGATCTATTTCGGTTCCAGTTTGTAGATCCCCAAGCAGAGCCTGGTCTAGCCCGCAAGCATGGCATTCGCAATCTCGGCGATGTCAGTTTGGTCTATGGCAATCGCATGAAGCTTTTGACGACGGGACTCTCAGAGATTAACTTAACGCCAGCGATCGCAACCCTGATTCGCGATCGCCAATCCATGACCTATTTTATCCAAGGTCATAATGAGGTACACCTGACGGGCACCCAAGAAAGCTATCCTTAGTGGTGAGCAAACTCAGACAGGAAGGCATTAAAGTACAATCCTTAAACCTCTCCTTGAAAAAGAAAATTCCTGCGGATGCCTCGGTGGTGGTGATTGCTGGCCCTAAGCTCCCCTTCCTAGAGACAGAGATCAAGTTGTTGGGGGATTATCTGCAAGGGGGAGGTAATGTGATGCTCATGCTTGATCCGGAGGTGAATGCAGGGCTGCAGCCCTTGTTGCAAGCTTTCAATATTAAACTGGATGGCCGCCTGATTGTAGACCCCAGCCAGGCACGGCTCGCATGGCCTGCGGTGATTGGGTATGGCGATCATCCTATTACCCGTAGTTTTCAGCAAAAATCCTCCTTTTTTCCCTTTGCCCAAGCGATTGATGTGCAGGAGATACCTTCACAAAGAGTTACACCCTTGGTAACCACCAGTGATTTGACCTGGGCGGAACGAGACTTAACGGGAGAAAAAATTCAGTTCGATGCCAAACGAGATCGCAAAGGTCCCCTGACTCTCAGGGATTGCCATTTCACGCCCCTTGGTCACAGCACCGCTCAAGTTTCCGGCCAGCCCCACCTCAGAATCTTCCCCATCACAAGCCACCGCACCTCAATCCTCTAGTCCTGCACCTGCACCAACTCCCGCTGTGGTGGTACCGCCGCGTCCGACTTCGGCAGATCCAGCAGCTCCCATTTCTACCCCGATGGCCCGCTTAGTGGTGATTGGGGATTCTGATTTTGCCAAGGATCCCTTTTTTGATCAGAGTGTCAATGGTGATATTTTCATCAATGCTGTCAGTTGGCTAACCACGGATAGCAACGATCCGACACTCTCGATTCGGCCCAAGCAGGTGATCAAGCGTAAATTGGCGATCTCTAGCCAGCGCAACTTGGTCTTGAGTTTGTTGGGTGTTGTGTTTTTGCCCTTAGGAGCCTTTGCCATCGCCGCTGCCCTCTGGTGGCAACAGCGGTAAACAGCTCCGATTGCTCCTTGATTTTGGCCTTTGCCTAGGTTACTCCCCATGAAGCTTAAATCCAGCACCCTGATTATTGCTGCGATCGCGATTGCCTTAGCGGGTGGTGTCTTTCTATGGGTCCAAACTCAAAAACCATCCCCCTCCAACACAGAACAAAAGACCGGTCAGCGATTATTTGCCTTTACGGAGAATCAAGTTGCCCAGATTCAGGTGCAAACCCCGCAACAAAGCATTGTATTTGAATCTTCGACCCAAAGTTTTCCCCATAGCTGGCTCATCAGTGCGCCCCAAAAGGGACCCGCCGATGAGGCTGCGATCGCCTATTTACTCAATCTCTTGATCACCAGTTCTAGCCCTCGTCGCTTGGAGATCAGCCCTCAGCGCCTATCTGAATTTGGGTTTCAAACCTCACCAGGAACCCTTCTGATCACCTTAAACAATCAGCAACGTCATCGCCTCATCCTCGGTGGCAGTGACCCCACCGAGCAATATCTCTATGCCCAAGTCGATCCACCCCAGCCCAGCACTGGATCCCTAACGCTCTGGCTCGTGCCCATTAACTTCCTCAAGGCCATCCGTCGCCCCCTCTCAGAATGGCAAGGGCAGCAACCCAACCCATTGATCCCGCTGACCACCTTGCCTACACCCTCAGCAACCCCTATTACTCCTGCCGCCCCAAGCTCCGATCCGGGGCCAGGTATCCCTTTGCCGCCCCCCCGGGTGCCCTAATACTCTTGCACGGGGCTCTACATGCGCTCCACCACTTGAATGCCCAAGAGAGACAAGCCTAGCTTGAGGGCGCGGGCCGTTAGGTTCGAGAGGGTTAAGCGAGTTCTGCGTTCGGATTCTGCTGCATTGAGCACAGGGCATTGATCATAAAACTGATTAAACTTCTGGCTCAGCTCAAATAGATATTGGCAGAGTCTGTTGGGCAATAAGTCTGTGGCTACCTCTGTCAAGACATCTTGTAGTTGTAGTAAATGCTTGGCCAATACCAATTCTGAAGGCGCTTGCAGGATAAGATTGAGGTTCTCTTCTAACAGAGAAAAGTCGATCTCTCCCTTCCGGATCATGCCCTGGACGCGCACATAGGCATAAATCAGATAGGGGGCCGTATTGCCTTGCAAGCCAGCATCTTATCGTAACTAAAGACATAGTTGCTGGTGCGGTTCTGGCTGAGATCAGCATATTTCACCGCTCCTAAACCGATGACCTGGGCCAAGTTAGCCACAAATTCGGGGGATTCTGTGCGTCCGTCTGCTTTTAATCTGGTGTCGATATCGGCCTGAGCGCGGCTGACCGCTTCATCCAATAGATCCCGCAGCCGAATCGTTTCCCCAGAGCGGGTTTTTAGCTTTTTGCCATCTTCTCCTTGAACCAAGCCAAAGGGCATATGCACCAGCTCAACGGAGTCGGGAACCCATCCTGCCCGGCGGGCGACTTGGAAAACCTGAGCGAAATGATTGGCCTGCCCAGCATCTGTGACATAAATAATCCGAGTGGCTTCTTCTTCTGTAATCCGATGACGGAGGGCGGCCAAATCGGTGGTGGCATAGTTAAATCCGCCATCGCTTTTTTGGACAATCAGGGGTTGTGGTTTGCCCTGCTTATTCGTAAAGCCTTCCAAAAAAACACATTGTGCGCCTTGGTCTGTCTCTAGGAGGCCGGCCTGATCTAAATCTGCTAAGAGATCACAAAGCCGGGGATTGTAAAAGGACTCACCCCGCTCGATGAGCTGGATATCGAGGTCTTGATAGATTTTTCAAATTCTCGTCGAGACTGTGCACAGAGCAGTTGCCAGGCTTGGATGGCCTGTGGTTCACCTTGTTGCAACTGCACAACGGCCTGTCGCGATCGCAGTTGAAAGGCTTCGTCTTCATCAAACCGCTGTTTTGATTGTTTGTAAAAGCCCACTAAATCGCCCAGATCCAAGGCATCGGAAGTGGTTAAGGCCGCTGGATAAGCTTCTGCCAAATAGGTAATCAGCATCCCAAATTGCGTTCCCCAATCACCCACATGATTAAGCCGCAACACATCATGGCCTTGGAATTCAAGGATACGGGCAATAGAGTCACCAATGATCGTGGAGCGTAAATGCCCCACATGCATTTCCTTGGCGATATTGGGACTAGAGAAATCGACAATCACCTGTTGGCGGTCAACCACTGACTCGATACCCAAGCGATCACTCTGGTGCATCTGCTGGAGTTGCTGTGCTAGAAAAGCAGGAGTGAGGGTTAAGTTAATAAACCCAGGGCCTGCGATCGTAGGTTTTTCGCAAACATCATCCACCTCCAGATGGGCAACCAGTTGATCGGCAATGGCTCGGGGAGCCTGCCCCAAGGGTTTTGCTAAGGCGAGGGGTACCGTTGACTGATAGTCGCCAAACTTAGGGTTACTGGCAACCACCACCCAGGGCAGATTGACTTCTAGCTCAGGACCAAAGGCAGCAGAAACCGCTCGCTTGAAGCGAGTGTTTAAGATAGCCAAGGGGGATTGAATCATTTCTTGCGGCGTTTTCGTTTGGCTTCGCGCTGCTCACGATCCACACGCCTACGATCTCGCCACTCAATGGTGGTCAGGTAGACAATTCCACCGGACACCACCACCAACATCCCCAAGGCAACCAATGCCAAGACATTAAGAATCGGAAAATCCACGGCTCAAATAAGGATTAAGTATTGGATAAGGGCTAACAGTTCTGCCGGTTACATGCCGTGACGGCCCCAGACCACCATTGCAATCGAGTAAGTATAGAGAGTAAGCACCGCAACCCAACCCAAGGTCAAAATATCCATACTGCTGCTGAGACCTATTCACTAATTGACATCAAGGATATTCTATCCTGAAATCCCCACCCTCCAGCACATCCTTCAAACATTCAGGTCTAGATTGCAGTGAGTGGTTCTAGGTCTATGGACTATTCGCAAGGGAGGGAGACGGTTAACGGTTTTGATTCTTCAACCCATACAGGAACCCTGTCAAGGCGGCTCTGTATTACTCCTTGATAAGGGGTAGATCAAGCCAGTCACTTAATTCTTGCGCTAACCAGTTAAGTTCTGGCTGACTCAGCATCGTCCCTTCAAAACAACCATATTTTCGGGTTCCTGCCCAAATCAAGAGCTGTGGCTTGACTTCAACGCGATCGCCATCAGAATCTCGTTTGAAGTAAGCTTTAGTGACCTCCAGTTTGGTAATTTCTTGGCGTTGGCTGGCAGGCGTTGCGGCTCGCTTTAACCCAAAGAGTTCATAAGTCTGGCTAATTTGCGCAGTTGTGATGTTCAATCGCACCCGCCCAAACAACCCAAACACAACTCCCCCGGTCATTGTGATTCCGGCAGCCCAAAAGGGTAAAGAGAACAAGCCAAACACTAAATTCATCGGAAAGGGTCCCATCATGCTCAAGCTACACCAGAGCACAAGAAAAGAATTCCAGGTGAGCGCAAAGGTCCCCATGAAGATTAACCCGAATAAACCCGCTGCAGTGGAGCTAGCCGGAGGGAATAAAATTTCTAGGGCATGGGCATCCTGTTTGTACATAATCTTGCTACCCAAGGGTTTTTGCGCCTTGAGTTCAACCTGCTCAGCTCGCCGCTTCAGTGCCTCTAAGGCCTCTTGTGCTGAACCAAACCGCCGATTCAGGCTGGGGTCAATCATGCGTTGCAGCCAGCGAGTCAGACCGGGGCTAAGATGGGTAGCCTCTTCAAATTGAATTCGCTGGTCAACTTGAGGTAAATCGGCGGGATGTTGTCCGGTAACTAGATAAATCAGTGTTGCTCCTAAACTGTAGAGATCAGAAGCCGGTACGGTGCGATCGCCAAATTGTTCAGGGGGCATATAGCCGTAAGTGCCCACCACGGTGAAAGTACCCCCGGCATGAGCGGCCAGGGTTTGCACCGCGCCAAAATCCACTAGATAAACTTGGCCAATGCTGTTGCCCGTGCGATCACCCAGCAATATTTTGCTGGGCTTAATGTCCCGATGAATCACCGCTGGGGCACGCTGGTGCAGATAGTGCAAGATCTCTAACAGGGCAGTGGCCAGCTCAATGACCTCTGGCTCACTAAAGCTCTGTCCAGCTTGTAGACGTCCTGACAAGGACTGAGCTGGAATATAAGTTTGCACCAGAGCATAGCCTTTGCCGGAGGGTAAATCTAGCTCAAAATAGTCAAGATAGCGAGGAATCGCACGGTGAGAGAGGGCTTTGAGGGTGGCCGCCTCTCGCTCAAATAACTTGAAATCATCCCAGGAAAAATCTTCCCCAAAGGAGAGGCGCTTGATCACTACCTGTGCTTGGGTGTAGCGATCGCGGGCTAGCAGCGTATATCGCCCTGCCCGTTTACCGAGTTGCTGTTCAATTTGATAGCGATCGCTAAATAACTCGCCTGGTTCTTTGCCAAAGGTTAAGGATTGCATCTTGACAAAATATTCACCCTCTTCAGGTCTATATTATTTATTCTGCCCTCAGCCGTTGCCCGAAATGAATGCGGTCGCCAGCACTATCAAGAATGAGGGTCACCATCGCCGAAGCAAAGGATTCTGCAGACCTGTTTGGCTTGGCATCTTGGCTCAGATCAAAATAATCGCCCTGATCTCTGCACAGCCCTTGGAGCAGAATTGCTGATGAATGGGGCTGGGGTGCAAAGATCAAGATTACGAGAGGATCTTGATCTTTTGTCCTCCCATCGCTATCTTTGGCGTCAGTAGTTTCTGAGACTTTAACTTTGCTCTCAGAATATAATAGGTTCACTGCCTCCAGAGTTACTTAGACATTTAAGTGGTGCTCAAACTGCCCCGCATGAACCCCATAATCAATCCTGGCAAGCAGACTAGACCCTGCTTAAGGATCCAAAATACATGAAATTACTGCAATGTTGTGACTGTAACTGTTTCTAAGGTATCTCTTGCGACTAGTTGCGGAATTAAAGAGCCTCTATGGGAAGCCTACTGAATAGCCGTTACCGCATTGTTCGGGCCTTAAGTGAAGGAGGGTTTGGCAAAACCTTTCTCGCAGAAGATGTGCAAATGCCCTCACGCCGACATTGCGTGATTAAACAACTGAAACCCGTCCTCAATAATGAGCAGGTTCAACGAATTGTTTTAGAGCGATTTCAGCGAGAAGCGGCGATTTTAGAGCGAATTGGGCATGATAATTCCCAAATCCCTAGTTTGTTTGCCTATTTTGAAGAGGAGGGACAGTTTTATCTTGTTCAAGAATGGATTGAAGGTCAGACCCTTGTCGAAATAGTCAACATCCAAGGGCCACTGACTGAGTCAGAGGTGCTCAAGCTGCTGTACCAAATTTTGCAGATTCTTGACTATGTCCATGGCCATAACATCATCCATCGGGATATTAAGCCCGATAACATTATTATCAGAGCAGCCGATCAGCAACCCTGTTTAATCGATTTTGGCGCGGTGAAGGAAGTCATGGCCACTCAGGTGACGATCGAGGGCCAGCCGACCCGTTCGATTGTGATTGGCACCCTTGGTTTTATGTCTAGGGAGCAAGCAGCAGGTAGACCTGCCTTTGCCACTGATCTCTATAGCTTGGGCTTGACCGCAATTTATTTGCTGACGGGGAAGCTGCCTGATGATTGGAGATTGATGCAACGACAGGGCGTTGGCAATGGCAGCAGTATTGCCCTCACCTGACGCCTCAATTTGCGAGTCTGTTGGATCAAGTGATTAAACCCCATCCAGGTCATCGGTTTGCCACGGTGATGGCGATGCGCACGGCCTTGCAGTCGGTGGCCAACCCCAACCGGTCGACACTCTTGTCTTCCTCTGTGCAAGATGCTGGATCTACTAAATTTCGCTGGCCCCTAAGGCTTTGGCGGGGGGTGGCAATTGGGGTGGCTGGGGTGGCGCTCGCATCTATTCCTTGCTTTTTCCTGTTTCGCCCTCAGCTACATTATTTTTGGGGAGAACAGGCCGCGCAGAGGGGAGATTGGCCCGTTGCCCTTGAGCAGTATCAAAGGGCAATTGAACTGAAGGAAAATTATCCTGAAGCCGCACTCAACTTGGGAAAAGCTTACGCCCAAGTCGGTAAATATGCAGAGGCGCTTACCGAGCTTGATGCCCTTGTGAAACAGCAGCCTCAGAGGGCCGATGCCTATCGAGAGCGGGGTGCAATTCGCTTTGAGAGGGGGGAATATCAGGCTGCGATTGCAGAGTTTGATCAGGCCCTTAAGATTGATGCCAAGGATGCTGAAGCTCATAACGCTCGTGGCGATGTTCGGCTAGAGATCGGGCAATATGAAGCTGCGATCGCAGAGTATCGACAAGCGATTCGCCTCCAACCCCAAAAAGCCCAGGGCTACCTTAACCTAGCCGCTGTCTTGTTCACCCAAGGCAACCTCAAGTCGGCAGTCCAGGAATTGGATAAAGCGATTCAAGCTGAGCCTAATAGTTTATCGGCCCATGTGACCCGAGGTAGCTATCGATCCATTCTGGGGGATCAAAGGGGTGCTGAAGAAGATTGGAACCAAGCCTTAGACCTACCCGTGCGAACGGCAAAGGAGTATACCAGCCGAGGGTATGCCAAATCTCGTTTGGGGCAAAAAGAGGGTGCGATCGCAGACTATAACCAAGCCTTGACCATCAATCCCAACCTGACCCGCACCCATATTAATCTGGCGACTATTTTTTATGAGCAAGGTGAAAAAGAACAAGCGCTCAAAGCACTCAATCAAGCCCTCAGCATCAATGCCAATTCCAGCAGCGCTTATCTGCTCAGAGGTGAGATTCGAGCCTACCAAGGGGATCAAGCCGACTCGCAAGGGGCATTGCAAGACTATGATCGCGCAATTGCCATCAATCCCAATGATCCCTTTGTGCTCAATAACCGCTGCGGAGCCTTGTTCTCCCTCGGCGAATTGCAGCGGGCACTGATAGATTGCAATAAGGGCTTGGCCATCAATCCCAGTAGTGCCGCTTTGTACACCTTGCGCGGCAATATTCGGTTACGCTCTCAAGACTTTAATGGGGCCATCCAAGATTACGGACGCACCATTCAAATCAATGCTGACCAGAACAGCGAGATTCGCAGTCAAGCAGCCTATTCGAACCGCGCGAGTGCCAAGGTGCAACTGCAAGATCTCAACGGTGCCTTGAGCGATCTCAATGAAGCCCTGCGCCTTAAACCTGATGCAGCAGAGGATTACTATAAGCGAGGGTTGCTATTTTCAGTGCAGGGAAACCGTCAAGATGCCCTTACAGATTTAAAAAAAGCAGCCGATCTCTACGCTCAACAAGGCCGCACCGATAGCTATAATACGGTCCTGAAGGCCCTAAAATCCTTAGAAAAAGGGTAAGAATGTGGCTTTATAAGGATGTGACTTTTCAATGAGGGTGAAGGTCAGACTCAGATCCGCTGTTCCGGCTCAATACCTAAGGGGTCAACGCCTAGGGGAGATTCCTGATGCGACAGGGTTGTGATAAATCGTTGGGTTGGATAGGCAAAGGAAATCTTGTCTTCCTTGGCAAAGGTCTTGAGAATATCTTCCCAAATAGCTTGTTCAGAGCCTCGTCGTTGGCGGGGTTCAGTCAGGTAGCGAATGGTGAGCAAAATGCCATTTTCTCGCACTGAGGTATAAACGGTTGGTGTGAGCTTAGAGTAAAAAATCATGTAACGTTGCGCTGCTTCTTGCAGATGGGACTGGACGACCTGGCTCAGATGTTTTCCGTGACGGTTGGCTATGGCCATTAAATCCGCCTTGGCCTTCTCCCAGTCGCTTTCAAAGGTAATCAGCACCGGAATTTCGTGCCAAAGATATTGAAATCCCCGCGAATAGTTGGCGACGGTTTCTTGAAAGACTTTGCCGTTGGGCACATGAATAACACGGCCAGTACTTTGATCCGCTGCTACCCAGTTGCCAATTTCCATCAGTGTGAATTGAAAAATACGAATATCGATCACGTCTCCAGCATGATCGCCTATTTGGATGCGATCGCCTACCTTAAAGGGTTGTCGGGATAGAATAAACGCCCAACCCACCATGTCAATAATCGGTTCTTTCATGGTGACGGCTAGACCGGCAGTGACAATCCCCAAAAAGGTGGTGAGGTTTTGGATCTCCGGGATCCACGGCGTGCCTATGACAAGAATTGCGATCGCAAAACTGGCATAACCTATTCCCTTTCGCCATTGATAGAGAACGCGCGGATCCTTAATGCGATGTTTCAGCAGCCGCAAACTGAGCCAACGGAGAATCAACAGGCTGACCAGCCCTAGCAACGAGCCAAGCAGCTTACTTTGCAGCTCAGGGTCTATCCCCAAAATTGTGTTGAATGTATTTTGCACAGCCATAGCTTGAGCTTCGCTAAAAATGATGTTACCGAATTCACTAGGGGATAGATACTACTCCAAGGTTGCTAAGCATATCAGCATTTATTTAAGGTTTAAGGCCAGAGGCAAACAAAAGGGAAAAGAACATACTCCAGAAAAAACAGCTTCCAAATCCATTGATAGAATTTCGTAATTTGGGAGTGACTGGCCAGATTAACCCGCTGCTTACGGAACCAAAGCAACAGCAATAAACTCCCATGGGTAGCTGACAGAACAGCATTTTGCCGGCTAGGCAAACCCAGCAAAGCAACAATAATCACACCACCGTAGCAAGCGGCCAGAATCCAACAGGTCAGATTAAACACAAAGCGATGGCCCATGCGGACCGTTAGGGTGCGAATTTGGAACTGTCGGTCACCTATTTGATCGGGGATATCTTTGCATAGAGCAATGGCTAGGGCAAAAAAAATAACAAAGCCTGTCAACATCCAGACCTGAGCTGGAATGCCTTCTGCTCCACCCAGGCGTTGCCGAAAATGTTGGTAGAACCCTAAATTGACAACCCCGCCCCTCACCCCAAAAATGCAGAGGGCAGCCCAAAAGGGGAACCGCTTCAGGCGGATAGGCGGTAGCGAGTAGGCGGTACCAATCGCCATGCTCAACAGAACCGTTAGGAATAAGAAATAACCTTGCATCCAAGCTAGGCCAAGGGCTAGCAACCCAGTTGTAACCACAATACCCCTACCTTGGGCTGGGGAGAAATCACCCGCTGCTAGGGGCAATGCTGGTTTGTTTATCCGATCTATATCAATATCAACCAATTGATTGAGACCCACAATATAAATATTGGCACATAGGCTAGGAACCAAAGTGACCAGCACCAACTGCAGGAAATACCCATAAAAACCCTCAGGAACAGCCACTGCTGAAGGGTCAAGTCCGCCTGGCCCAAGAGGGAAGAAGGGCAAGCTGGGTAACGCCATCACACCTAACCCTAAGACGCTTAAGCTGGTGCCGATCACCGTATGCGGGCGAGAAAACTTCCATAAGGCCAAAAGCCAGTGACGGGTTAGGAGCCTAGTATGAGGCGCAAGGTTTACAGGCATACATAGGAGGTTTTGAGGGGAGGAAGATGTTGTCAAACAAGCTAGAAGGCTTGAGCATTAAAGAGTTTTGATGCCCTTGAGCAGGCCATAGCGAATTAAGCCCTGCTGATAGCCCCGAGACATCATCCCCAAGGCCAAGGCGGCTTGCAGAGTTTGTAAGCCCGAAGTGAGTAAACCCCATAAGGCTCCAGGGCTAAGGGCTGAGGTCATCACTTCTTGCCAAAAGGGAGCAACGGCAATAGACCAATCGGCGGTGGTAATCGCGGTTAAAGGTAGGGTCTGGGCAATCGCTTCATACTCAGGAAGCGAGAGTACATAGGGCAGGTGATAGACCCGATAAATATCCTTGAGCAGGCGTTGCTCTTGATTACTTAGGGGTAATTCAGGGGGTTGGCAGGGACGATGGCACCAGGTGGCGAAAAGCAAAGTACCCCCTGGCTTCAGTACTCGACAGCATTCTTGCAAAAATTGGACCTTGTTTGGCATATGCTCCCCACTTTCTAAGGACCAAGCCAAGTCGAAGGAGGCATCAGCAAAGGGCATGGCTAAAGCATCGGCCACTAAAAATTCTGTGCGAGATTGCAAACCAGCTTCATAGGCACGAGTTGTTGCACGGGCGGCTTGGACTGGGCTGAGGGTAATTCCGGTCACAGAGGCTGCAAATTTGCTGGCCAAATAGAGAGAGCTACCGCCAATCCCGCAGCCCACATCGACAATTGCCTGAGCCTGCTCCACCTGTCCCCAGCGTAAGAATTCATTAATCAGATCAATTTGGGCCTGACGACGTTCCTGGGATTGCTGTCCAGTGGGACCATAATAGCCATGATGCATATGCTCGCCCCAAACCTTCTCCCACAGAGGAGAAGAAGCATCATAAAATTGCTGGATATTCTGGGATAGAGAACGGGTCATGAAGATGCGACAGATTGATGAACACTTTAGGTATAGATCACATTTTTGAGTTTAAGGGGTGAAGGAAATTTTGAGCGGGTATTTGTACTGTTTTGATTATTGGGTAACCCCTGAGGGTAGAGCAGTCTGTCAGCCTGCTCTAAAATTATCCCACTCATGTTGAAATTATCTTCCTTGCAGAAAACTGCTCTGGACGGACTTGACTCCACAGATTAGCCTTGCTGTTCAACTAAGTTAATCGCCTCCCTAGCCGTTTATTTTTTGCTCAGCTTGGCTTTTTTACGGTTAGGCTGCTTGCGAGGGCTGCTTGCCTTACGGCATTTACCTGCGGATCGATCAGGAACCATTTCTCGGTCCATGAGACTCAGTTGCAGGGGTTGACCACAGACATGGACATGCTGTAGGTGCACCAAGACCTCCTTGGGCATATTTCCTGGAAGATAGACCGTGCTATAGGTATCAAAAAATTTTGATTTGACCAATATAGTGAGATTTAAGATTGAGTTCATTGGTGATCGCCCCGACAATATTCTTGGGTTTCACACCATGCTCTCGCCCAACCTCAAGCCGATATTTCAGCATCCCTTCCTGGTCGGGACTGCCTAAGCTAGCAGCCCAAACTGATCCAGCCGGAAAAGTAGCTTGCCCTGCTAGTTCAACTTCTGGTGGTACCAAGGGTTTCTCTTTTTGCACCAAAAAGGCCAAAGCGGCAGCAATTTCCCCTAGGTTTAAATCCTGCTCTTGCTGATAGTTGTTGATCAAGTCAGTAAAAAAGCCCAGATCGTTCTCCGCTAGGGTATCTCTAATTAATTGCTTAAACTGAATAATGCGGCGATCGGCAATATCGGCGTGACTGGGAAGTTGCATTGGTTGAATCGGTTGCCGTGTTGCTTTCTCAATGGTGCGTAGCATCCGTTTTCCCGAGCAGAAATAAACAGAATGGCATCTCCCAACCGACCAGCTCGCCCGGTTCGGCCAATCCGATGGACATAGGTTTCTGTATCGTAGGGAATGTCATAGTTGATCACATGGCTAATCCGCTCCACATCTAGCCCCCGAGCGGCAACATCTGTGGCGACAATAATATCTAGATGGCCATTCTTAATCCGCTCAATCGTTTTCTCCCGTAGGGCTTGGCTGATATCCCCACTTAGAACCGCGCTAGAATAACCCCGTGCTTCTAGTTTGTCGGCTAGTTCTGCGGCCATGATTTTGGTGCGCACAAACACTAGCATCGCTTCAAAGTCTTCAACTTCTAGTAGACGGGTGAGGGCTTCTAACTTACTGATGCCTTGCACTTGCCAATAGCGTTGGTTTACTGTCGAGACTGTCGCTGTTTTGGATTTGATTTTGATTTCTACGGGTTCATGGAGATGACGTTGAGCTACCCGTCGAATTGGATCGGGCATTGTTGCTGAGAACAAGGCCACTTGCTTGCTTGTGGGTGTTTGATCGAGAATTTTTTCGACATCTTCAATAAAGCCCATGCGTAGCATTTCATCGGCTTCATCCAGGACGACGGAACTCAGCATGCTGAGGTTGAGGGTCTTGCGGCCTAGATGGTCGATAATTCGACCGGGGGTGCCGACCACAGCATGAACGCCCCGTCGCAATTGCCGCAACTGGGTACTAATATTTTGGCCGCCATAGAGTGTGGCTATTCGTAGGCCTGGTAAATGTCGACCATAGGTTTGCAACGCTTCGGCCACTTGGATAGCCAGTTCGCGGGTTGGCGTTAGGACTAATATTTGTGGCCTATGCTCCTCTAGATTGAGCCGGGTCAGGAGGGGTAAAGCAAAGGCTGCGGTTTTACCGGTACCAGTCTGGGCTTGGCCCAAGAGATCTCGTCCTGCTAATAGGGGCGGAATGCTTTGGGCTTGGATGGGAGAGGGTGTTTCGTAGCCGACCTCTTCGATGGCTTGCAGCAGCTCAGGTGCGATCGCTAAATCAGCAAACTGAGCAATAGTGGTAGAAGACATAATTTTCGCAGATAAAAGAATAGCCCGACACAAACGGTATCACATCATACCGGGCAAAATAACGTCAGGATGGTCATCCTGGACACAACGGTTTAGTCTGGGCCAGCATGTAGCGATGGAATGACCCAGCTCACCAGCAACAAACAACCTACCTATCATAAACGATGCAGTCCAGCCCAGCCAGAATGGCGAAGGTAGACAGAGCCCTTAAGCCCAGGTAATCTGCCATAATTTGGGATAGATTCAACCTGTCAAGCATCTTTTCGTTTCAGTGTCATGACCTCTGACCCTCCTTCTCATCCCTCGGATCCTGCCCATCAGGTTCAGCTTGCTCAACAAGCCCGAGATCAAGCCCAAGCCCGCGCCCGCAGATGGCAGCGTCTCTACGAAACAGAGGCTGAGCAACGGCGACAAGAGGCCAAGGCTGCGGATCAAACTATCTACGACTTGCGTCTCGAAATTCAGCAACTATGCCAGCTTTCTCCATCTACCTCTCATTCTTCACCGTCCCGAGTCAGAGATACCGCCAATCCCTCCGCTGCTAGGATACCGCCTGATCTACAGAACTATATTGACGCTCTGGTGGCAGAACGGAACCAGTTACAACAGACCCTCAGGGAAGAACAAAATAGCCATGCCAAAACTCGTGAAAACCTGATCAGTGCCTTGGGGGATGCCCTAGACTCACAGCCCAAGCGCCCTTGGTCAATCCCTAGCTCAGAGATGGGTGCTCGAGCAGGCGCTATTATTCTCAAGGATCGAAAGGGCAGAGCCAATCAATCGCAGTAAATTATGGGAGGTTGAACTGCAGATCGTTTCTCCTGGGACGCTAAGTTGAATCTGACTCTAGACTCTAACTTCAAAGCCTGGATATGATAGACTTCTCGGGTGGCTGTGATGCAACATCTTTATCAGTTTCACCCGACAATCCAGCCCATCTGTCAGACATGTTATCCCTGCAAGACACAACTCCTGACCGCATCCTTGCGCAGTTAAAAGAGACCCCACCTCCCATGGTTCTCCCAATCAACAACTCATTCCCTTATCCGCGCAACTGACCCCTCAGCAGACTCTTGAGGTCGGAGGATGCGATGTTCCCCAATTGGTGGAGCAGTTTGGCTCTCCGCTTTATATTGTGGATGAGCAGACGGTGAGGGTTGCTTGCCAACAGTATCGACAAGCTTTTGCTAAGTTTTATCCCGGTGAGTCTCAAGTTCTATACGCTTCTAAGGCTTGGAACTGTTTGGCCCTTTGTGCCCTTGTTGCTCAAGAAGGCCTCGGTTTAGATGTCGTATCTGGGGGTGAGCTATATACTGCCTTGCAAGCCAAGGTTGACCCCGGCCAGATCTATCTGCATGGCAATAATAAATCTACCCAAGAACTCACCTTAGCCCTGAGCCATGGCTGTTCGATTATTGCTGATAACTGGCTAGAACTTGAGCAGATTGTGGCCTTGGTGGCTGAAGGTCATTCTAAGCAAGGGCCGCCCCGAGTGATGCTTAGAATGACGCCCGGGATCGAATGCCATACCCATGAATATATCCGTACTGGACATTTAGACAGCAAGTTTGGTTTTGATCCCAACCAATTGGATGATGTGTTTGGCTTTGCTAGTCAACATCCAGAGATTGCCTGGGTGGGTTTACATGCCCATATTGGCTCCCAGATTTTCGAGCTACAACCCCATCAAGATCTGACAGTGGTACTGGTCGACTGGCTCGCGAAGGCACAACAGTTGGGGTTGCCCATGACGGAACTCAATATTGGTGGCGGCTTAGGAATACGCTATGTAGAGACTGATGATCCACCCAGTATTGAAGCTTGGTCTCAGGGAATTTGTGAAGGTATTGTGCAGGCTTGTAGGGCAGTAGATCTTGCCTTGCCGAAGTTATTCTGTGAGCCAGGACGCTCTTTAATAGGTCCCGCTTGCTTGACGGCCTATCGAGTCGGGTCTCAAAAACTGTACCTGGGGTGCGTACTTATATTACGGTTGACGGGGGAATGTCCGATAATCCTCGACCGATTACTTATGAATCTGTCTATAGTGCGGTGATCGCGAATCGGATGACCATGGCGGCGACAGCAACCGTTACCGTAGCGGGCAAGCATTGTGAGTCGGGGGATGTTTTGCTCAAGGATGTGCAACTGCCCCCCTGTCAACCGGAGGATATCCTAGTGGTATTTGGCACAGGAGCTTATAACTATAGCATGGCGTCTAATTATAATCGCCTGCCTCGACCCGCAGCGGTGTTAGTGTCTGAGGGTGAAGCCCATTTGATCATTCGTCGGGAAACTTATCAAGATTTGATCCGTCAAGATTGTCTTCCGAGATCTTTGGAGTCATGATCAAATTAATCTGAATGATTGGATTCATTGAATAAGAGACCTTGGGTGTATCGATAAACCAACTTGAGGTGAGTATGGGTCAAACTCCATTTTATGAAAGATTTGATCGAAGGCTGAGTTGACGGGTAGAGACATAAAGGTTTGGCCAAGGGCATGGATGGGGTGAAGGAATGGCTGATTAACCATAACTGGATTCACTCTTTGCGATCGCTCCTTGACGTCAGCTTGGTCTTAGCTCTTACCTATATGCTTTTGTTATTGATCGCAGAGCGGCGAACCCTATGGATGGTTCGGGGGTTTATTTTTCTGGTGCTAGCCACAGCAATCAGTACCGTCGCAAAACTCACCCTATTAAGTCAGGTCCTCACCTATCTGGTGATTGGCTCCGCCGTAGCCATGGCTGTGATCCTGCAATCAGAAGTCCGCCGTTTTTTAGAGCAATTAGGACGGGGCGAACTCTTGAGAATGTTGCGTCCAGCCCAACAGGTCACCGAAAATCCTGACAATATCCTAGATGAGGTAGTAGAGGCCGTTAAGGAACTATCTCAAAACCGCACTGGAGCCTTAATCATTTTCGAAACCCGCAATTACCCAATTGATGAGCGAGATTTTTCGGTACCCGGCATAAAGCTCAATGCGGAGGTATCCCGGGAACTCATTCAGACGATTTTCCAAACAAGTACGCTACTTCATGATGGGGCACTATTAATCCGTGGCGCTAGAATTGTCGCAGCGGGAGTGATTTTGCCCATTTCGGAGCAGATGGCTTCTCGAAAATTAGGAACCCGACATCGCGCTGCCATGGGCATCACCGAACGGGTTGATCAATGTGTTTGCGTGGTAGTTTCTGAAGAAACTGGATCGATTTCCTTGGCAGAAGGGGGTACCCTGCAACGCCCGTTAACTAGCAGTAAACTAAGGGAATTATTAGCGGACCGATTAACTCTATCAGTGGATCGAGAAGTGATGACTCCTAGCTTGCGGCGTATAGGATTACAAATTAGTCAAAAATTGTTCCGTTTAGTTTCTCGCATTTTTCCTCTGCTTAGGTCTCGCAAGAATATATGACATTACATCCCAGCCTGCTCAATCAGTTACCCTCTGATCTTGATGTTCAGCGATTGCCTCAGCATGTGGCAGTCATTATGGATGGGAATGGACGGTGGGCTAAGCAAAGGGGCTTGCCCAGGGTTGTGGGCCATCGACGGGGCGTAGATGCGCTCAAGTCTTTGCGCGCTGTTGTAAAGACTGGGGTATCCAAGCCTTGACCGCTTACGCATTTTCTACAGAAAATTGGGGGCGCCCCCTGGAAGAGGTCGAATTTTTAATGATGCTCTTTGAACGAGTGTTGCGCAGAGAGTTGCAGGAGATGATCGAGGAGGGGGTACAAATTCACTTTGTCGGAGATTTGGCGGCTTTACCTGCTAGTTTGCAAACTGAAATCGAGCGAGCAATGGCGGCCACCAGTAGAAATCAGAAGATTAAGTTTGTGGTGGCGACAAACTATGGAGGCCGACGAGAAATTCTGCAAGCCTGTCGTCAGATTGCAGCCCAAGTCCATCAAGGTAAACTGAGCTTGGATGACATTGATGAAGGACTCTTTGAACGCCACCTCTATACAGCAGGAATTCAAGATCCAGATTTGCTGATTCGCACTAGTGGCGAAATGCGGTAAGCAACTTTTTACTCTGGCAAATGGCTTATGCCGAAATTTATGTTACTTCTACCTTGTGGCCCGATTTTGACCGAGTTGAGTTTCATAAAGCTTTAGCTACCTATCAACAGCGCGATCGCCGTTTTGGAACAAAAGTTTAGTTAATTAAAATCAGATAATTAATACTACTACAACTTAGGAAAGTCAAGCTACAACTCCTAAGTTTTTTTATTGTCAAGAACTTTATTTGAATTTTAAAAAGCCGTAATAATACTGAACACAATCATTGATTTTTTAGATTATATTGCAAAGTATCTACATTAGATCAATAGTTGTTACCAAAAATTAATTAGTAATAACTACTGAATACTTTTTCCGTGTGAGTAGTGAACGATAATTATTAAGTCTCCTTATAGCTTTATCTAACCACAGGAGATTTCATGAGACTGTCACTATTATTAACAGCAGCAATCACTCTTTCAACTATTAGCTTAGTACCATCTAAACTTGTCCAAGCAGCTGCTTTTAGCGAACAAGAACTAAAGCAAAATCAGTTTGCAGTCATTGCTGCACCTTATCGTCATGGCTACAATCTCGTAGTTCTTGAGCAAATTCCAGGGCAAAA
>JAAUUW010000171.1 GCA_012030735.1 Acaryochloridaceae cyanobacterium SU_2_1
ATTGTGGCCTTTTGCTCAACGCGGCGACCGGGCCGCCTGGCGGCAGAGGATCCGATTCTGCGGCCCGTTGTCGCGGCTGACACCCAATGGGTGACCCTATTTGGTAAATCTTGGGACTTTCATGTGACGGCAGGGTTGCAAACAGATCTGGCTGAAAACCTAGCGATGATTGCTGACTCTGTGGAGTATCTCCGTCACCAGCACCGGCGAGTTATTTACGATGCTGAGCATTGGTTTGATGGCTATCGCCATAACCCTGATTATGCCCTAGCGACCCTCGAAGCTGCGGTTTGCGCAGGGGCTGAGTGGATTATTCTCTGTGATACTAACGGTGGCACCCTCCCCCATGAGATTGGTGCGGTTGTCCAGCAGGTGACAGCGGCCCTGCCGGGCTGGAGGAATCACTCTGATCATCCTGAGCGGGAGGTAAGGTTAGGGATTCACACCCATAATGATTCTGGCACAGCGGTGGCCAACGCTTTGGCTGCTGTGCAGCAAGGTGTGCAGATGGTTCAAGGAACAATTAACGGCTACGGAGAGCGCTGCGGCAATGCTAATCTTTGCACTCTGATTCCCAATCTCCAGCTCAAAATGGGCTATGATTGTGTCCCTGCAGCCCAATTGACTGAGCTAACCCTAGCGAGTCGTCTGATCAGTGAACGGGTTAACTTAGCGCCAGATGATCATGCACCCTTTGTGGGATTATCTGCCTTTGCCCATAAGGGTGGTATCCATGTCAGTGCGGTGCAGCGCGATCCCCAAACCTATGAACATATTAATCCTCAAGTTGTCGGTAACCACCGCCGAATTGTGATTTCTGAGCAAGCGGGCTTGAGTAATGTGTTAGCAAAGGCTAGTCACTGTGGCGTTACTTTAAATAAACAAAATCCGATTAGTCGGCAGATTTTAAAACAACTCAAGCAACTAGAACATGATGGCTATCAGTTTGAACTAGCGGAAGCCAGCTTTGAACTGTTATTGCGTCAGGCCCTCGAAGAGCGGCCCACATTATTTGAGTTGCAAGGATTTGATGTTCATTGCGACTCCGGCCCCCTGATAGAGGGGCAGCAAAGGGGCTTTAGTAGCACTGCCTTGGCAACCGTCAAGGTAATGGTTGGGTTTCAAGAGTTCCTGACGGCAGCGGAGGGGAATGGTCCCGTCTCCGCCCTAGATGCTGCCTTACGGAAAGCCTTAGTGGATGTATATCCTGCGATCGCAAAATTTCAACTCACCGATTACAAGGTTCGCATCTTAGATGGCAGCCGAGGCACCTCTGCAAAAACCCGCGTTTTGGTTGAATCGAGCGATGGTCAAGAGCGATGGACAACAGTGGGGGTCTCCACCAATATTATTGGTGCCTCCTACCAAGCCGTAGCGGAGGGCATTG
Organism: Acaryochloridaceae cyanobacterium SU_2_1; assembly: GCA_012030735.1. Taxonomy (GTDB): domain Bacteria; phylum Cyanobacteriota; class Cyanobacteriia; order Thermosynechococcales; family Thermosynechococcaceae; genus Acaryochloris. Next base: position 1,388 of record JAAUUW010000171.1, read on the forward strand.
AGTATGGCTTATTACGACCAAGTTTCAGGCAGTCCTTTTCGGGGTTCCCTCAATGCATTGCCTAGACAAACTAGAGGCAGTATCACCCCAAACCTGGGCCTCAAAACCCTTCCTATAGCTGGATCGCATCCTTAATGGATACTCCAGCCTGACTATGGACAGTATTATGCCTTGCGCCTAAACCAAGCCGTTGATGATGTTGATCAATGCTATCCTGATTTGCCTCAATCACCCGTTTGATCAAGTTTTGGTTAGAACCCCGCAACTGCCTAATACTGGCACCATTGATAGCCCACATTTCTTGGCGACTGCGCCCAGGCATATTGTTATAAGCCATGATCGCATCAATCGACTCTTGAACGCGCGCTTCACCCACAGCAGACCTTGGCCGTCCGCGCCGCTCCTGAGTTGGGATAGATGCCTCTGATTCGTGAATTGATTGAGATGAAGGAGTAGGCAGTGACACCGCTACAGGTTCTGGGGCGAGTTTCTTTTCCTCAGCCTCAGCATGACTCACTTGAAACTCCATATTTGCTAGAAACAATAGGGCATAATGGGTGCGTGATTCATATTGCACCCCTTGCTTAATAAACTTGTCTCGATGAGCAGTAATCCCATCTTCAAGGGGCAGCTCCCCCGCCCGAATTGCTTTCTCGATCTCATCCTGATAAAAGGAAAGATATTCCTCTACTTGCCAAGCCTTTAAAAGCAGCAGCTCTCTCTGGCAGATACAGCGAATCACGGTAGCCCCTTTTAAGGGCTTAAGCACCGTCACGAACTGCTCAGCCAAGGCTTTTAATGCTGGTCTATCCCTTCCATCTTGTTGCAGATGAGCTTCCAAGATCAACAATATTGCCGTCATCTTTTGCTGTTGATTATTGCCAGGGACAGAATCAAGGACCGCTTGCCAACGCGTCTTTTCATCCTTATAGATATGCAGCGACGATCGCTGACGATTTCTCTCTAGCTCCTGTATCTCTTCTAGCTCCAGTATCCCTAGCTCTTGTGCCTTTTCTAGCTCCTGCATCTCTGCTACCTCTGAAGTTAGATCCCTTCGATCACCCTTGTTCTGACCTTGAAAAGCTAGGAGAACCACCACACCAGGTTCTCCTAGCTTGATACCTTGGCGGCCATCAATATTGCCCTGTCCATCCCCAATCTTATAATCGTTATAGTGGCGCGTAGACCCTAAGGACCTGCGTAGCTCTGAGTTTGATTCATCATTTCTGAAGTAGTGGCCCTGAATGGCTGCCATATACTCAATATCAGCCACCTCAGGGGGTGCATACCAATGCGTCGCAATCCGGGCATAGATCGTACGGAACAAATGAGTATAAAGGCTACCTCGCCCTCGGCGTGGAGGAACCCACTCAGCATAGGTGCGATGACATACCTTCGAGACTGCCGCACTATAGTGAGTATTGATCTCGGTGTTATCCATACCTCTGGTATCGACCCATGTCCGTACCTTCTCTAGGGAACGAATCACCAGGGTAGCCTCTATGAGGGTTGGAATTTCAAAACGCAGGATGCTTTTCTCCTGTCGTCGTTTGAGTGCTCCTGTAAACCAGACTGAGTAATCAGATTCAGGCTCAAAGGTTGCTGTTTGCAAAAGCTCTGCACATCGTCGGCCAGTGACTACCGCTAGACCGGCAACAATTTCAGCCCATTCACGGCTAAACAACAATTGTCTAGCAAGATCGACAATCTTTTGCGGATTTTGAATCAGGCATTGTTGCTCATTCCGGCTGGCCACAACCCGATTGGCTTTTTCATTAATCTGAATCCACTGCTCCGTGGTGAAATTCATAGAATCGAGGACAAAATGGTCTTCTCCGAGTCGATCCTTCAGTTCACGTCGAACCTCAGTCATTAAGTTGCGCTGCTGGGTCAGGTTTGAGAGTCCATGCCTATCCCATTGCTGCCGCATCCAGTCTGCCCACTGCTGAGCGCTCTGACGATCTGCTGGTGTATCCATTAAGACAGAGATCGCAGGATAGTATTGCTTCTCAAATAGAGTTCTTAGCCAACCTCTCATTAGCTCACCTATTTTACTGTCTAGAAATAGGATATTAGCCTATCCTTTGCTATGAACTCATAAATCCAATGCTATGAACTCATAAAATCCAAATAGTTTGGATGAACAGTGGTGTAATTGTGAGCATCACCAGAACTATTTATAAATCATTGGCTTAGAAATTGATCTAATAGCGTGAGGAACACAGCAATCTGGTCTTGATCGGGAGTGTAGTAAAGATTGGCATTGCCTCGATCGGTATCTTCCCAAAATTTGGGTTGAGAGGTTTGTAAGCCATCGCAGATTTGCTCAATTCTCTGGCGAAAGGCAATTTCTCCTAATACCTGGCGATCATCCAAGATATCAGCAATAATGCAGTCTACAAATTGCACCTGATCAACCTTGAGATAAAACAACGCCAAGCCAATTTGTAAGCTTCTGACCCTCGATTGCTATGAGGCTCACCGATGGCATCGGCATTAATGTCCGGGGGCCGATCCACCAATAGCATCTCAGCCAAAAGCTGTTGTTGCAAATCCTTAGACCAGTTTAGTTGATGCACAAGCACCAAGATTTTCTTCATCTCAGCTGCAATCACATCAACAATGAAATACATGGCCGTGCTGATTTGGCCATAACCGTAGGCTTCATTGCCATAGAGACGTAGATAGTAAAAACTCTGCCAAGATTGATGGATCTTGTGATGAGAGACTAAATGTTCAATAAAGGCGCGGTAGTGAAAGGCTAGGTTATACAAGTGGCGGGCTTCGTTATGCTTCACGCCATGTTTGAGGGCAAACCGAAACATCGTATTCAGCCGAATAATAATCACATCGAGCAGTTGGTCATCCCCAATTCTGATCGCTGTCAGACCAATCTTGTTCAGTTCTGCAGCGCATAAAGAGGCTAAGTCAAACTCACCATCCTCTAGCAAATGCAGATAAGTATTACCGAGTAAACGAAAGCATTTTTGCTCATAGAAGGTTTTACTTTGTTCAAGATCTTGAAATTGATCAATCAGGGTTTTAAAGGCAATATCAGCTCGCACCCGCTCGCCAACCTTAAAAAAACTGGGATTAATCTTGGGTTTGATCACCAGGTAGGTCTGGATGAGCAGGCTAATATTTTGCATTGCTACAGCCCTCGGTTCCTTAAAGGTCAAGTATTCTAAAAGGCTGCCTAACTGATTCAGCGACTCTAATAATTGATGCTGATATTCTTCGCGGTACGAGTCATTGTGGAGTAACTTACCTACGGAATAGCGCTGTAGCTTGTAGATATTGGCGAGATGACGGGCAACAATTTTGTCAATGACTGTTGTGGGTTGAATGCTTTTGAGGACATAAAAAATATAAGGAAAGGCAAAAATAATCGCGCTGGGTAGAAATATATAGATATTGAGGAGAATGCTAGTGGGCCGCAATTGACCCAGATCTTGGTAGAACTTGATCATCAAGGCATGGGAGCCTGCAATCATCAAAAACCAAATATACAGAAGGCTCACCCCATCCTGCATGTATAATTCAGCGATTTTGGGGATGGTTTGAGCTGCGATGGAAATAGCGATCACTAGGGTGCCTAAGGTTAGGGCAATGAGCGATAGCCAAACCTCGGCGACAAAATCTATCTCCATCGGCCCTTGCCAAAGTCGAGGTAAACCCTGAGGATCGGCGCTGGCAAAGGCCCTCATGCAAATCCAATCGATGAAAATCACAGTCCCTAAAATGATTGCGAAGGACAATAGGGAACGATGTTTAGAACCCAGGGCAGTCACTCTATGTATTTGATACAGGATCTGTTGATCAATGGGCTGCCGAGGTCTGTTCATGCTAGCTCTCAGGATGCTTATCCATAGGCACCATACAACAAAGAGGATAAGGATTTGACTAGAGACCACCTACAGCTATCCCCGGCATTATGTTCTAGATGACCTGCCTTAGCCCAGAGGCTCTAGCCCACAGAATCAGACCCTGACTTTTCCCGCTAAGTTTCCTGGGTGGCCAACAGCCAGCCCTCCATCAGGTCATTTAACTTAGCCCATCCTTTCCAGAGCACTTGAATTCCAATCGGTGTGTTGCGACGATGCTCAAGATATC
>JAAUUW010000028.1 GCA_012030735.1 Acaryochloridaceae cyanobacterium SU_2_1
GCAAAAATCTGGGCCACAATATCAGCCACGACCTTATCTGGGGTAGAGGCACCTGAGGTGATGCCCACGACAATTGGTCCTGCGGGTAGCCAATCATGGGTGATTGCTAGTGCGCCGTTGAGGGGTTGATGTTCAATACGATTCCCAGGGCCAATGCGAGCAGCGCTGTCAATGTGATAGGAGGGTATATCTTTCTCAATCGAAATTTCCTGTAAATGAGTGGTATTTGAGGAATTAAAGCCACCAATGACGACCATGAGGTCTATGGGTTCATCGACAAGCTGGAACATGGCATCTTGGCGCTCTTGCGTCGCATCACAAATGGTATTAAAGCTGAGAAAATGATGGTTGAGCTCCCTTGGCCCATATTTACGCATCATGGTCCCTTCGAACAGTTTGCCCATTTGCTCGGTTTCTCCCTTGAGCATGGTGGTTTGATTGGCAATGCCAATCCGTACCAGATCCCGATCAGGGTCAAATCCTGGGGAATGAGCATTACTAAAGCGGCTCATGAAGGCGGCTTTCTGTTGGGGGTGCTCGGGAGACTCTAGGTTGGCATTGAGGATATAGTCGGTGACATACTGGGCTTCTTCAAGATTGAGTAGGATCAAGTAGGTGCCTGCAAAGGAACTAGTGGCGATAGTTTCCTCATGTTTATATTTACCGTGAATGATCGAGGTATAATCCCCTTTCTTGTGTTTTTCGACGGTGTTCCAGACCTTAGATACCCAGGGACAAGTGGTGTCCATGATGATGCAGCCCTTGTCGTTGAGGAGTTGCATCTCTTGGACGCTAGCCCCAAAGGCTGGCAGGATGACGACATCTTGGCTTTCGACAACGGTGAAGTCTTTTTGATCATCACTGTTGACGGGGATAAATTCTACGCCCATTTGGCGAAGGTTCTCATTGACGGAGGGATTATGAATGATTTCATTGGTAATCCAAATCCGTTCTTGCGGAAATTGACGGCGGGTTTCGTAGGCTAATGCGATCGCACGCTCCACGCCCCAACAAAATCCAAAGGCTTCGGCAAGACGAATTGTAACTTCTCCCTGCTGCCACCGATAACCGTTGTTACGGATTTCTTGAATCAAGTTGCTGTTATATTCAAACTGCAGCAGATTGGTGACCGTCTCTTCATGACCAAATCCGGTCCGATGATATTGCTCAGATTGATGAAGAGAGCGCTTGAAAGCTTTTGTATCCATGACTTTGTCCTGTATTGACAAGGAATAAAAGAGTCTGGGAAGACCTTTAGATAGGTTTGAGAACTGGCCGGGGCTGTCAAGTTAATCCTAGTCGGCTAAATCTTGGGGGGTGATAGAGGCAACTCTCCTATCATACTGAACTCAGGGTAATGGTTCACCCTATGTTTTTCGTTGAGATATCGCTGGCTGAGGCCCTATGATTTCAGCCCAAAAGTAGGGTGAACGACAAGCGACGGACAGGGTTCGTGTTAAAACTATGTAGAGGCTTAAAGATCTACAATCTCCACAAAAGTGATCCCTAATCGATTGACTGCGAAAGCTGAATCTGTCAGCGGCTTAGCTTAACTCTACTCCTGCGCGATCTGAAAAATAGGCTCTATGCTGCCTCAGGCTCTCACTTGGACTGAAGAGCTTAATGAGAAGGCTTGGTTAGGTTAGTGTTCGTAGTTGATGGATCTATCAACAATGCCCAAATATTCATTTATTTGTCTTTGATTTAGTGAAACCTCCTCTATCGACCTTGGTTTTGCTCCCCTTGGGAACGCTCTTGCAGCATGGCAGCTACCGGCTTGAGCAATTACTGAGTCATGGGGAATGGGATCTAACCTATCAAGCCACCCATCTGCCTAGTCAAACACAGGTGCTGATTACAACGCTTAATATTGTCGAAGGATCTCCCCAGCAGGTGAGGAGCCAGCAGCAAGGATTTCTTAACTTGGCTCAAAAATTTCTGCCCTTGAAACATCGCTCCTTGCAGCCCTTTCGCCAGTTATTTGTGGAGTCTAATTTACCTTTTTTAGTGAGGGATTATATTGCAGGACAAACCCTGGAAATGGTGGCCAAAGAAGCACCAATAGCAGAGGAACGTGCGATCACCCTCATTCAGCAAATTGCCCAAGGCTTGGCCCTCCTCCATGACCATCAGTTGCAGCATGGCAATATCCAACCCATCAATATTGTCCTGCGCTTACCATCCGCCGACCCTGTTTTAATAAATCCTTACTTGGGACCGCAAACCTGTTTTACCAAGACGGAGCAATCTCCCCATCATGCGGCCCTTGAGCAATATTACCAACAGGCTTCTTGGACTGCTGCCACTGATATCTATAGCTTAGCGGCCACCTTATATACCTTAGTCACAGGCCAAATGCCCATTGCGGCTCATCAACGCCATCGAACTCCCTTACTAGAGCCACAGAAACTCCAACCCCATTTAACACAGAGGGTTTCGTCTGCCATCCTCCAAGGCATGGCCCTGTTACCTCAACAACGTTGCCCATCGATCAGTGAATGGTTGAGTCTGCTGCCCACGGCAAGATCCAATCTCGAGCTGAGTAATATGGCTGGACTCGTTGCGGAATCGGGTACCATAGCTCCAGATTCTAAATTACCTACCTCGGCGTCGGTAACCCTATCCCAGACACAACCAACCCAGCAGCAGGGTTCAAAGACATCAGCAGTCGAGACATCAACAGTTGAGACATCAGCGGCCGAGACACCAGCGGCGCAAACAGCAAAAGCAGCAGCGCCCCTCCCTGCTGTTGCTGATCACCAGAAGATATCCGCACCGGTGCAATCTCACCCTCCTGCTAGTCCTGGAACTGAGCTAGATCCCTCTACCCCAGCAGCCCCCCATCCTCCTGCAGAACCAACCCGGCTTGTGATTCCTTCTCAACCTCAACCTCAGGTCTATCACCATCGATTTCCCCGCAGGGCATTAATCATCAGTGCTATCCTCTCTGGAATTCTAGGACTTGCCTTTGGCCTATTACTGCGCTTTCACTATCAAAACCAATTTGCCAGACCCGATTCCTCAGCTCCACTGCAACCCGTCAAAAATGAGCCTTTTCTACCCAAGCCTACCTCCTCAGGGCAAGAGGTCGAGATACCTGCCTCCCCTGGCATCATCGAACCAGAAGATGGCACCATAAACCGGAACAAGCTTTCCTCTCCCTCGCCTGCTACTGTCCCCCCTAGTTCTCCCCCTGCTGTTTTTCCGGAAGAAGATAATCCGCCCTTCTCCGATCCAAATAGCCCATCCAGAACCGTTCCTCCCTCCGACTTGGAGCCAAATCAAGTAACCCGCCCCCTACAGCCGGCACCAGAGAACTTCCCAGTTCAGCTTTCACCCAACAGCGATAGCCCAAACACTTCCCCTGAGACTGTCTTCACTCCCAGTCCCTTTGAAACACCTAGACCTTTAGGTTCTCAACCGAATTAGGGTCTCTCGCACTGGATAGGATTCATCCTTGATAGGATAAAGAAGAGTCTTGACGGATTGAGGCTAGGATAGCAGAGCCGTCAAGACAGTCAATGATAGAAAAGGACAACTCTGTATGGATCTGGTCGTTCTCCAAAATAAGCTTGACAACCTTTCCTTTGCAGTCTTATTTGTGACCATGTTGATCTATTGGGGAGGAGCCGCATTTCCCAAAATTCCCTTTTTCTCGACCCTGGGCACTGCGGGAATGGCCATCGCCAATCTCTGCATGGCCTGCTTATTAGGGGCTCGCTGGCTAGAGGGAGGATATTTCCCCATCAGTAATCTCTATGAGTCTCTCTTCTTTTTGGCCTGGGGGGTGACGACCATTCATCTTTTGGCAGAATGGCTAAGCCGCAGTCGCTTAGTTGGAGCGGCCACGGCTCCGGTGGCCATGGGTATTGCTGCCTTTGCCACCTTAACCTTGCCAGCAGAGATGCAGGCGTCTGCACCCCTAGTGCCCGCCCTAAAATCTAATTGGCTGATGATGCATGTGAGCATCATGATGCTGAGCTACTCAGCATTAATTGTGGGATCTCTATTATCCATGGCTTTTTTGGTGGTGACTTGGGGTAGTCCTGTCGAACTCAAGGGCAGTTCCATTGGTACGGGTAGCTTCAGAATTCGTAAGACCACAGAGAAAACGACCTCTGTTTCTGGAACTGCCTTAGGAACAAGCTCTGGGGCCACCAATACAGATCAAATCGAGAAGGGTCTGGGGCTAGGGATGCAAAGCACTGCCACGGCGGTCTTGACCCAACCCATGCCAATGACGGCGCCTGTATTATCGCTAAAGCGCTTAAATCTGGCAGAATCCCTTGATAACATGAGTTATCGAATGATTGGTCTAGGCTTTCCCTTGCTGACCGTTGGTATTATTGCCGGAGCGGTTTGGGCCAATGAAGCCTGGGGTGCCCCTTGGAGCTGGGATCCTAAAGAGACTTGGGCATTGATTACTTGGCTGGTATTTGCTGCCTATTTGCATGCCCGAATTACCCGTGGCTGGCAAGGCCGTCGCCCTGCTTATCTGGCAACGGGTGGTTTTTGTGTGGTTTGGATTTGCTATTTGGGTGTGAATTTGTTGGGGAAAGGCTTGCACTCCTATGGCTGGTTTTTCTAAGGCAAAACATTAGGCTCACACTCAGGTTTCAATCGCAATTCATGGAGAATGGGCAGCCTTTTCTAGGGCTGCTAGTAAGCTAGAGCAGTCAAATTGAAATTGAGTGCTGATTTGTAACCACTGGGGGCAATGGATAATTTTTAGATCATCGCCGTGGCGGTTGGCAAATTCTGAGCCTTGGGGATGGGTAATCACAAGGGGCATTTGTCTGAGGTAGCTACCGGTCTCCAATTGCAGGAGAGGTTGAAGGTTATGGCTGGTATACAACATCAGGTCGGGGTGCCAAATTCCTGCTAGGAATTCAGCTTCTTCTAGGTCGGTGGTAGAGATGATCCGCCAATCATAAGGGTAGATCGGTGGATAGGGAGTCTCGAGGCTAGCTTGGCTTAATTCAGGCATGATTAAACTGTCTTCTAAATGGAGGATCGTCAGTTTATAACCATGACTGGGGGCTGCCGACAGGGGCAAGTGATCAAAGATTTGGACGCTTTTAGTTAGGGTTTGATGGGGGAGATTGCCTCTTAGCCACTGATTTAAGGCTCGATCTAGATCAGGTTCTAGGTTTTGAAGGTTTACCCAAGCCTGGGTATGGGGAGAATGAGGTTTGGTCCCCTGTCCTAAGCATAAAATGGGGACCGATTCTGGCCCGGTCGCTAAGTTGAGTTGCGCTAATAGGGGTTCGATGGGGCTAGGGAAACCATCGACTTGCAGCAACATGGCCTGGGGTTTGAGGGCTTGGAGTTTGTGCAGCAGATCTGCTGGGTTGCGAGCAATGACGGGCTGCAACTGGCGATCGCACAGGAGCTGAGAAATCTCAGCAATGATCTCTACCGATGTCGCTGCCACCAACATCAGCCCCTCAGTGTGGGGATTGACTGCCATAAGGGCAGAGGACCCGAGGGGTACAAATAGGGAAAATCGATTACCTGGCCCTGGCCCAGACAGTAAGGAAATTTCACCAGCGATCTGCCGCGCTAGCTGTTGAGCTAGAACCAAGCCAAGACTAGTTTTATGGAAAGCATTGCCTCCGTGAGCAGTCCAAGTTTGAGGGATGTCAAACACTAAGGCTTGTTGCGCTGAGGGGATACTACTGCCTGTATCGATCACCGAAAAGATAGCCCAACCTTGCCATTGCTCAACCTGAAGATTAATTTGGCCCGGGCCTTGGTTTAAACCTAGAGCATTACGAAGTAACTGAACTAAGATTTGCTGGAGCTTGGATGGATCGCTCCAGAGGCTATCCATCCTGTCGCTGATTTGCACTTGAATCTCTAGGGCCGCTGCCTCGGCATGACCGGTGGTCTCTAGGGCATGGTGTCGCTTGGCGGTCGCGATCGCAGCTAGGCATAAAGACTGGATGTTTAGAGGAACTTTTTGACAGGCCTGGGTTGGGTTCTGCAGTTGCGTCAAGCTCAGCAAATCATTCACAATCGTCATCATTTTCTGACTGTTCTGATGAATGAGCTGTAGATATTGGGCCTGCCGAGGGGATAGATCCCCCAATCCCTGATATGTGAGCACATGGGCCAAACTCGTAATTGAAGTGAGGGGAGACTGGAGGGCATGACTAATTTCTGCTAGCAATGCATGACTACAAATGAAATCGTAGCTTTCCCCTAGAGTTGAAGGGGTCTGAGGCTCTCGATCAATTTCGGAGGTTGGGTCTAGGAGAACAGATCCTGAAGGCTGATGTAAGGCTGATAAAACTGCGATCGCACTATGCTGGGGGTCTTGCTGAGCTAAGAATGCGATTAGTTGACGGCTGTCCAACAAGCCTAAGTACTCGCCCGTGGCTTCTGACACAATGACCCAACCTAAGGGAGGTTCTGTAGAACAACTGTGTAAATCTTGCCAGAATTCTTGGAGAGTATGGGTTTCGGGAATGAATTCTAGTCTCTGTTGTTGCTGTGCAATCCAGTCAGCAATAGGCTGCTCTAGAGATCGGGGCAAGACCCGTGAAGGGTGCTGATGATGGGCAATCCCTATCGATAAAATCTCAGCAGTGATCACTAACCCGAGGGGTTGTCCTTGGGCATTGACAACCATGATTTGAGTCCGATCCAGTTGAGGCTCAAGGCTGGGTTCACTGGCTGCCAAGACCAGTGAAGAGTCCCTTGGCAATACATTCAACAGATCCTGAACAGGGGTGATCGATGGGCAGACTAACGTGCGTTGCAAAAAAGCGCTAACCCTGATTTCATCCAATAACACAAACTTGTTCTCGATGAACATTAGACAGAGATCATAAGCTTCAGTTATTAATATCAATTTAGTCTTGTAGTTTGCCCTGATCGGCCTCAGCTTCTTGCCAGCTACCCTATACCTGCCTCAAGATCTGCCTGGAGGCTTGAAAAAAGGGACGCGCTAAGATTGTCCGATATTCCAGCTTGGCAAGAGGGGTAGCCGATAGCCTGAAGAACATTGACGACGGCTCTGCATCTGATCGATGCTGTTTTAAATGGGTTCAGAGCGTCAAGAAAACAATTTTTAAACAATTAATCTAATGGCTCTATTATTTCATGCCCTGGAAAAGGATCAATCTTTGTGAATCAATTATTTAGGCCCCCATCACTCCAGAAAACCTCAATGTGGGTCGAGGCAGCCCCAAGATTCTTCAAGATTTTGATCAAGGTCAGCCTCGGCCAGAGTAACCAGGTGCTAGGAACAAGATAAAAACAGAAGAGAGTAGCTCTCTCACCTGCTTGTGAAAAGTGCTGAAAGCAACACTAAAAATAGGGCAAAAACCTTATTATTTATTGACTAAAATTTAGTCTTTTTCGGATTAAGAGATAACATCTTGGTTGACCTGTATATTCGACCCTATTGATGGTAAATCTCAGAATATTTCCTTATTTTCACCTATGAGGAGCGATGGGTATGAAATCTTTGGACCTGTTAAGTCGGAAGCAGGGATTGAGTCCTGTGACCGGAGTAAATGGTACCGATCATGAACTAGATAGCTTCTTAGACATTCTCAAGCCGCTGATCCGAGAGCCTGCCGTGGTGGGCAATGAGGAGGCGTTTTTTCGGGTATTACGGCGAGAACTTGAGGAAATTGGGGTTGAAGTACAGTATTACCACGGTGTATTGGTTGCTCAAGGTACCCGTCCCTGCGAGTTATTTTTGTCTGCTCATATCGATCGCCATGGCCTACTTTGCACCGGGCCTAACGAGTTTCAATATGCAGCCTTCATTGCCGGAAATCAGGGAGAGACTATGGGAGACTCTATTCCTGAACATATGCTGCATACCATTGAAGATCGCTTTCAGGGTCAGCGAGTTCAGGCCCATTTGCCCTATACAGGTACTTATCTAGGGCAAGGAGAAATTACGCGATCCTATATTTGCCCAGAACGGAACAATTTAATTTTTGAAGTGGAGGGGCTAGATTTTTTACAGCCAGGTACCCCTGTTTCCTTTTTGGATCGATTACAGATGGCCAATGGATTGATCTCTGCCCAATTGGATAATGTGGTCAGCGCTGCTATCCTCATTTATCTCTTTCGGCAAGGCTTTCAAGGCACTGGACTGTTCACGGCTCAGGAGGAGTCTGGGCGAAGTTGGCGATACAGCTTGTCTTGGTTTCAGCGACAACAACTGACAACGGAGAGGTTGGTCGTCCTTGATACAAGTCCCTATGTGACCCGCGAGGATGCTGATGCTCAGCAGATTGCGCTACGCCATAAAGACGCGAATGGTCCCTTCTCTGTTGCCATGACCCAAGAGCTTGTCACTCGCTGTGAGGATCTAGGGCTGTCCTATGGTTTTAAGGATGAGTATATTGCCATTCAAAACGAGACTCGTAGCAAGCCCTATCCCTTAGGCCGGACTGAATTAGGACGTCTTGTCACTGCTACAGAAGGGGCAATCAACGGGACGACCTTACAAGTACCAACGACGAACTATCATACCGCTAGCGAAACGGCATCTTTAGCTGCGATCGCAGGGATGATTCAATTGCTCATGAGCTACATTTAGCCGTTTTTTGCTGGCTGTGATAACCGAAATTGTGAGGACAGGCGCTGTGAGGCTAAGCAAGGAAACACCGAGGGACTTTGGGTTTGATCCTCATTCAGTTTCTGGAAGGGTTCCTAATTGTTGCAGAGCCAGGATGGCTGCCCTTGAGACCTTGTGATGCTCATCTTTGCTCAAATATTTGAGGGCAGAGATACTTTTAGGATCGCGTAACTGTCCGAGGGTCTCCGCAAGACGCTGGCGGACCATCCAGTCTTGGGACTGGACAAAGCGGAGTAAATTATCAATGGCACCGAGGGCTTTGATTTCACCGAGGGCTGCGATCGCAGCCTCTTGAATCACCGCCTCCTGATGATCTAAGGCATGAACCAACACATCATAGGCACGGGGATCACGGAGATTACCCAAGGACACCGCTGCACTGAAGCGAACCAACCAAGCCGTATCCTCAAAAAACGCTCTCGTCAGGGGTTGCAGGGCCCGCAGATCATCAAGATAGCCCAAGGCACCCGCTGCCCCTGCCCGAACCTCGTAATCTTGATCCTCAATCAGCAGCCTGGTCAAAATCTCATAGGACTCAGGGGTTGGCTTGGCAGCCAAAGTGCGAATTGCTAGCGATCGCACCGGTAAATTCTGATCCTCGATAGCTTGCTTAATGAAAGGCAGCGCTTCAGCAGCAGGCAGCTCCTTAAGCTCAATTAAGGCCAAAAGGCGATCTCGAGAGTCGAGACTGTTGAGGAGAGTAGCAATTTCCTTTAATCTAGGATGACTCATGGCAGCATCGATACGTAGCCCAGAGTTAGCAGATAGTCAAGGCATCTCGCATCATAAACCAGAACAGCAGTCCCCAAGACAAAACCCAGAGAAAACAAGCCTCTCTGGGTCAACAAGATATTGTCTGACAAGTTTGGCCTCAAAAACAGGCTTTAATAGCCCCTAGATCCGTCGAAGAAAGGGAACCGGATTAATGGCACTTTTATTACCCGCTGGATACAATTCGAAATGGAGATGAGGACCCGTACTGCGGCCTGTGCTACCCATATCGGCAATTTGTTGACCTTGATAGACCGTTTCACCCACCCGGATTTTCAACCTATCGTTGTGAGCATAGAGCGTCAAGCTACCATCAGGATGCAGAACCTCCACGAGATTGCCATACCCTCCACTATTCCAGCCAGCGGTGGTTACAGTACCCGTTGCAGAGGCCACAACCGGTGTTCCAATAGGCGCTGCAATATCAATGCCGCGATGCATTCGTCCCCAACGCCAGCCATAACCAGAGGTCAATACCCCTTGAGCAGGCCATACATATTTTTGAGGGCCTGTTAACATCTGGCTGGGCAAGTACTCATCTGCCGGCGATAGAGGAGGCAGCTCCAGACTGGGCACTTGAGGAAATATAGTCCGAAATGCTAAGGACTCTGGTTGATCCAGATCGGCTGCAGGAGCCTGCACCTCTGAGGCGGCGGGGGAAGGTAACAGCGCCAAGGGCTGACTTCCCAAGTTCTGATTCAGGGAAGACTGATTGATCAGCTCCTCTGATTGGGCCTGATCTGGTTCAACAGTTTTGGATATAGATGCTACCGGCCCAGGCTCTATTGGCTGTGCTTGACCTAATGTCTCTTGCTCAGAGACATTGAGGGATGAGGCTGTCGATGAATTTAATGCCAAGGACAAGGACTGATGGGCAGGGATGCGCAGAGCCGTCACCGAACTGATGGCATCAGGATCTTCAAGATCGTTCGCTCTAATAATCTCCTGGGCAGAGATATCATAGCGTTGGGAAATATCCTCTAAGGTTTCTCCAGGCTGAACCTTATGTACAACTGCCCCCGAGTCAATCAAGGCTGAATTTTGATCATTAGAGATAATAGTCTCAGCTAGATCAATGTCGGGCAACACCGCATGATCAGGAATTTGCTCTTCAGGGATGGCAGCATTGGGGAGCGTGACGACTTGCTCTGCATCTACTCCAGCTTCCTTTCTGTCGGTATAGCTTTTAGGAATACCACCTACAGTGGGCAATCTTGAGGCAGCGGGTTCTGTAGTGTTGGGGTTGAGCAAATCAGCCTGTTCGCCAATTCCTGCGGGTGTAACCTCTGTGGAGAGCAGATCATCGACATTGATGATGGGTAGCCCTGCTTGATCAGGGATTAAACTGGAGGCTGCCGCTCCTTTCTCTAGGGCCAGCAGGGTATTTTTAGAGTCAAAATCCAAACGCTCTAAAGAGTCCAGGACATTTGTTGATATCACTGGTGAAACTGGAACCATCTCTAGAGAGAGGAGGGAATGAGTCGGAAGCAGATTGCTCTGGGTAAAGGACACCGCTAGAGCATTAGCGTTTTGAGGTGTTAGAAGAGAGTTTGGTGCTTGAGTTGAGGAAGATTTTAAGAATACAGAATTCAAGCCAGTGGACGAAAATGAGATCTCTATGAGCGGGGTTGGGATAGCTGGAGACCCGTTTCCAGGGTTTGATTGGGTGCAGAGTCAAAAGCTTTGGCAGCTTTGATCTGAGGAAATAATCCGCCAAAGGCACTGAGGGTCATTAAACATCCCAAGACAGTGGCAGAACGAGTTCGACGAAGGAAAATTGATCCAACTTTGCCGTTTTTTTCGGTGCAATACACCTGAGAACCTACGCAACTGGCGGGTTTATCAATCTTCTGCGGAATTTCTCGTTTCAATGCAGACCTCCTAAGTGCGCAAAGCGCTTATTCATGATTCAGAATTGAAATTCTCAGGTTTGAGTAACCTTGCATAAGCGAAGAGAACCTCTAAGGGCAGGTTAGTGATTCTTAATTATCTCATAACATTTGTGATAACAAAATAGTCTTCTAACGCTGATAAGCTATGAAGCATATTAGGTAAAAATACCTTAATCTTCACAATTAGACAAGCTTAAGGGCAGATTGGTGATCTCCTTTCTTAAGCGATCCTTAGCTCTGAGGTAGAGAGAGACAGGAATTAAAGATCTCTGACACCCGTCATCTTCGGCTAGCTCACCAGGCAGAATTACCTAGGCAAGGCCAGACTAAAGGGTCAGTCTTGGTAGTGTTTCCCCCAAGGTGTGGGGGTATAGCTTTAATCTAATTTGCCCATCTTCTACGCAAATAGCTCCCGTAGAACTACTGAAATTCCAATGAAATTCCGGTTGAGGGCTGTATTGCTTCAGTAAAAATAGCGCCAGAGAATCAATCCCCCTACCGGATTGAGAAGGGAAGCCTTGAGCTAATGAATCAAGCCTAGTTGTCGACTCGCTTCAAAAGTGCAACTGCTGCGCTGACCGATAGATTAAGGCTGCGCACTTGGTCTTGAGCCATGGGGATGCGGAGAGTGGCTGTGCAAGCTTGGAGAATATCTGGAGGCAATCCCTTGGATTCACTGCCAAAGATGAGCCAATCCTTTGCTTGAAACGGGTATTGCAGGTAGCTGGTGGTACCTGAGGTGCTAAAGCTCAAATACCGTCCTCCCTGTGCCTGGGAAAAGGCAGTAAACGCTGACCAGGATGAATGACTATGTAGGCTGACCAGGGGCCAGTAATCTAGGCCCGCTCGTTTTAAGTAGCGATCGCTAATTTCAAAGCCGAGGGGTTCAACCAGGTGCAATTCAGTGTTAGTGGCGGCACAGGTTCGAGCAATATTACCGGTATTGGGCGGAATTTCAGGATAAACGAGGACAACCCGCAGCATAGTGTCGCTTAGATTTTATGAAGAGTAGCAAGCCTATACAGTAATCGGTTTGCAGAGCTTATCTTGCAGCTCAAATTCTGTAACAGACATGGCGGTGATGGCAGCGGTGATAATCTCAGCGATAGATTGCCCCTGTTGATGCAGAGTTAGCCATCGCTGTGCATCGGTTCCTTGCCTGAGGATCTCGTGAATGGGTGTTAGGAAACAACTAAAACCCCCTTGCTTAGCTGTAGGCCAGATCTCTGTATAGAGTTCTTCAATCCAGTCCTGGGCGAGAAGCTGACGACCATCTTGCCAATGGGTTAAAGAGGCTGCTAAGCCCTGGTGGGCCACAGCTTGTTCGTTGGCATCGGCCAGATCAGCCAGGGCTTGGGGATCTGACTTGAAATCGCTGCTCAAGAGAGGATCAAGATTGGGATCATCCATCAGTTGGAGAATTCGAGCTTCCAGCAGGGCAGTGATTGCCAATAAATGGAGGGGATTGGTGACCAAATCGCAAATTCTTAGTTCTAGACGATTGAGGTCATAAGGGCGGTGATTGCCATTGGGCCGCACTGAGCTCCACAGATGGCGAACATTTTGCATTTTGCCCAGCAAGAGTTGAGTTTCTGTCCAGTCAATAAAGTGGCGATGACTGGTAAACAGAGGCACCTCGAGGGGAGTTTTAGGGAAGACCGCCCAGCGAGTTGAGTGATTGCCTGTCACGGTCCCTCCCCAGAAGGGAGAGGATGTACTTAAGGCCAAAAACAGCGGTGCTTCTAAGCGCACCAATCGGCAAGCCTGGATCAAACGCTCTGGATCGGGAATGCCAATATTAATATGAATACTGGCTGTGACAACCTTGGTTCCGTAGGTTTGCTCTATATAAGTATGGTAAGGATTTTCAGGATCAGAGCGATAGAAGCGATCGCTGCCTGCCAAGGGCAGGGTACTGCCCGGCACCAGGGTATAGTCACCGAGGGTCTGCAAATATTGGCGCAGTCGCAGTCGAGGTCGCACTAAGTCGCACAGAAGCTGCTCATATTGATGAGCCGGAGCAGTTGTATATTCGACATTGCGACTATCTGGCTCTCGCACAAATCCATCCAAGGCCTCGACAATCTGATCCGATAGACCAACGATTTCACCGGTTGGTGTGCCGGTATAAACCTCCACTTCAAAGCCCTTAGACAAGACCATAGAGTCTCCTTCGCCAGATGCAATATGTGTGATTGTTCCATCGCTACCTAAGGTTGCCAGCCAAG
Source organism: Acaryochloridaceae cyanobacterium SU_2_1 (assembly GCA_012030735.1). Classification (GTDB taxonomy): domain Bacteria; phylum Cyanobacteriota; class Cyanobacteriia; order Thermosynechococcales; family Thermosynechococcaceae; genus Acaryochloris. Next base: position 13,497 of record JAAUUW010000028.1, read on the forward strand.
TTCTGAATATCTAATCCGAATCAATAAAAATGAACGGATTTAGTTTTGACAGGCGCAACCGAACGTTGATCACAGGATGGGTTGATCCCATTGTAAAGGGGTGAGGACAGCTTGTGAGCAGCTAGCCTTGCTTCAGGCGGCTGCAAGCTTAGATATCGGCGCGCTCAAAGAGGGATCGATAGACGGGTAATCCCTGCTCAAGGGTTTGACGCTCACGTTCTGTGGCGATGGGGAGCGGATTATGGGTTAGCCAGTCTTGGCCACTAGGGGCAAGGATAAAGGCGGCATGGGTAGCAATGCGATCGCGCATTTCTATCGCGACCTCCTTAACATCAGATTGAATGAAGACAAACCCGCCTGGTTGCAGACAACGAGACAGTTCATCCACCAACTGGGGCTGTACAACCCGTCGTTTTTGCTGGCGGCGCTTAAACCAAGGATCAGGGAATTGAATGGTGACACCCTGCACGGAGTGATGAGAGAGCAGCACAGGCAGAGAAACATTGATATTACCAAACAGATAATGTAAGTTCCGCAACCCCAACCGATCGCGGTGCCAATTGGCTTGCTCAACAAGGGGCTGGCGAATCTCTACACCCAAAAAATTCCAGTCGGGCCTGATTTGAGCCATCTCTAACAAAAATTGGCCCTTAGCACAGCCAATATCTAGATGCAAGGGCTGTTGAACCTCATAAATAGCCTGCCAATCTGGGGTTGGGGTAGCAGTCTGAAACTTTTTACTAAGGGGATTGACATGCTGACGAACTCTAACAACCATCTTTTTCTGCTCAGTTCCGCCTGGGGCTCAATACTTGGGCGCGACAACAGCCTGAATGAGGCGTCATCCTTCCTCTTCGCCGACCTTTGGGTTGAGGATCAATCTAGCCCATCCTCCGGGGCCACTCTTCTGGCCCTTCCTCAAGGTCACACCTCTGACCCGCTGACCCATTAAAACACACAAAAATTTAATGAAATTGATTCCATCGGCTTTGCTCGTCAATGCTAGGATCTAATGCAAGCTAGGGGTGCCAATTCTACTGTGGCTGAGATCAAACCCTTAGAACCTGAGACCGGTTAGCACCGGCGGAGGGAAGCTGTTAATTTGAGGAACTTCATATGCGCCAAGGATGGATTGCCCAACGGCAAGGACAAAGCAATGTCAGCCAGATGCATTATGCTCGTCAAGGCCAAATTACCGAAGAAATGGACTATGTGGCCCAACGCGAAAACTTACCGAGAGATCTCGTCCTAGATGAAGTGGCGCGGGGTCGGATGATTATTCCTGCCAATATTAACCATCCCAATCTGGAGCCAATGGCGATTGGGATTGCCTCCAAATGCAAGGTAAATGCCAATATTGGCGCTTCGCCCAATTCCTCCAACCTGGAAGAGGAACTCGATAAGCTGCGCTTAGCTGTCAAATATGGGGCTGATACCGTCATGGACTTGTCCACCGGTGGCGGCAACCTAGATGAAATTCGCACGGCCATTATTAATGAATCCTCAGTCCCCATTGGTACGGTTCCTGTTTATCAAGCCTTAGAAAGTGTCCATGGCACCATTGAAAATCTGAGGGCGGATGACTTTTTGCATGTGATTGAAAAACATGCCCAGCAAGGGGTCGATTACCAAACCATTCATGCAGGTATCTTGATTGAGCATTTGCCGCTGGTGCGCGATCGCATCACTGGTATTGTCTCTCGGGGCGGGGGTATTCTGGCCCGGTGGATGTTGCATCATCATCAGCAAAATCCGCTATACACCCATTTCAATGACATCATTGAGATTTTTAAAAAATATGATGTCTCCTTAGTCTCGGTGATTCCTTGCGACCAGGTTGCACCCATGATGCCTCTGATGATGCCCAGTTAGCGGAACTAAAAACCCTGGGTCAGCTCACCCGTCAAGCTTGGGAGCATGACGTGCAGGTCATGGTGGAAGGCCCCGGCCATGTACCCATGGACCAAATTGAATTCAACGTCCGTAAGCAGATGGAAGAATGCTCGGAAGCACCTTTCTACGTCCTTGGACCCCTGGTGACAGATATTGCCCCTGGCTATGATCACATTACCTCAGCGATTGGGGCGGCCATGGCGGGTTGGTATGGTACGGCCATGCTCTGCTATGTCACCCCCAAGGAACATCTGGGTCTACCGGATGCTGAAGATGTTCGGAATGGACTGATTGCCTATAAGATTGCGGCTCATGCGGCTGATATTGCCCGTCATCGTCCGGGAGCGCGAGATCGCGACGATCAACTCTCCGCCGCCCGCTACAATTTCGACTGGAATCGTCAATTTGAGCTATCCCTTGATCCCGAGCGGGCCCGTGAATATCACGACGAAACCTTGCCAGCGGATATCTACAAAACCGCAGAATTTTGTTCGATGTGTGGCCCCAAATTCTGCCCGATGCAAACCAAGGTGGATGCTGAAGCCCTAACGGAGCTAGAAAAGTTCTTAGCGAAGGATCAGGTTACCTCTGGTCGTTAGGTTAACCCCCTAGCCCCTGGATTTCTAGACTAGAGCGTTGAAAACAGCGCTCTTTTATTTTTAAACCGAGAGATCGATGCCCCTTGGCAAGTCTTCTGAGCAGCTTTCCAAGGGGCATTCCTTTGCTGTGTCTAGATCTCTATTAAAAAGATATTAAAAAGATTCTTTGAGGCTTTCTATGGTTCTTGGACTTCCACCAAGTCACCGCGGATCCAACCCCGAGCACCGGAGGCAAACTCGACATAGTACCATTCGTAACCATCTTCGTCATTGTAAGTAATATCAATAACTTCAACGCGATCGCCCACTAAACCAAAGTGAGGAGAAGAAGCAAAGGTCGTCGGCTGTGACCGAACATTGATCCGGCTGCCGAACTCTCCGACCAGATAGGCTGGGGCTGCTAAGACTGGCACCGCTGCCATCAGGGATAGAAAAGAGACTGAGAGTACTGAAAGGGCGCGTTGAGAGAACTTCATACTTTCCTCCTGCGTTGTCCGCATCTATGCAATAGGTGTTATTGCTATCGTCCTCGATTGCGGCTATCTAGGCTGTGATCTGATCTGCCTGGACAGAGTGATGATCAGCACTCCCCCGACCCAAGAGACACCCAATAATCAGTAATAAACAATCATCCTGAGCCGATCAGCAAGGCCAGACCTGTAGTGGCTAGCCAGCTTAGAAGGTAGCTGCTCTTAAGTCGAAGTTTGCAGAAAATTTGTCTACCTTGAAAGAAGCGACTCAGTACAGACCCACTCCGATGAAAAAAACGAGACTTCCTCGCCGCTACCTGTTTTACCTATCCCTATTTCTATTAGGGGGTGGATGGATGCTCTACCGCCAAGTTTTTCCGCCCATCTATCTCCCAAGTTCGCCCAAGATTGCCCAGCTAGCTCTAGAGACAACCATGACAGAGAAGGCCCAGCAATTGTTTTATAAGCAAGATCCTGAAATTGCCCCTAAGGGAAAATTCCATAACCTCTGCCGAAATGTGACGGGACATACCAAGGAGACAATTTTGCTCGGTTGCTTTACGAGCGATGGCAATCAGGGCAAGATCGTCATCCAATCTGTCACCGAACCGCGTTTAGCAGGGATGATGGAAATGACTGCTGCCCATGAGATGCTGCATGCTGCTTACCAAGAATTGAGTTCACAGGAGCGTCAGCGATTATCCCCCAGACTAAAGCAAGCGGTTCAGCGGGTTAAGGATGCCAACCTTTTGTCTGTCCTTAAGGCGTATGCAGCGGGTGACCCTGAAATTTACCTTAACGAATTACATTCTCATTTGGGGACTACCCTCTCGGAGTTGGGTGACCCAGTGCTCGAAAAACATTATCGACAATATTTTCAAGATCGCCAACAAGTGGTCGCCTTCGCCCAGCGCTCCCGTAGTGTTTTAGCTAGCATTGAAACTCAAGTGCAAGCGTTAGAGCCTCAACTTAATGCCCTAGAGAGCAGCCTCAAGGAAGAAAAAGACAAGATCCAACGGGCGGAGGAAGACTTAAAGACGAGCCGCCAAACCTTAGAACAAATGCAGGCTAACCTGACGGGCTTAAAGCAACAAGCAGAGGCATCTTTCAGCCGAGGCAATGCCAATTTAGTGGCTCAGTATGAGCAGGCCAGATCTCTCTATAATGCCGAGGTCGAGAACTATAACTGGCAAGTTCAGAGCTTGCAAAATCAGGTCACTCAGTTTGGTAAAAAGCTGGAAACCTATAACCAAAAAGTAGAGATTTATAATGGTTTAGCGGCCAAAAGCCGTGCCATTATTGGCACAATTCAGCTTGATTCACCTGAGGTAACCGCAAAACCTGGGTCGCCTTGAGCTATAGGTTTGGAGCGGTTGATCAATCGCCTTCTCAGGTTAAAATCCCTACTGTAAATGGTTAACAGGTTGAGACATCTAGGCGGACAGGTTTAGGGCTCTGAAATTTCTAGGGTTAATGTTGCAGGTGCAGCAAAATCGGCACAGTGAATGGCAGCGTCTGACAGGGCAATGCTGGGATGCAGGGTGCATTTCAGGCGGTAGTCACCGGTGAAGTATTGGCATTGACTACAGGGAATTTGATGCATTCGCTGAGAGGTTTTGAGGCTGTATGCGATCGCAGCCCCTATATTCCACAGAAACAACCCCACCATGCCCCAGGCCAGACCCATGCAAAGACCAATGAATAAGGGATGCAAGATTGGATATAACCGATACCAAAGTTGGATAATCATAGATGCTTCAGGCTCTAGAACATCGGCCTTTAATCACTGAGATCCCGCTGAGATGGCCATAATCACCTGTCTTCAAAGCTTAAACCAGCAGCCCATCTGATCTAGGAGCGATGATCAACTTTGTGATTAAAATTTCTAAGCCGTAACCTTCTGCAACAGATAATTACATCGAGGCTAGTCTGCCAAGTCCACAGATTTAAGATAGGTGTAGCTTCTCAGGCTGCGCTCGTAGTTTTTGAGCAAGAGTTGAGCCTCGGGCAAGGTAATTTGTTGCTGTTGCAAGGCCGACTCTGACTGTTTGCGAACCTTCTCTAGTAAATCCTTGGCCTCATATTGGACATATCCCAAAACCTCTGTAATGGTGTCCCCTTTGACTACATGGGCTATGTGATACCCCTGGGGAGTGAGATCGATATGTACAACATTGGTGTCACCGAATAAATTATGCAGGTTACCCATCACCTCTTGATAGGCTCCATTCAAGAACATCCCCAGATAGTAGGATTCTCCTGAACGCAGAGGATGTAGCTCCAACACTGCTTTGGTGTCCCGTGCATGGATAAACTGATCAATTTTGCCGTCGCTATCACAGGTTAAATCCGCAAGAGTGCCGCGCTGGGTGGGTTCTTCCTCTAAGCGATGAATGGGCATGATCGGGAATAACTGATCGATAGCCCAAGTATCGGGTGCCGATTGAAAGACCGAGAGGTTGGTGTAGTAAAGAGAGGCCATGCGCCGTTCTAGATCTTCTAAGTCATCGGCGAGGTCATTATCCTGGCGAGCGATGGCTAAAATCTTTGTGCAACAAGCACCACAGATGCGCTCTGCCCTGGCCCGCTCTTGCAAGCTCAGATAGCCAAATCCAAACAGGCTGACAGCCTCTTCCTTGAACTGCAAGGCATCATGATAGGCTTCTTGGTAATTATCTGGATCGATGGACTGATAGGTTTCATAGAGATTGCGGATGATCAGATGTTCATCGGCTTGGACGGGAGCAACGCTATAGTCTTGGCTAATGCTGCTGCCCAGAACGTTCATAATTAAAACGGATTGATGGGATGCGATCGCCCGTCCACTTTCACTGACCAAGATCGGCACAGAAATATCAGCTTCCGCGCAGGCTTCCTTGACCTCCGCCACCACATCATTGGCATAGTTCTGCATATTGTAGTTTTTCGATGCCGCTGATTTACTCTTCGAGCCATCATAGTCGACCCCTAAACCGCCGCCGACGTCTAGGTATTGCATATTAGCCCCTAGGCGGGCTAACTCTACATAAATTTGACTTGCTTCTCGCAGGGCATCCTTAATCACACTAATCGCCGAAATTTGGGAGCCGATGTGAAAATGCAGAAGTTGGAGGGCCTCTAATAAGCCTGCTGCACGCAATTGCTCTACTGCCACCACAACTTCAGGAATGGTGAGGCCAAATTTGGCGCGATCGCCGGCACTACTGCCCCACCGACCAATCCCCTTAGCGCTGAGCTTAGCTCGAATCCCTAAGGTCGGTTGAATTTGCAGGCGACGACTAGACTCAATCACCAAGGCGACCTCATCCAGTTGTTCGAGGACAATAATGGATTGATGCCCCAGCCGCCGAGAGAGCATGGCTGTTTCCACATATTCGAGATCTTTATAGCCATTGCAAATCAGCAAGGCGCCAGGGGTAGTGAGGCTGGCAATAGCAATCAATAATTCCGGTTTAGACCCCGCCTCAAGACCAAATTGATGGGGCTGGCCAAAGCGAACCAAATCTTCGATCAGGTGGCGCTGCTGATTACATTTGACGGGAAAGACACCATGATAGCGTCCAGAATAGTTATAGCGGGCGATTGCCTTGGCGAAACAGGCATTGAGTCGTTCAATGCGATCCGCTAGGATATCGGAGAATCGAATCAGGAGCGGGGCATGAATATCTCGCTGTTCTAGAGACTGCACCAACTCGTATAAATCTAAGGAGCCGCCGCGATCACCCTGAGGAGAAACGGTGACCCGACCCGCTGCATTTACAGAGAAATAAGGCTCTCCCCAACCTCGAATCCGATAGAGTTTTTCGCTCTCTTCGACGGACCATCCAGCGGTTGGCTGACTGGGTGGTAGGTCATGAGCATCAAGGGTGCCATTCCTAGAGTGAGAGGCTTGATCACCTACCTCGGTTGTTGCAGTTGCTGGAGAGGGAATCTGGTGGTCCTCTGGCGGATCAAGTCGGCGAGATACTTTGTCCTGCAAAATAGACTGGATGTCAGGCTCTTGTCCTCTATTCACGCTGATCTTCACCTCTGGAGCATCGGAGTGATTAGTATACTCCCTGCTCTGAGAGGATGACAATGTGCAAATTTTGGATCGAGACTCTATCTGTTTAGATCGAGACTGGTGGGTTGCATAGCCCCTGGAGCAGTATCGATTGACTGCTGAAATAGCCGTGCCAACTGCGCTGTTTCAGTGGCGATATTATGGCAAAGGGCGACATGCTCTGCTCCTGCTGCACCCATGGTGGCGAGTTGGGCGGGGGTTGCCTGTAAACAGTCTTTCAGGGCTTGCTTGAGGGCCGCTGCTGAACCCGCCGGGACTAGCCAACCCTCGATGCCAGGATTCACTAACTCTGGAATGCCTGCAATATAGGTGGAAATCACGGGCCGGCCCAGGGCCAAGGCTTCCATTAATACCACGGGTAGACCTTCGGCAAAACTGGGTAATACCATGGCTCGGGCGGCTGACAAATGGTCGCGCAGTTCTTCGCTGCTCACCCAACCTGTGATCGTGAAGTTGTCTTCTAGATTGGCTTGGCAGATGGCTTGCTCTAGCTGCGATCTCAACTCACCATCTCCCACAAAAGTCACCTTAATATCCAGACCCGTGGCGATCAATTGGGCCACAGCCTCCACCAAGAGTAACTGTCCCTTAGCAGCGCAGAGCCGTCCCACACAGACCAGTTGGGGAGTATCCAGAATCGGTGTGCAGGGTTGACCGAGAAAGGACTGATCTAACCCACAGTGAACCACTTTGATTTTGGACCAGCTTTGGGGATCACACCAGCGATAGAGTTGGCTACGGCCAAAGGAGCTGACCGCCACCACAAAGGCAGCATGAGCAATTTTGGTCTGCAGATGCAATCCTTGCGGTTGATCAAATTCATCGGGCCCATGAACTGTAAAGCTATAGCTAGGGCCACCCAAGGCATGGCATAGCATGGCTACCGCTGCTGGATTGGTGCCAAAATGGGCATGGAGATGCTTGACCTTGGCCTTGGTAAGCCATCTGAGCAGAACAGCGGCCTCGGCTAGATAGATCAAATGCCGAAACAGGCCCCGGTCCGAGCGCCAACCGATCTGGAGCGTCAGCTGTAAGGCTTTCAGAAATCTTGTCCCCCCCCCACTGCTACTCGCACTAGCCCAAGGAGTAGCCCCAAGGCCCCCACGGCGAGGACAACTCGTGTGTGCTCCAGCTCTGCTACATCGGCTGGATCCACCAACTGGTCAGGGCAGGGGCGCAGGGAATATCGGTGTAGGGTTAGTCCTTGGGCTTCGAGGGCAAGAATCTCGCGACGAATAAAGCTATGGCTGACCTTGGGATATTGATTGACTAAGTAAGCAAGGATGGTCATGGCGACACTGGTCAACGTCCATCTTCAACTTAGCGAATTTGGCCTTGGGCGACTAAGTTATCGATGATGGCTTCGCAGCGATCGCACAACAAGGGATGGGTCTTCGACTGACCCACATAAGTAGAGTAATTCCAACAGCGATCGCATTTCTCGCCCTCCGCCTTCACCACCCCCACACCGACGGTTTCAGACTGAAATTGATACTTCAACTTCTCTAAATTTTTAGGTGTATCCAGCAATTCAACCTGCGAAGCCAAAAATAGGTATCGCAACTCATCCACGCCATTAGAACCCTTGCCCGTAGTAGGATTCATCGCCGCAAGTTGCTGATACAAGGCCCTATCGCTCACGTGCAGCAACACCTTCGATTCCAGAGAAGAGCCAATCTCCTTTTCCGCCCGAGCCTGTTCCAGCACCTTATTCACCTCTTGGCGAATCTCTCGCAGCGCTACCCATTGACTGGCTAAATCAGGATTTTGCCACTGATCTTTAAGCTGCAACCACCCCGAGGCAAACACCGATTGATGCTCCGTTTCATAGGGCAATGATTGCCAGATATCTTCCGCCATATGGGACAGCACGGGGCGATGGCGCGGGCCAGGTTTTCTAGGGCGATTGCTAACACCGTCTGACAGCTTCGACGTCGTTGAGCATTAGGCTCGCTAATATAAAGACGATCCTTGGCAATATCAAGGTAGAAGTTGGACAGATCAACCACACAAAAATTCTGCACCGTTTGGAAGAAGCGGAAGAATTGGAAGCTCTCAAAGGCCTCTGTGACTTCGGTAAAGACTTCCGTGATGCGATGCAGCATGTAGCGATCGAGCTGAGGCAAATCCTCGTAAGCGACAGCATCTTGGGTGGGGTCAAAGTCATGGAGGTTACCCAGCAAAAAGCGAGCGGTATTGCGGATCTTGCGATAGACATCCGCCATTTGCTTGAGGATATTTTTGCCCAAGGGCACATCGGAGGCGTAGTCCACAGAGGATACCCATAAGCGCAAGACATCTGCCCCATAGGGCGGATCTTGCTTTTGGTTTTTGCCGCCAGAAATGACGATGGCCGGGTCCACAACATTACCAATGGATTTACTCATTTTGCGGCCCTGTTCATCGAGGACAAAGCCGTGGGTCAAGACGGTTTTGTAGGGGGCATGGCCGTTGGTCGCCACACTGGTGAGCATGCTGGACTGGAACCAACCGCGATGCTGGTCGGAGCCTTCTAGGTACATCTCTGCTGGATATTTCAACGCCTCGCGCTGATCGCAAACGGCGGCCCAAGAGGATCCAGAATCAAACCAAACATCCATGGTGTCCATGCCCTTGCGATAGGTATTACCATCGCTGCGATAGGGTTCGGGCAAGAGCTCGTCGTTGTCCAATTCCCACCAAGCATCGGAGCCTTTCTCGGCCACAATTGCTTGTATATGATTAACTGTGACTTCGTTAAGGAGGGGTTCTCCCGTTTCCTGGTTGTAAAACACAGGAATAGGCACACCCCAACTGCGCTGACGAGAGATACACCAATCCGATCGCTCGGACACCATGGCGGTGATTCGGTTTTGGCCTGGGGCGGGAATCCAGGTGACGGTTGCGATCGCATCCAGTACGGCCTCCCGAAACCCATCCACCGAGGCAAACCACTGCTCCGTCGCCCGCAAGATCACCGGCTTTTTAGTGCGCCAATCATAGGGATATTTATGGGCATAGCTTTCTTCTTTCAGCAGGGCACCCGCCGACTGCAAGGCGTCAATCACGGCTTCATTGCCGCCATTCAACACATTCAATCCGGCAAAGGGCCCCGCTTCCTTGGTAAAAATACCCTCGCCATCCACTGGCGACAGCATCTCTAGGCCATAGTGTTGCCCCACCTGATAGTCTTCTTGACCATGCCCCGGTGCTGTATGTACTAGACCTGTTCCGGATTCTGTAGTCACATAATCCCCTAATACCAGCGGTCCCTGCCGTTCAAACAAAGGATGCTGGTATGTCGAATGCTCTAGGGCTTTCCCCGGCAGCGTCGTGATCACCTGCAGCTCAGATACCAGCGTTTCCCTCAACGGCTCAATCAAATCCTTCGCCACGATCAGGTAATCTTCCCCAGATTTCACCACCGCATAGGTGAGATCTGGGTTTAAGCTGACGGCCAAATTCCCCGGAATTGTCCAGGGTGTCGTTGTCCAGATGGCTACCTTCAAGTTGGGCAAATACTCCGCTAGCAGCGGCTGCGCCGTATCTGACAGTGACTTAACATCAAAGGTGACATAGATACTGCGTGACCTATGACCTTCGGGATATTCCAATTCTGCCTCGGCCAGCGCCGTTTGCGAACTAGGACTCCAGTAAACCGGCTTAAAACCCCGATAGATATAACCTTTGAGGGCCATTTTGCCGAAGACACCAATCTGAGCTGCTTCATAGGCAGGCTTCAGGGTGAGATAAGGGTTTTCCCAATCTCCCCAGATGCCATAGCGTTGAAAACTTTTGCTTTGTTTCTCAACCGTTTTCAGGGCAAAGTCACGGGCCTTCCAGCGTAACTTTAAGGGTGTGAGCTTAGCCCGATCTTCAGGCTGGATATTTTGCAAAACTTTCAGCTCAATGGGCAAGCCATGGCAGTCCCACCCGGGCACATACCGAACCTTGCGCCCTTGCAAGAGCTGAAACTTATTGATGATGTCCTTGAGAATCTTGTTGAGGGCGTGGCCAATATGCAAATCCCCGTTGGCATAGGGCGGCCCATCATGGAGCACAAATACCTCACCCGAATTATGCTGAGACAAGTCTTCGTAAATATTGTGTTTTGCCCAAAACTCTTGCAGCTCAGGTTCGCGCTTCACCGCATTGGCGCGCATATCAAACTGGGTCTGGGGAAGATTAACGGTCTGTTTATAGCGTCCGGGTTCTGTCACAATTTCTAGCCAACACAGCAGATAACATCAATAAGTCATGCAGCCATTATCAACGAGATCTCAACTGTGCTTCAAGTTTTCAGCCAGAAATATTAGATTCTTGATCGGGGTAGCAACCTCAGGGAATGCGGAGGAGAATGCCCCCAGCTGCTACCCCCATGAATGCTACGCCAAGGGGTTCAAGACCTCTCTCTAGGCCATGAAAATGACCACTGGATATAGAGTCAACCCAGCACCTTAATCGTGCCAACCATGCCAGCTTCAGTATGTCCAGGCACAGTGCAACGCAGCGAATAGGTGCCTGAACGCAGGGGCACGAAGACCCAATCTGCCTTTGTATTGGCTCTCAGCTCTAATTCATGAATCGCCCCTTTAATTTCCACATTCCCCGCATCTACCTTTTGTGACCATATGCCATCGGCAAAGTCCTTGGCTGTGAAGTAATGTTTTTGGCTGCTCGGGTTACTCAGGTGCAAGTTATAGCGACGACCTGGCTCAAATTCTAGATCGGCTGGGAAAAACTGCAGGGCACCGCCATCATTTCCCAAAGCGACATTGACATCAATGGCCGGTTGTTTGGCTAAGTTAGTCGCTGCCATCGCCCCAGGAGCAAACCTGACTATCCCACTGAAGATCAAAGCCACAACCAAGACAAAAACGCGAATCATTCGGCGAAGTGGTAGGTTCATAACCAGGCTCCTATGCAAGCTACGGTGTACACACAAGTCGGTTTTGAGCTATTTCCCATGCAAAGAACATAGCCTCAAACCGTTTCAGGCCGTGGGTTAGAGTTGCTGTACCTGGAGGTCTTTGAGACTGATACCCCTTCCATC